>JASHOV010000147.1 GCA_030038495.1 Streptosporangiaceae bacterium
CAGCTGCGGGCGATGTTAGCGGGACGACCCGCCCCGTCGGCGACCCCAGGGACAGCCAGCCCCGGGTCGGCCACCGGCGGCTGGGTAGTGGCCGCGCACTCGTAATCCGCTCGGCCGTCGTCACCTCAGCGCTCGCCATACTGGCCATGCTGGGCCTTGCCCTTAGCCCCGCCTTCGGCAAGGCGGCGCGCGTCCCGTCGCCGCGGCTCGCGGTCGGCCAGTCGGCCGCTGTCGGTGCGCTGTTCACCACGTCCGGAGGGCAGCCGGCGACGCATTTCTGTTCCGCCAGCGTGGTGGCCAGCCCGTCCGGCGACCTGGTGCTCACCGCGGCGCACTGCGTGAGCGGGCACCAGAACGGCCCGATCGTCTTCGTGCCCGGCTACGCCAACGGACAGGCGCCGTACGGGGTATGGACCGTCACCAAGGTGATCGTCGACCAGCACTGGCAGTCCGCCGCCGACCCCGATGACGACTTCGCCTTCCTGATCGTCCGGCGGGCGGGCAGCTCGGCTACCGTGCAGTCTCTCACTGGAGCCGAGTCGGTCGGCATCAACGAGCCGGCGGGCGAACCAGTCACCGTCGTGGCGTACCCGGATGGTGCCAGCACGCCCATCAGCTGCGACAACGAGACCGTGGCCTACAGCACGACCCAGCTGCAGTTCGACTGCAACGGCTACACCGACGGCACCAGCGGAGGCCCGTTCCTGGTCGGCACGATCGGCTCGGGCGGTCAGGGCGTTGTCATCGGCGTGATCGGCGGGTACGAGCAGGGCGGGCTCACACCCTCGGTGTCCTACGCTGCCCGCTTCGGCCCGAGCATGGAGGCCCTGTACCGGACCGCGATCGCCGAAGCTGGACCCTGATCAGGGCCAGCCGACCGGAATCTCGGCCGAGTCGGCAAGCCGCAGCTTGCGCCTGGCCCGCTCGTAGAACGTGGTCCGGCCGAGACGGACAACGTGCGCGGCGGCCGGGCGCGGCTGAACGCGGATCACATCGCCGGGGTCGACATTGCCCGCCACCTCACCGTCCACCTCGACCGCGAGGCCCCCGCTCGCGGGCAGCAGCTCCAGCTCCAGGCTGTCTCCGACCGACACGACCAGGCCGCGGTTATACGCCGAATGCGGCGCCGCGGGGGTCACCAGGAGCGCCTCGACCTCGGGGCTCACGATGGGGCCGCCGGCCGAGAAGCTGTAGGCGGTCGATCCAGTAGGCGTCGCCACCACGACGGCATCGGCGGCGTAACTGACGAACGGGTGGCCGCCCGCGTGCACCGCGATCTGGGCGATCGGCTGGCCGGGGTACCGGACAAGGGCAATGTCGTTGAATGCGGTCACGAGCCGGCCGCCGATGGCCGCGTCGACGGCCAGCCGGTGCTCGACACTGAACCGGTGCTCGTCGATCGCTGACAGTGCCTCCGCCAGGTCGGGCACGTCGACCTCGGCGAGGAAGCCCAGCTTGCCGAGGTTCACGCCAAGCACCGGTGCCTGCTGGCCATCCGCCAGCCGCATAGCGCGCAGCATGGTTCCGTCGCCGCCCAGGCTGACGATGAGGTCGCAGCTGCGGCCGAGGTCAGCGGCCGGCACGGCCTCAGCGGCGCAGTTAAGCCTGGTTACCTCGGAATCGATGCCGAGCACCCGGATATCCCGCCTGGTAGCCCAGTCCAGCACCGCCGCGGTGGCCTCCGCCGAGTCCCGCTGCGGATGGAGGACCAGGCCGACCGCATGCATCTCAGCCGCCGACCGCTCGCGTGGCCGGGAGCGCGCTGCCCCAGTATTTCACTCGACCATGATCTCCCTGGCTGGCTGCCAAGTCACGTCGCCCCGGCAGATCCGACCTCTCTGCCAGAAACCGGCACATCGCGCGGCCGGGCGATCGGTGAATACCTCCGAATGGCAGTGCGCTCGCCGTGTGAAGGAGCAAGGTATAGCGCATGAATGCTGCAATGGCCTCTAACGGGTCCTCTGCCAAGCGGTTAATGGTACTGATACTCGCAATTCTCGGGATACTGGGAATAATCGCTGGAATATTGTATGTGGTCGGCTCGGCGAATTCTCTGCATTTTATGGTCGGCAGCACACATAAGGGTCATCACCAGGTTCGGGCCGCCGTATCGTTCGTGATCGGCCTGGCGCTGCTCGCTGCGGCATGGTTCACGAACCGGAGTTCGTCCCGCGGCTAGGGTGCGCTCCGGCCTCCGGCCCGCTCCGCCGGATGATGACCATGGAGACCAGGGCGACCGCCGCGAGCGCCACAGCGCAGCCGAGCGTGGCGCGGAAGTCACCGAACGCCTGCGAGCCGAATCCGACGGCGATGACGGGCACGGTCAGGCCGACATAGGCGAACACGAAGTAGGTGGAAATCACCTGGCCCCGTGTCTCCGCCGGGGCGAGACGGTTGGCCACGGCCAGGCTGCCCATGAAGACGGCTCCGACGGCCACCCCGCTCACCACGGTGCCGACCAGGAAGACCGCCATTGAGGCGGCCGAGAGCCCGGCCACGATCAGGGCCAGCGCGCCCAGGAATATCGCCAGCCCCGCGAGCATCACCGGCCGGCTCGGCAGCCGTGAGCCGGCCAGCTGGGTGCCCGCGCCGACGGCAAAGGCCAGGAAGACCACCGCTCCCGCTACCGCGTGGCTGGTGTCGTGCAGGACGCCGACCAGGAACGTCGGGACAAGCGAGCTGAAGAGCCCGAGCAGGGAGAAGGCGGCGAAGCCGGCGAAACCGGCCGCGATGAACTCGGCCCTGCCTGCCAGCGGAATGCCAAGGCCGCGGAATCTCAGCGACAGCGCCGACCGCTGGCTGACCGTCTCCGGCACGACAAGCAGGCCAAGTCCGGCGATTGCAACGAGCCCGAGCTGAATCAGGAAGGGCAGGACCGTCGGCTGCGGAGCGTACTGAGCTAGCAGCCCGGCCAGCAGCGGGCCGAGGCCAAGGCCGCCCATGTTGGCTATCGTCGAGACCAGCGACGCGCGGCGTCCCGAGCCGGGTCGCGCCGTCTCGGTCAGCGCGGCGGTGGCAGTGCCGGTCATCAGCCCGGCGGACAGGCCGGACAGTACCCGCCCGAGGAACAGCCAGCCGACGCCCGGTGCCAGGATGAACGTGGCCGCGCTTATGATGCTCAGCCCGATCGCCGCTGCCAGCACGGGACGTCGGCCAACCTGGTCGGATGAGTGCCCGGCGACCAGCAGCGCGGCGAGCACGCCGACCGCGTAGACGGCGTAGATCAGCGTGATCAGGCTCGTGGAGAAATGCCATTCCGCCTGGTAGATCACGTATAGCGGGGTCGGCAGTGTGGTGCCGAGCATGGTGACCGCGAACGCGTAGGCGATCAGCCAGAACGCAGCCGGGCGGGATAGCCGCCAGCTAGGTTTCGCGGCGGCGACGGAGGGATCGAGACAGTCGACACACGGCCGGTCAGCCGTGCGGGCCGCCGGGCCCGGTTGTGTCATTACCTGGCCTGCCGCGCTTTCACCTGATAGTGGCGTATAGCGGTGGTTGTGTCCATATCGGCGCTCCCCCCGGGTCCACTCCCAACCCTAGGCCGGGGGGTGCCCGAGCGGTCAGATGGCCCTGTCGTCGACCACGATCGTCAGGCCTGGCGGCGCATCCAGAGCCGGCAGCGTCAGCCGGGCCGCATCGTCGATGCGGATCCGCGGCGGCTGCGGGGGCGCCGACTCGTAGTAGGTCCCGGGGCCGAAGAACTGGCCATACCGGATCACCACACCGCCGGCCTGCAGCACCGCGCGCTCGTGCGCGGCGGTCACCGCCCGGCCGGTCTCGGCCGGCAGCTCCCAGGAGATGCTCTGCGCGATGACGCGGCTGGCCCCGGCGGCCGCGGCGGCGGACAGCAGGTTGCGCGTTCCCTCATCGCGCATGCGGCCACTGCGCCTGCCGTACTCGGCGATGTCGGCGACCCTGTCGGGCAGGTCGGTCAGCTGGTGGAACACGACATCGGGTCCGAAGCCGACCACCGCCTTCGAGAGAGCCTCGACGTCGTATACGTCGCACACAACCGGCTCGGCGCCAAGCTCGCGCAGGCCCGCGGCCTTGTCCGGCGAGCGCGTCATTCCGGCGACGGTGTGTCCGGCGGCCACCAGCAGTGGCACCAGCCGCACGCCGATCACACCACTGGCGCCCGCAACGAAGATCCGCACGGGATCAACATTAATAAGCCGGGAACGGCGGCATCCGGGCGGACTCTGATCGGAGCGCTCGCGTTACCGCGTCTGCTCGAATACCGCTACCTGACTCGGGCTGTCGGCGGCGAACGGCGCCCGGTCCCAGCCGGCCCAGCGGTCCCGGAGCACCGACAGTCCTGCCGGAACGGGGCAGGCCTGCGCGGTTGCTAGCCTGGCGGGCGGATACGGTGCGGGAGGCGAGCGCGGATGCGGGCGGTGGGAACCTTCGTAGCTCTGGGTGACAGCTTCACCGAGGGCCTGGGCGACCCCTACGAGGACGGAAGCCTGCAGGGCTGGGCTGACCGGTTCGCACGGGAGCTAGCCGCCGCGTCGGCCGGGCTGCGGTATGCGAACCTGGCGATACGCGGGAAGCTCCTGCGCCAGGTCATCGGCGAGCAGGTACCCGCGGCCGTGAGGCTTGCGCCGGACCTCGTCAGCCTGGCCGCGGGCGGCAACGACCTGCTGCGACGCAGGGCTGACCCGGGTGAGCTGGCCGCGACCTTCGAGCAGGCGGTGGTGTCGCTGCGCGCGGCGGGCAGCCAGGTCATGGTGTTCACCGGGTTCGATCCCGGCCACTTTCCTGTGCTGCGCCTGATCCGGGGCAGGGCCGCGGCGTTCAACGAGCGCCTCCGCGATATCGGCAGGCGACACGACTGCCTGCACGTGGACCTGTGGTCCATGGATATCCTCGCGGACCGGAGGATGTGGTCGGCCGACCGGCTGCATCTGGCCGCCGACGGACACCGGCGGGTCGCTCTGCGGGCCTGCGAGGTGGCTGGGCTGCCCGTGCCCGCGGGCTGGCGGGATCCGCTGCCCGCCGACGGCGCGGCGGCCGGGGGCTGGAGTGCGATGCGGCAGCAGGATCTGCGCTGGGCTCGTGAGTATGCCGGCCCCTGGGTGCAGCGCAGGCTGCGCGGCGTATCCAGCGGCGACGGGATGACGGCCAAACGACCCGAGCTGCTGCCCCTGTAAGCCGCCGGGCACGTATTGCTACTCTCGCCCGAGTGACCCGATCACCGCAGGTGACCCTCGTGCTGGCCTCGGCATCAGCCGGCCGGCTGAGCGTGCTCCGCGCCGCCGGCATCGATCCCGAGGTCGTCGTCAGCGGCGTGGACGAGACTTGCGACGACTCGCCCGGCACCGCGTCGCTCGTAGCACTGCTGGCCGAGCGGAAAGCGGCGGCAGTCGCGAGCCTGCGGCCGGACCGGCTTGTGCTCGGCTGCGACTCGCTGCTCGACTTCGAGGGCGAGGCCATCGGCAAGGCCGGCACAGCCGAGCGGGCCGCGACGATATGGCGCCGCCTGGCCGGACACGAGGGGACGCTCTACACCGGGCACTGCCTCATCGACGGCAGCAGCAGCAGCAGCAGCCGCGTACAGGCGGTGGCGGCCACCAGAGTCAGGTTCGGCATCCCGACCGACGCGGAGCTTGCCGCCTATATTGCCAGCGGCGAGCCCATGTCGGTCGCCGGCGCCTTCAGCATTGACGGGCTCGGCGGCCCGTTCATCGACGGCATCGACGGCGACGCCAGCAACGTCATCGGGCTGTCGCTGCCGCTGCTGCGGCGCATGCTGGCCGAGTTCGGGTTCGCGATCACGGACCTGTGGCGGGCTCCGGCGGGCTCCTGAGCGCGCGCTACACTCGCGGCGCAGTCACAGCCCCGTGATCCGGAGGTCCACGAATGGCGCAGCTCATCACGGCACCGACCGTGCTGCTTGCCGAAGGCTCACCGACAAAGACGATCGCCGAGTTCGCCGGCCATCTGGCCACCGGCACGGCGACAGTGTCGATCGCGGTGATGGACAGCCCCTCGGGCTGGTCCGAACCCGGCCAGCAGCCGGAGTTCGACGAGTACTCCATCGTGCTCGAGGGTCAGCTGGCCGCCAGCACCCTGGACGGCGAGATCGTCGTCGAGGCGGGCCAGGCGCTCCACATACCGGCAGGCGAGTGGGTCAGGTACTCCACTCCTGGCGCCGCTGGCGCGCGGTACGTGTCGGTGTGCCTTCCGGCGTTCTCGCCCGAGACCGTGCACCGCGACGGGTAACGCAGCCGACCCGCGAACCAGTAGCAGAGCCGCAGCCATCAGCTGGGCTGCGCCTACCCGGTCAACTACGCAGGGTGGTCCGTCAGGTACATACCACCCAGTCGCCTGGTCACCGTTTCGAGTGTCGGCCAGGAAGGACCCTCGCGCAGCGAGCGCAGGAATTCTTCTCCGGATCGCCTCCCGTTCGGGAACTGGTCGCCAAGCTCCCAGCGCCACGCTGCGACCATCGCGAGAACGAGCTGCCGGCACTCGTCCAGCAGTCCTTGGTTAACGCTCGGGTAGTCCTCGCAGACGGCCTCGGCAACATGGGCGAGATCGAACTCGACGGGTCCACGGCAGCACGTCTGAAGGTCGATGAACAACGGGCCATTCTTCGTGGCGAGCACATTGCCTGGATGCGGCTCGCCGTGGAGCAGCTGCTCCACGGCGCCGCGGTCGTCGATCGCCCGTCGCAGGCTTCCTAGTCTGCTGGCGAGGAACACGCGGTCTGCGTGGGCGAGCTCCGGCGAGAGATCGGGATTGGCAACGACTTCTTCCGCCTCCGCGATTCGATCCGTGAACCGCGGGCTCGGCACATCAACCTTGCGCATGCCGGCGTGCAGCCGCTCCAGCGCCCTGGCGTAGTCGACTGGTGATACGTGAGGTGTCACGGGCTCGTAGTAGATCCACAGCGTCACTTCGAAGCCATCGCGCGAGTACACAAGCGGGTCCGCCCGAGGCTCCAAGAGGCCCACCGGGCATCCGACCTCGGCGAGCCGTGGAGCAAGCTCGACTTCGAACTGCGCAGCCTTATGCCCCACATGGGCAACCCGGGCAAGGACGTCGCATGGCGTCAGCCGCAGCGCCAGCCGGTTCGAGTTGTGGAGGACGATTGCGTCGCTGGCTGGCAGGTGGAGCGATGCGGCGACCGAAGTCGCAGCCGCGATCGCACGCGTGACGTCGGACATCTCCACCCTCGAATCCTGGCATAGGTGAGCGAGGCGACGGTTCGGTCCTCGCGACGGCCGGCGTAGGCCCAGATCGGGGAAGCCGGGAGTTAACAGGGACACCGGGTTCCGATGACATGCCGCCGCGACGGGCGGCTGCGATGCAAGAGTCAGGTATGGCGGTGTTCGTGCTCGTGCATAGCCCGTCGGTCGGCCCGGCAACCTGGCGGCCGGTCGCGCAGCGTCTCGAGCAGGCAGGCGAGCGCACGGTCGTGCCGTCGCTGCATTCTGTCGGCGTTGGCCCGCCGCCGTACTGGGAGCGGGTGGTGGCCGCGGTGGCCGACGGCCTGACCGGCATCGATCCGGCCCAGCCGCTGGTACTGGTCCCGCACAGCAACGCGGGCGTCTTCGTCCCGGCCCTGGTCAGCGGCCTGAGCCGGCCGGTCGCCGGCTGCATATTCGCCGACGCCACGGTGCCCGCGCTCGATGGCGCCACGCCGATGGCGGACGAGGCGTTCCTGCCGTTCCTGCGCGGTCTGGCCGGGCCGGACGGTCGGCTGCCCCGGTGGACGGACTGGTGGGACGAGGCCGACACCGCCTCGCTGTACCCCGATCCGGAGATTCGCAGGGCCCTCAGCGCCGAGGAACCCACGCTGCCGCTCGATTACTACCTCGAGCAGGTCCCCGCCCCGGCCGGCTGGGCCGATCGCGCGTGCGGCTACCTGATGTTCAGCGCCGGGTACGAGAGCGAGGCCGGGCTGGCCCGCCGATACGGCTGGCCAGTCCGGACGGTCTCCGGCGAGCATCTGCATCAGATCGTCGACCCCGAAGCGGTCAGCCAGGCGATTCTCGATCTTGCGGGCTCGCCCCCGCGGTGAGCCCGCAAGGATCCCAGCGCAACCGTCGGATGGCGACCACGGCGCCGCCTGATCGCCGCGTCCGCTGACAGCCAGCCCGCGCGCGGCGCCTGTACCGGTCGGAGGCGACGGTGAAGGGTTACGTGTCGCGCATGCTCGACAAGCTCGGCCTGGCCAGCCGAGTAGCGGCGATAAATCAGTTGCCGACACGACCAGAACTCTGGTCTACTCCCGTCACCAATCCAGTCCGAGTGAGGGAGCCCCGGCATGCGCGCAGCGTCTGTGTCCAGTCAGAAGGGAGTTTTCGCCTACCCGAAGGACATGACGCTTGGTGCGCACGCTCAATCTCGGAATACTGGCGCATGTTGACGCCGGCAAGACCAGCCTGACCGAGCGGCTGCTGTTCGCGGCCGGGGTCATCGACACGATCGGCAGCGTCGATCGCGGCGACACGCAGACCGACACGCTGGCGCTGGAACGCCAGCGTGGTATCACGATCAAGTCAGCCGTCGCGTCGTTCGCCCTCGGCGACCTGGGCATCAGCCTGATCGACACTCCCGGCCACCCCGATTTCATCGCCGAGGTCGAGCGGGTGCTGGCCGTGCTCGACGGTGCCGTGCTGGTGATCTCCGCGGTCGAGGGCGTACAGGCGCAGAGCCGCATCCTCATGCGGGCGCTGCGGCGGCTCGCGATCCCGACGCTGATCTTCGTCAACAAGATCGACCGCGCCGGCGCAGACTGCGCCGGGGTACTCACGCAGATCACCGACCGGCTGGCACCTCGGGCCATCGCGATGGGTGCCGTCCAGGGCGAGGGCACGCCGGCCGCGACCTTCACGCCCTATGACCGCGCGGACCCGGCGTTCCCCGCCGTGCTGGCCGAGGTCCTGGCCGACCGCAGCGATGCGGTGCTGGCCGCCGCCGTCGACGGTACGCCGCTGCCCTACGGCCGGCTGCGCGCCGAGCTTGCCGCCCAGGTGCACTCGGCCGAGATCCATCCGGTGTTCTTCGGGTCGGCCATTACCGGCGCAGGCAGCGCGGAGCTCGTGACCGGCCTGCGGGAACTGCTGTCGCCCGCCCCGGCCGACCCGGACGGCCCGCTGTCCGCAATGATCTTCAAGGTCGAGCGTGGACCCGCGGGCGAGAAGATCGCCTTCACCCGTGTGTTCTCCGGCACCATCCGGGTCAGGGACCGGGTCGCCTCCGGTGCCGGGCGAGAGGGCAAGGTGACGGCCATCCGCGTGTTCGGCGCCGACGGCGAGGCACCAGCGCCGAGCGTGCAGGCCGGCCAGATCGCCAGGATCGGGGGCCTGGCCGGGATCCGCATCGGGGATGTCATCGGCGCGCGCCCGCCGGCAGCACGGGAGCATCGCTTTGCCCCGCCTGCGCTGGAGACCGTGGTGATTCCCGAGCGGGCCTCCGATCGCGTCCGCATGCACGCGGCGCTGCAGCTGCTGGCCGAGCAGGACCCGCTGATCAACCTCCGCCGGGACGAGGTGCGGGACGAGGCACTGCTGTCCCTGTACGGCGAGGTGCAGAAGGAGATCGTCCAGCAGACGCTCGCGGCCGACTTCGGCATCGCGGTCGGGTTCAGCGAGACGACCACGCTGCATATCGAGCGGCCCGTCGGCTCGGGCGCCGCGGTGGAGCGGATGGGCGAGGAAGGCAATCCCTTCAAGGCGACCGTCGGACTGCGGGTTGATCCGGGTCCGGCCGGCTCGGGCGTCGCCTTCGGCCTGGAGATAGAGCCCGGCTCGCTGCCGCGTGCTTTCATCCAGGCGGTAGAGGCCGCGGTCCGCGAGTCAGTGCGCCAGGGACTGCGCGGCTGGCAGGTCACCGACTGCATGGTCACCCTGACGCACTCCGGCTACGTGCCGCCGCCGCCGACTGGCTGGAGCAAGTACTCTTCCAGCGCGGCCGACTTCCGGAACCTGACGCCGCTAGTGCTGATGACCGCGCTCAGCCGCGCTCGGACGGCCGTGCTCGAGCCGGTGCACGCGTTCAGGATCGAGGCACCGGCGGGCGCGCTCGGGCTCATCCTGCCGGCCCTGGCCAGGCTCGGCGCGGTGCCACGCGAACAGGGCCTGGCCGGGTCGGAATGCGTGATCGAGGGCACTATCGCGGCGGCCGCGGTCCACCGGCTGCAATTGCAGCTGCCGCCGCTGACCGGCGGCGAGGGCATCTTGGAATGCGGGTTCGACCATTACGAGCCGGTGAGCGGCGCTCCGCCGGCGCGTCCGAGGTCAGGCCCCGACCCGCTGAACCGGCGCGAGTACCTGCTGCACGCCGCCCGCCGGGTCAGGGCGGCCAGCGGGTAGGCACCTGAACCGTCTGGTCAGGGGGAGGGCACCGAAGCCAGCGCCGGGCTCGCGTTCTGGGCAAGCATGAGCGCCTGCTGCGAGAACCAGGCTCCGGCGGCAGGGTCGGTCACGACCGAGCCGGCCTGGACGCTCCACAGCGGGTCGAATGTCTGGAAGGCGGCGCTGGTGCTGGCCGGCCAGCCGGCGATCGACGGCGTGTCGGCGGCGTCATCCCAGCTGCGCACGCCGCCCGCAGCGTCGCACTGGCCGTCCGACTGACCCGGAGTCTTGATCCACAGGTAGGCGTCGAGCAGCGGCGGGTTGCCGGGCAGGTAGCTGTCGAGCGAGCTCAGCATGGCGCCGGTGGCAGTGGTCGAGGGGATACCCAGGCCCTCGTCCGTGGGGTTGCACCAGCCGCCGGCCACGAGGGTGCTGATGACGCTGCTGGGCTGGTCGTAAGGTGCGGCAGCGTAGGCCTGCATGCTGTTGGGGCCGAGGCCGTTGCGGCTGGTGTCCACGATGAAGTGAGTGGTGGGCACCGTGCTGCCCAGGGCAGCGGCGTAGCTGGCGTCGATGCCCGAGGTGTTGAGGTCGGGAGTAGTGCTGGTCTCACTCCAGACGCCGAACGGGCTCAGTGCCACGCCGTTGTAGGCGCCGACCAGCGAGGCGATGTCGGTTCCCGGTGCGCCACCGTTCCAGTACTGGGTGGCGCAGCCGCCTGGAGGAGTAGTCGGAGGGTAGGCCGGGCCGGCGAAGGCACCGGTCGGCGTGGACGTTCCCACGAAGGTGGCCACGGCGGCCAGCGCTTCGGCCGGGGTCTGGGCCTCGTTCACAGTCGCGTAGGCGATGCAGGACGACACCCAGGTGCCGTAGAAGTCGCTGTTGGTGTCGTACTGGTAGTTGGAAACGTTAAGGAAGAAGCCCTGTGCCTGCTGGACGTCGGCGGCGACCAGCGTCTCGGCCATCCCGCCGACGTTTTGCCAGTCGCTGTTTCCGCCATCGAGGTAGAGGCTGATGTTGGGGTCGGTCTCGAGCGTGGCCACCGCATAGCGGATGTCGTCGATCCTGGTCGTGTTGGTGATGTCAGGGAATTCGGCCGCGTACGCGGAGCCGCAGTATCCCGGCAGGTTGGCCAGAGCGTCCGGCTCTTCGAGCACCACTGCCGCGGCATCACCCAGAGCGTTGGTTATGGAGTCGATCCATGCGTCGTACGCGGTGTCGGACGGCGCTCCGCCGGCCGAGTACTCGGAGCAGTCACGGCCGGGGATGTTGTAGGCGACAAAGATCGGTACCGCGTGCTGGAGGCTGGCCGCGAACAAGGTCTGCCTGACCTGCCGCGCGACGTCGGCGTCGGCCTGCTCCGAGCCCAGGTTGCCGGGCTCAGCTGCCTGCGCCGCGGTCTCGCCGTCGAGCCAGACCGCGGAGGGCAAAGACTCCATGGCGGCAATGAGGCCAGCGTTCTTGATCTGACCGCTGCCGATCAGCTGCAGGATCTGCTGAACCGAGCCCTGAGCTGGCGGGGGGACGTAAAAGCGCGTGCCGGGGGCCAGGTCATGCCCGCCTAACGTCGACGCTGAGACCGAGGGGCTCGCTGCCCCGAGGGCGGCCGCAGCGGCCGCGATCGATGCGATAAGTGTGACGGCCTGCATGACCCGGCGCTTCATTCCTGCCTCCTCGCGCCGCCCGTGCCTGCCGTCCGAGCCGCTGGGTAACCGCTTACCTTCACCCATGCCTACCATTAGGTACGGGCATGTCAATCCATGGACGGAAATTTACGTGACGCGGCCTGACAGGGGTCCCGGCTGTGCGCCGTCTTCGCCCTCAGAGAACGCCGCAAGGTGGCGACGATAACCGGACATACTGGTCTGGTGACGCAACCGGGCGGGCATGCCCTGGCGGTCGGGCAGGAGCTGGGCGCGGAGACGCGCCAGACCTGCGACGCGATCGCTGCCGAGTACGCCAGGCAGAACTCGGTCGCCGCAGCGGAAGTTGCCGAGCGGCTCGATGAGCCGGCGGCGAGTGTTCCTGCTGGGAGTGTTATCTGTCGGGCAGCTCCGGGCCGGTGGGGTTGCCGGACTCATCCAGGCCGATATGCGCCGCCTGCCGCTGCGGGCCGGGTCGGTGCATGGCATCTGGTGCTGGGCCGCGCTGATGCATCTGCCTCGCGAAGCAGCACCGAGGGCCTTCGCGGAGTTCGCCCGCATCATTCGCAGCGGCGGCAGCTTGGTGATGTCGATCGCAGAAGGCGACGGGCAAGGCGGTAACGCGTGAACCACCGCCTCTGGTCGGAACCGTAGGATATGGCCGCCTCAAAGCATGCGCGGAGCCAGCTGCACCCGGCGGGTCGGCACACGATTCATTGTCCGCTGAGCACCGCACCGAGCGCGGTCCGGGCGACGCTGGTCATCAGCGGTGTGTCCGCCGAGCGGGCCAGCATCGCGACCGCCAGGCCCAGGGCCCAGCCCCTGGCCCGGGCCCGGGTGCCAGCGCCCGGCGGCGGGCCGCCCGCCTCGGCGTAGGCCGCCAGGAAGATCTCCTGGCAGTCGCCAGGCAGCAGCATCCAGGCGACGGCAAGATCAGTCGCCGGATCGCCCGAGGTGATGTCGCCGAAGTCGATGACGCCGCTGATCCGGCCCTCGCTGACCAGGATGTTGGCGGGGTGGAGGTCGCCGTGCAGCCACACCGGCGGCCCGTCCCACCGCGGCGCGGCGACGGCCGCCCGCCATGCCCGCACCGCGGCGGGCCCGTCGATCGCTCCGCCCAGCTGCC
>JASHOV010000148.1 GCA_030038495.1 Streptosporangiaceae bacterium
GACGGCGCCGCCAGGGCCGCGCACGGCCAGGCCGGTCACCAGCAGCACCGCCGCCGCGACCGGGGCGATCCAGACCGGCAGCTGGTGCAGGAACAGCAGCGGCTGGGCGCTGCGCCGCTCGGCGGACGCGCGGGCGGGGGTGGCGTCGGGGGTGAACAGGCTCGTCCCCGGTGGCAGCGACCGGACGCGCGACCGGCGCGCCGGCCGCCGGGGCCTGTTGCCAGTCATTCATGCCGCCCTTCCTGGCCAGCCACGGGCTGGCCAAGGTCACGTAGATGCCATCCCGGTCCGCGGATGCTGCCGCCCAGGTTACCGGTCACATACCGGCAGGTTGTCCCGATGTGGCGACCGTTAACTCGCGCGACGGGCCGCGGAGGGGGCGGCTAAGCTTGGGGTCACCGCCAGCCCCCTGACCGGGCTTGACGCACGCAGCAAACACAGCAGGCCGCCGACCGCCAGCCGGATGGAGAGAAGAAATGGCACGCCGCAGCGATCGCATGGAAACCATCGTCAGCTTGTCCAAGCGCCGTGGCATCGTCTACCCCTCCAGCGAGATCTACGGCGGGCTCAGGGCCGCCTGGGACTACGGCCCGCTGGGCGTGGAGATCAAGAACAACATCAAGCGCCTGTGGTGGCGCTCGATGGTTACGCTGCGTGACGACATTGTGGGGCTCGACTCCAGCGTGATCCTGGCCCCTGAGGTCTGGCAGGCCAGCGGGCACGTGACGGAGTTCGTGGACCCGCTGACCGAGTGCCAGTCCTGCCACAAGCGGTATCGGGCCGATCACCTGCTCGAGGCCTACGAGGAGAAGCACGGGCACGCTCCCGAGCACGGGCTGGCCGACCTAGCCTGCCCGAACTGCGGGAACAAGGGCACGTTCGCCGAGCCGCGCATGTTCAACACGATGCTGACCACCCATCTGGGCGCGGTCGAGGACAGCTCCAGCCTGGCCTACCTGCGGCCGGAGACGGCGCAGGGGATCTTCGTCAACTACAAGAACGTCCTGCAGACCTCACGCAAGAAGGTGCCCTTCGGGATCGCCCAGATCGGCAAGTCCTTCCGCAACGAGATCACGCCGGGGAACTTCATCTTCCGCACCCGCGAGTTCGAGCAGATGGAGATGGAGTTCTTCGTCAAGCCCGGCACGGACGAGGAGTGGCACCAGTACTGGATCGACACCCGCGAGGCGTGGTTCCTCGATCTCGGGGTCGGCAAGGAAAACCTGCGCCGGTATGAGCACCCGAAGGACAAGCTGTCCCATTACTCCAAGCGGACCGTGGACCTGGAGTACCGGTTCGAGTTCCCCGGCAGCGAGTGGGGCGAGCTGGAGGGGATCGCCAACCGGACCGACTTCGACCTGAGCACGCACGCCAGGGCTTCCGGGCAGGACCTGTCCTATCTGGACCCCGAGACGAACGAGCGCTTCGTTCCCTACGTCATCGAGCCGGCGCTCGGGGTGGACCGGTCCATGCTGGTCTTCCTGCTCGAGGCCTACGCCGAGGACGAGGCACCCGACGCCAAGGGCAACATGGAGAAGCGCACGGTAATGCGCCTGGACCCGCGGCTGGCCCCGGTCAAGGTCGCCGTGCTGCCGCTATCGCGGAACGCGGACCTGTCGCCCAAGGCCAGGGACGTCGCCGCGAAACTGCGCCAGCACTGGAACACCGACTTCGACGACGCCAGCGCGATCGGGCGCAGGTACCGTCGCCAGGACGAGATCGGGACCCCGTTCTGCGTCACCGTCGACTTCGATTCGCTCGAGGACCAGGCGGTCACGGTCCGGGAGCGCGACTCGATGCAGCAGGAGCGGATCGGCATCGACGCCCTCGTCGGCTACCTGTCGGAGAAGCTCGCCGGCTGCTAGAACGCGATCGCCACGTAGAGCAGTTCGCCTGCTCGCCCGGTAGCTACCGGGATCGGGAAGAACCGGCCGCCGTCCAGGACGCCGAGCTCGCTGACGTGCGTGCCGGTAATCGAGGGCGCGGCCCACACCACCGCCGGACCGCCGGACGGATTGCTCCATGCCAGCGACTCGCCGACCTCAGAAGACCAGAAGCTGCGAAGCGCACGGCCTGTGCTGGCGGAGTACACGGCGAACTCGCTTTCCAGGCGTACGTGCGACATTCGCTGGAGCAGGGCCAGCAGCGTCGCGCCGCGCCCGGTCATCAGGAATGTGCTGACCTCGTAGCCGCCGGGCTGGTTCAGCCGTACGGCGAGCCGACTCGCCCGGAGCAGATTGCCGCTCGGGGCACTAGCTGGCAGCAGCCGGATGCCATCGCCGGTCGACGGCAGTCCGTGGTAGATAAAGGCCAGCGTTCCGCCCGGTCCCCACGCGAACTCGGCTGCGCCGGTTCCCGGTCCGACGACGTCTCGGCATCGCCAGGTCCGCAGGACGGTGCCGCTGAGAGAGTAGATCTGGATCTCGGTCTCGAGCTGCGGATCCAGATAATCCTCAACGGCGAGCTCTGAGCCACCCGGTGAAACGGCGATGGCAGCCGGAGACGGTGCCGTGATGGGCAGCCGGTGGAGGGTGATGATCCTGCGGGCCAGGTTCAGGTGCACCAGGAAGAACTGTCCGCTGCCGCTGGAGCCAGGAGTGCCCAGCACGAACGTACGGTCGCTGGCGCCGTCGGCTGCAATCCAGGACGCCCATGACAGGTCTGTACCTGGGGGTCGGCCGGTCGCCACAACCGCGCCCGTGGCCGTGCGGCGCGCAACCAGGCTAAATGGCAGCTGGTGGTGGTCAGCGAAGCCCCCCTCGAGAGCCAGAAAGTACGGCGGTACGCCGTGAAAGGACCGGGCAGCCCCGGCGACCGGTGACTGCGGGACCCGGCCGCCGCCCGCGATCGCCGTGGCGGCCACGGCGATGGCGGTGACCGCGGCCGCCGCGCCCAGCGGTACCAGCCAGCGTCGCCAGCGCCTGCCGGTGATCCCGGCCCGGCCGCGGGACGGGCCGGTCAGCCGGCCGTCGGGCAGCGACAAGGGCGGGACGCTAGCCGCGCTGATGTCTGCGGCCTCCTCGCGCAGGATGCTGCGGAACTGATCTTCTGTGCAGGTCATGACGTCTCCTTCAGCGCTATGCCGAGCGCGCCGATGCCGCGGCGCAGGGTGGATCGCACCGTGTTCACGCTGATGCCCATCACCTCGGCGATCTCAGGGTCGGACCGGTCGAGGTAGAAGCGCAGCACGACGGCCTCGCGCTGGCGGTGGGGCAGGCGGCGCAGCGCCGAGACCACCTCGCGCCGCCGTTCCCCGATGAGCGCCGCGGACTCAGCCGAGTCGGCCGGCGGCTCGTGGGTGACGGTGCGCGGTGAGCGGGCGGAACGGCGGCCGGCGTTCCTGCAGCCATTCAGCACGCTGGAGCGCAGGTAGGCGAGGGCCTTGTCGGGGCTGCCCAGATGATCCCAGCGGCGGTACAGGCCGCAGAACGCCTCCTGCACGATGTCCTCGGCGGCGGCCCGGCTGCCCTGCGTAACATACGCGAGCCGGATGAGACCGAGCGCGTGCTCCCGGTAGAGCGCCGCTACCGCGGCGGCGGGCTCGCTCGACGGCGCTGCCAGATCGGGCCGATCAGCGGGCGATGCCGTAGTACCGGCGGGGAACGGCGGCAATCTCATAACTCAGAGACACGGCTCCCCGGCGTCCTGGTGCCTGCAGGACTGCAACTTTTCTGCGGGCAGTCTGAATGTCGCGGCCGTCGTGGGCTAGCCGACCGCCGCGACCAGCTCATCGAGCATCCGGTCCACGGCGCCCAGGCCGATCGACAGGTGACCCTCCCCGTCCTCCAGGTGCGCCGCCGCGGCCGGCAGCCGGGACGCCAGCCACCGGCCGTGGGCAAACGGCACCATCAGGTCCGCGCTACCCTGCCAGATCATGACAGGAACGGCGATCTCGTCCAGGCTGAATCCCCACGGGCGGGTGAACGCCAGGTCGTCGTCCAGCCAGCCGTCGATGCCAGGGCCCAGCCCCTCGTGGAAGCTCGCCAGCATGTCCTCGGCAAACTCGCCGGTCAGCACCGCCCGGTCCACGTCGGGCAGCAGGCTGTCGAGGGACGTGACCAGTTCGCTGGCGGTGACTCCGATCAGCTGATCGCGGGCGGTGATCAGAAACGGCCGCA
>JASHOV010000149.1 GCA_030038495.1 Streptosporangiaceae bacterium
CAGGCCAGTCGACAGCGCGGCGTCGCGCTTGAGTTCAAGCCGCCGGATCAGCAGCCTGCGCGCGGCCACCGGGATCCCGATGCCCTTGATGAGCAGCGTGGCCGCGGCCAGCACCCACAGCTCCGGGCTGCGGAAGGCCTGCGCGGCGACACCGGCCGCGAAGGCCAGCACTACCGACTGCGCGCCGTAGTACGCGACGTACCGGTTGAACAGCTTGGAGCCCAGGCATGCGAACGCCAGCAGCAGCATCACCACGCCGGACAGGTCCAGCAGGACTCCGGCTGTGCTCGTCGCCGACAGACTCTGCACCGCTCACGCCCCGATCACGTAGGAGGTCGCCACGCCCACCAGGGCCAGCAGGAATGCGGCCCCGAGAAACTCGGCTATCCGGAAGAACCGCAGCTTCGCGAACGAGGTGTCGATGACGACGACGGCCAGCCCGCACAGCGCCAGCTTGCCGGCCAGCGCCGGGACGGCCAGCACGACGCTGGCCAGATCGGCGCCGTTGCCGAGGCCCCACGGCAGCACGAACACGTTCATGAAGATCGACGAGAGCAGGAAGAACTTCATCCAGCTCCCCCACTTCATCAGCGCGTAAGCGCGGCCCGAGTACTCCAGGACGCGGCTCTCCTCGATCATCGAGATCTCGGTAGTACCGCCATGGCTGTCGATCGGGATCCGCCCGTTCTCGACCAGGACGATCATGAAAAAGGCCAGCAGCCCCAGCAGGTGCGTGGGGAGTACCAGCGCGTACGGGGAGGCCGCGATCGCGTGATTCATCAGGTACGGGTTGTCGGACGCCGACACCGCGCCCACGGTGAAGAACACCAGGATCAGGGCCGGCTCGGCCATGCTGCCGATCCAGCTGGCCCGGCTCGCTCCCAGCCCGCCGTACGGGCTCGCGGTGTCCAGGCCGGACAGCGAGGTCATGAATCCCGCGAGCGCAAGCACGAACGCGCCACCGATCAGGTCGGCCAGGAACGCCAGCGGCAGCGGAGTGTTGGTGATGATCGGCACGATCACGGAGACGGTCAGGTAGCAGGCGAAGGTCACAAACGGCGTCACCGCGAATACCCACGACGCCTGATCGCTGGTCGTGCTGCCCTTGCGCAGCAGCTTGGCCAGATCACGGTAGGGCTGCAGCACGCTCGGCCCGCGCTTGGACTCGACGATCGCCTCGGCCCTGGCCAGCACTCCCGCGTACAGCGGCGCACCGGCCAGCACCACCAGGCTCTGCAGGACCTGGGCAAGGACAGCGGACAACAAAAAAACCTCCACCTGGGCGGATCATCCGTGCAGGTAGAGGCCATCAGCCGGGGCCGACCCCCGACGTTACGCGAGCCTCATCGCGCGATCTTCCTCAGGATACACAGCGTTACGTCGTCGCGGAAGCGGCTGCGTCGGGCACGTCTGCCACCTTCCGCACGACGGTGACGGTCTTCGCCGCGATGATCCCGCTACCGACCAGCTGCTCCGCCGATGACAGGAAGGCCCGCACCCGGTCGGGGTCGCCGGCGATCTCGACCAGGACGGGCTCGCTGCCATTGCGCGCCACCAGTCCCGGTGCGCGCAGATGCGCCGATGCCCCGAATCCCTGCAGCCCGCGGACGGCGGTGGCGCCGGGAAGCCCGGCGGCGCGGGCCCGGTCGATGATCTCGCGATAGAGCGGACGGCCGCCGAACGTGTCACCGGCTCGCATGAAGATGGACAGTTGCAGCTCCGTGCACCGGATCGTGTGACCGGGCCGATTGCGGTTCCTGCTCACTGC
This sequence comes from Streptosporangiaceae bacterium, assembly GCA_030038495.1. Lineage (GTDB taxonomy): Bacteria > Actinomycetota > Actinomycetes > Streptosporangiales > Streptosporangiaceae > JAJYUU01. Next base: position 1,769 of record JASHOV010000149.1, read on the forward strand.
GCTCTCAGCAGCAGAACTGGTACCGGGCAGGAGTGCGCGGCAACGTCGGCGACCTGCCCGAGGCGCGCTTCCCGGCGCCGGCCACCGCCGTGCCGGCCGAGCACAAGCACGTCGAATCCGTGCTCGGCCGCATAGTCGGTCACGACCCGGCCGAGGCTTCTGTCGTCCGCGTACACGACCTGTGCGCTCATCCTGACCGTGCCTGCCGCCGACGGGTCGCGGCGCAACTCGTCGAAAAGCGCCTCGGCCCGCTCCCGGAGACTGCCGCCATCACCCCGCGGCTCGTCGTCGCCGTCGGCGTGCGGGGCGCGCCTCAGGACCGATAGCGCGACGACATGCCCGCCGTCGCGGGCCGCGATCGCCGCGGCCGCCCGGACCGCCTCGGCCGCGTCGGGCGAGCCGTCGTACCCCGCGAGCACACGGCGGAACGGGCCGGCGGCCTTCACCGGCTCCGCCTGACCGGATCGTCCATCAACGGAGGGCTGCACACGATGACCTCCAAGACTTCCTGCCCGGAAGGAGCTGCAGAGGCCATCAGCGAGATTCCCTCGCGGTTACGGCGAGCCTCATCGCCTGCGGGTATTGTCCCGACCGGATCGCGGTCTTACAAGTGCGCGGTACAGCCGATCCGTTGTCGCCGCGTCATGATCGGCCGGCATGGGCCGCAGCCGACGGCGCGGGAACTGCGCAGCCCATCGCCCACGACGTCCGGCACGGTGCCGGACCGCCGCCGCCAAGGACGACCGCCAGCGACACGAACAACGCTGTCAGAAGGAGCCACACGAGGATAATGATCTGGGCCGTGCCGCGGCGCCGGCCGACCCGGCGTGCCCGCTTTCGCCCGGCTGTGCCCCGCATCTGCCGCCACCTGGCCCCGATCTGCTCGCGGGCAGGCATCGCCTCCCCCGCCGTCAGCCGAGTGAACGTGTCCAGGAGGCCCGCCAGCACGGGATCTGACTCCGCGAGGCCCTCGGTAATGGAGTTCAGCGCACGCCGGTCATCGGCGCTGAGGCTCATGTCGCCTCCACCTATGCTCGCCCCAGCGGAAACAGGTAGAGGCCATCAACCCGAGAACGCAGCCCCGGGTGCATACGCGAGCCTCATCGCGCGATACAGGCAGAATACATCGCGCACCGGCCTGCAGCCGAGGCCAGCGCGGCCGCTCCTTGACTGCGCGGTGCGGTCGTTGCCAGACTTGCTGCCCGGCGAAGGGGCTCGCCCCCAATCGCGGCAGCCGCCGCTGACAGTCCCTGCACCTGCGAACGAGCAGGGAGGGCGGTTCATGGCCAGGGTGAGCGACGACGAAGTCCTGCTGATATGGCGTGCCCTGCGGGCGTTCCGGTCGGGTCGCCAGCCGCCGTGCCGGCCTCGCGGGCGTCCGCCGCACAGCGACTGTCCGCTGGCCGGCAGCTGTCCGCGCTGGGCGGGTCAGCCGGACGACTGGAGCTCCAGCCTGGAGGAGCCGTCCGTCGAGACCGAGCGCAGGCGTGCATCGTGGCCGTGCAGCAGGCTGCTGGAGTTGCTGTCCCCGGAGCTGACGAGGATCGGCCCGTGACAAAGACCCGGATCGGCGGCTAGGGTGCCAGCCGCAACGCCGTTGCCACGAGGCCCGTCGGTCCTCACCCTGTACAGCGCGGCGGACCTGCTGACCGCGCCGGGCTGCCCGGTGTGCCGGTACGCGACCGAGGCGAGCGACCGATATCTGGGCTGGTTCGCGCTCGAGGGGCACGCCCAGCCGCCGATGATCACCCGGCTGTGCTCCTCCCTTGGCCTGTGCGCCGGGCACACCCGCCGTGTCGTGAGCCAGCCTGGCGCGCCCACCCGGATGACGGCCGTGTACCGGTACGTGGTCACCGCGGCGCGAGACCGGCTAGCCGGGCACCCTGTCCCGCCGGCAGCGTGCCCGGCGTGTGAGCACGACGAGGCGGCAGCCGGGCGTGCCCTGGACACGCTGCTGGAAGAACTCGCCGACCCGTCGGTGCTTGACCGCCTCCGGGAACTGGGCGGCCTGTGCCTGCCGCACCTGGCCGCGGCGACCGTGCGATCTCGCCGGGCGGCGCCGCTGGCGAAGACAGCGCACGATACGATCGCCGCTCGCGACCTCCGCTGCGACTGGCTAGCCGGAACCGATCACGACGCGCAGAACCGAGCCGCGTTGCGCAGGGCCGCGCCCGCAATCGGGTCACTCGGTGCGGTCGCCTGCGCGCCGTGTCTCGACGGTGCGCAGGCAGAGCAGGATGCCCTCTCCCGATTGACCGCCGCGGGCAGCGGCGCCCCGGATCCCGCCCTGACGCTGTGCGCCAGCCATCTCGCCGATGCCGCGATGGCCGCCGGTCCCCGCGGCATCCGTCCGCTGCTCGCCTGGCAGCTGCGGTGTCGGACGTCACTGCCGCCTGCAGGCCGGGCTCGGTGGCTGCGCGCGAGCCCCCGGCGGCGGGATGTCTCCGGCGACTGTGCCGTCTGCCGGGCACGCCGCGCAGCGGTCCAGCGCGGGCTGGCCAGCCTGCGCGGCGGCCCGCAGCCGCCAGGCACCGATGCGGCGTTGTGCGCAAGACACCACCTCGTCCTGCGCGCGGCCGACCCGCGCCGCACTGAGCTGCTAGCCGACACCGCGGTCCGGCGCGCGGACGAACTCGCCGCCGAGCTCACCGACGCGTTCGACCGCATCTCGCGGGCTCGCAGCACCGGCACTGACGCCCCGGCGTCCACGGCCTGGCAGCGCGCCGCCGCCTTCCTCGACGGCAGTGTGTTCGGCGGCCGGTGCGGGCCGCCGCCAGCCGGCCCGCTGCACCAGTGACGACCAGGCCGCGGCGCGGTTCCCGGCTGCCCGCCGGGCTGGGCATCGCGTTCTATACTCGCGTCAGCGGCCGCCTTGCCGGCCGTTCGGCGCTGGATCCCGCCGGGGCGTTATGCGGCTTAACGCCCGCTTGCCAGTGGGGCCGATGGTTCCTGTTTCGTGAACGCACTGCGCCACGAGGGCAGGAGAATGTCGGCATCGGCACCGAAGCCATTGCACCAGGTTGTCAGCGTGCTGTCGGGCGGGCAACCTGCGGGGCCGCCCGCCGGCGTGAACGAGCCCGCCTGTTTCGCGGACCTGAATCTCGATCAGCTGGTGCGCTCGGTCACAGCGGGCCGCGAGGAGTACGACCTGCGCTCGTTCTTCTACGCAAGCCTGCCGAGCCCCGCGCAGGCCGAGTACCGGCACGAGGTCTTCCGGGATCTGGACAGGCCGGAGATGCGGAGCGTCGTCGACTCGTTCGCACGGGAAATGCGGCTCGTACGGGAGTGCCTGGCGCAGGCTCGCGCGGTGCACCATCGGCTGCAGAAGTGGCTGCTGTTCCTCGACGCGGCACTGGCCTACGGTGAGGCCGTCGAGTCGCTGGCATCCGGACTATCGGCGGCCGGGCCCGGGTCGGCTGGCCTGCGGGCCCTCAGCGATTACCTGGCCTGCCATCTCACTTCTGCTGCACATTCCGGCCTGCGGGAGGATGCCCGCCGGATCGAGCGATCCGTGGCGCACATCACCTACACGCTGCATATCAGGGGCAACCGGGTCACCGTGCGCCCGTACGCGCAGGAGGCGGACTACGGCGATGATGTCCGCGCCACCTTCGAGAAGTTCTCCGGCGGCGATGCCAGGATTGCGGAACGCCGACCGGGGTTCCCCGCGCCGCTGGAAGTCGATCACGTCGAGGCCGGCATACTGGAGCGGGTCGCGGCGCTGTTCCCGGAACCGTTCGCGGATCTGGCGAAATTCTTCGACCAGTGGCAAGGGTTCACGGACCCGGTCATCGGCCGGTTCGACCGGGAAGTTCAGTTCTATCTCGCCTACCTCGACTACCTCCGCCCGCTGCAGGCGGCCGGGCTCGCCTTCTGCTATCCCCAGCTGTCGGAACAGCCCGGCCAGACGGCTGTGACCGACACGTTCGACCTGGTGCTTGCCGTCAAGCTCGCTGCCGCCCGGCAGCCTGTGATCTGCAACGACATCCGGCTCACCGGCGCGGAACGGCTGCTGGTCGTGACCGGCCCGAACCAGGCCGGCAAGACCACCTACGCCAGGGCGTTCGGCCAGGTGCATCATCTCGCCAGTCTCGGCTGCCCGGTGCCGGGCACCTACGCGACCCTGCCCCTGCCCGATCGGATCTTCACGCACTTCGACCGGGGGGAGGGCATCGAGACCCGCGGCGGGAAACTGCACGATGACCTCATCCGGCTGCGGTATGTCCTCAACCGCGCCACGAGCCGCAGCGTGCTCGTACTGAACGAGATTTTCACCTCCACTACGCTGGCCGATGCACTGGGACTCAGCACGAGGCTGGCGGAGCGGGTCACGGCGCTCGGCTGCCGGTGCGTGTGGGTGACATTTCTCGATGAGGTATCCCGGCACAGTCCGCAGACGGTCAGCGTCGTCGCCATGCTGAGCCCCGATGATCCGGCCGCACGGACCTTCCGGCTCGAGCGGCGGCCCGCCGACGGGCGTGCCTACGCTCAGGCGGTGGCCCGCCAGCACCGGCTCGGCTATGCGCAGGTGCGAGCGCGGATCATGTCATGAAGGCGTTGCTGCTCTACGCCGACCGCGACTTCGGCCCCGTCGAGACGTTGCCTGCACACGGCGCAGACGTGTCGGCTGACCTTGAGCTTGGCGTGCTGCTGCGGGCCATGGCCGGTGGTGACCAGCACCTGCACGACATCGCCGGCGCAGTCATGCTCACGAGTCTGACCACACCGGAACAGGTCCGCTACCGGCAGGACGTGCTGACCGACTGCCTGCGCCACCCGCCTGCGGTACGAGCGATCTACGACCTGGCCTCCGCCGCTGTCGAGGCCGAGCGGCGGATCCGGGGTGGCTTGCTCGCCGGCCCCGACTACCCACTGCACCGGTCCATGCAGGTCATGGAGGTGTTCCTGCGGCATCTGCGGCAACTGCGGGCGCTCGCAGACGAGCACGCCGCGCACCTGACCTCGGCCGGGTTCACCCGGCTATGCTGCATGCTGCGGGCCGAGCTTGACGACACCTACCTGTCGGAGATCGGCGATCGCCTGAGCCGTCTCCGGTTCAAGGATGGCCTGCTGACCAGCGCCAGCCTCGGCCCGGCCGGCAAGGGCGAGGATTACGTTCTGCGCCGCCCGGCCGGCGGCCGGGCCGGAATGCTCAGCCGACTGTCCCCTGCGAGCCGACGGGCTGCCGACGATCTGATCGTCCCCGACCGGGACATCACCGGCCGGCAGACCCTGACCAGCCTGCGGGACCGTGCCACCGGCACCGTCGCCGGCGTCCTGGCGCAGTCGTGCGGCCACATCCGCGGCTTCTTCGACATGCTTCGCCTCGAGACCGGCTTCTACATCGGCTGCCTCAATCTGCACGACCTACTCGGCGCGCGGGGGCAGCCACTGAGCCTGCCGGTGCCGCTGCCCCGCGGCAAGCACGCCCTGAGCGCGCACGGCCTGCGGAATCCGGCACTGCTGCTCACTGGCACGGGCCCGGTGGTCGGCAACGACATCAGTGCCGACGGCAAGTCCCTGATCGTAATCACGGGAGCGAATCAGGGCGGCAAGTCGACATTCCTGCGCAGCCTCGGGACGGCCCAGCTGATGATGCAGGCAGGCCTGTTCGTGACGGCCGAATCCTTTGCCGCGGCCGTATGTCCCGGCGTCTATACCCATTTCCGCCGGCCCGAGGACGCCACGATGATCAGCGGGAAGCTGGACGAGGAACTCCGGCGGATGAGTGCCATCACCGATGCGATAGCACCCGGCAGCGTGCTGCTGTGCAACGAGTCGTTCGCCGCGACCAACGAACGGGAGGGTTCGCAACTAGCCAGGAATGTCATCCTGGCCATGCTCGACTGCGACGTCAGGGTGTTGCTCGTGACGCACTTCTACGACCTTGCCAGCGGGTTCTACGCCGACCAGCGAGAAGACGCCGTGTTCCTGCGCGCTGACCGCGAGCCCGACGGGAGCCGCACGTTCCGCCTTACCGAAGGGGCGCCGCTGCTGACCAGTCACGCACGGGACATTTACGATCTGGTTTTCGGCGATCCCCGGGTGTGAGCCCGGCCCGCCAGCCCCGTGAGTTTGTGCTGTAGGCGGGAAGCGCCCGCTCGGTTACGCTGTAGGCACACGGCGGAGGGGCTCGCCGTCACACTTGCGGATCCGCCGCCAACGGTCCCTGCTTTCCGGGCAGGAGGCTGGCGGCGTGACCCCGAACCGCGGCGATGTTGGCTGCCTGCACGCGCTGTCGTGCGGCAGCCCGAGTTCCGGCCGACCGGACCCAGGCACCGACCTTGTCGAGCTGGTCAGCCATCTGTATCTGTGCGAGGGCCTGTCCACCTACCGCATCGGCGCGATCACAGGAATTGACCGGCAGCGGGTCGGCAGGATGCTGGCCAGGGCCGGCGTCCCGGTCAAGCCCAGGGGCGCGGGCAGACGCAGGCCGGTTGACGAGGACCAGGCCGCGCTAGACCGGTTCATGGAGCGGCTGTACACCGAATCTGGCCTCAGCTGCCGCGACATCTCCGCCGTCACCGGGATCCCGCAGCGCACGGTGCGCGACCGCCTGCATGCTCGCGGCGTGCGGATGCGCACACGGGGACGGCTCAACCGGGAGGACCGGGTGGCCGTGCCCGCTCACGCCCTCATCCGGCTGTACGTCAGCGCCGGCCTGTCCGCGGCAGACACCGGCCGCCTGCTCGGCGTGTCCGGGCAGATCGTGCTGCGGGCGGCGCACGACGATGGCCTGGCCGTCCGGGTCGGAGGGCCGGAGCCCAGCCACGGCCCGGCCGAGATCGAGCTGGTCGATGCCCTGTACGCCGATCCGCTGGTGCGGCATGCGCTGGCGCGCCACCACATCGCCCGCCGGCCCGCCGGAGGCCCGATCTGGCAGCGATTCCCCGTTCCGGTCCCGCTCGGCGCGGAGCTGGCCGAAGAGCTGTATGTTGCGTGCGGGCTCGGGGTGCGCCACATCGAGCTGGTCACCGGGCAGCCCGCGCAGACCATCCTCAGGCTCTTGCGCGCTCAGGGAATCACGCGCAGGCCGGCCGGCGGCCGTTCGCCGTTCATGCGCCGGTGGCGGGCCGGGCTGCCGGCAGTGCCGGCCCGACGCGCGCTGCTTGCGAGGCCAAACGAGCGCGTACTTTACCGGACACCGAAGCCGGATTTATGATCCGAAGTAGTTACGGCGGAGGGGCTCGCCGTTAAGCGCGGTCGCCGCCAACGGTCCCTGTCCGGTGCGGGACAGGAGGCTGCGTCCGCATGCTCGGCCGTAACTTCGGCGTGGCTGGTATGCCCGCTGACAGCACTCCGTCGTGGAGCCGCCAAGCCCGGCGGCGTTCGGCCCCCGGCCAGGACGGGCATGCCGCGGCGCAGCTTGGCTCGCCGCAGACCACCGCGATCCCCGACCTGCCAGAGCGGACGGCGCGAGACGGTCGCGCGGTTACCGCGTCACGGTCGGCATCCGCGGCCGCAGAAACCACGAAGACCGCCAGTCAGCCCCCATCGCGATCCCTGACGTTCTGTACACCGCTGATCGGTCCGGTCAGCGGCTGTTCACCCCCAGCAGCGGCAATGCCGCGGGTGGCACCCGCCCGGCCGGGCCGCAGGCCGCACCACCGCTCTTCACCGCAGCGCGCCGGTCACCGTGGCCGACGAGAAAAATAGGACAGGAGTGATGCCCAATGACGACATCAGGTGCTACCGGAGAGCAGGCCGGGGCAGCCGAGGCCTCGCAGCCCGCACGGGCGGTAATGGCCAACCCGGCGCCGTGGGCGGTGACCGCGTTCGGCACCACCTCGTTCATGATCGGCATGTATCAGACCGGCCTGCTGAACGCGGCCGGGACCCCTATCGTGCTGCCTGCGGCGTTCTTTTTCGGCGGCCTCGTGCAGATCATCGTCGCGATCATGGAGTTCTCCCGCGGCAACCTGTTCGCCGGGGCGGTGTTCGGCACCTACGGGCCGTTCTGGGTGATACTCGGGGCGTTCGACACGCTGTACGCGTCCAGCGTGCCCGCCGCGCAGCTCAGCTCGGCAACCAGCCTGTTCCTGGCCGTATTCGCGGTGATCACGTTCTACCTGGCCATCGCCTCGCTGCGCACCGACCTGGTGCTCACCGTAATTATCTGGCTAATCTTCGTCGGCCTGGTCCTGCTCTCGATCGGCGCCGGGGCCAGCAACGCCAACATCACCAAGGCCGGGGGCTGGGTCGTCCTGGTCTTCGCGGTACTGGCCTGGTACCACGCCGCCGGTGACATCATCGAGTCCACCTTCGGCCGCAAGGTCCTGCCGTTCGGCCCGCCGCCCATCAAGTAGGCGCCCCCGGCGGAACTGCGCGTGCGGGCTCAGGTTCAGGCCCGCACGCGCTTTTCTGCCGGTCCCTGCCCCGCCAGGCGCTGTGTCGACGGTCCGCGGCCTGTCCTGGCGAAGGAGACAATGAGATGGTCGCACCTCCGCCCGCCGAACCTGGCCCTGGCGCTGCACCGCCGGCCAGACGCGGCCCGACGAAGCGCCTGGCAGGTGCCTCGCCGGCGCTGAGGTTCGTGCTGATGGTCGGGGTGATGAGCTTCTTCGCCGACTTCACCTACGAGGGCTCGCGCTCCGTGATCGGCCCCTACCTCGGCACGCTCGGGGCGGGCGCGCTGGCGATCAGCGTGATCAGCGGACTGGGAGAGTTCCTCGGCTACGGGCTGCGGCTGTTCTCCGGCCGCGGCGCCGACCGGACCGGCCGGTACTGGCCGATCACCATCAGCGGATACGTGGTCCAGATGGCCGCGGTCCCGCTGCTCGCGCTGGCCGGGAACTGGGAAGTCGCCGCGCTGCTCATCATCGCCGAGCGGGTCGGCAAGGCAACCCGCAACCCGCCCAGAGACGCGATGCTGTCCCACGCCGCCAGGCAGATGGGCTATGGCTGGGGCTTCGGCGTGCACGAGGCGCTGGACCAGTTCGGCGCCATGTTCGGGCCTTTGCTCGTCGCGCTCGTGCTGGCGGTCAGCAACCACGACTACAAGCTCGCGTTCGCGGCGCTGGCGGTCCCGGCGGCGATCACGCTGTCGCTGGTTCTGGCTGCGCGGAGATTCTTCCCCCGGCCGCGGGACCTGTCTGCCGGGCCGGCTGAGGTAACCGCGTCGGGTTACCCGCGGGTGTTCTGGGTGTACCTGGCCGGGGCCGCGCTGGTGGCAGCCGGCCTCGCCGACTTCCCGCTGATCGCGTTCCACTTCCAGCAGGCCCGCACGGTGTCCGCGCCCATCGTGCCGGTGTTCTACGCGATCGCGATGGCGGTCAGCGGGACCGGGTCGCTGATATTCGGGAGGCTGTACGACAAGGCCGGGATCGGCGTGCTGATCCCGCTGACCATCGGTGCGGCAGCGTACGCGCCGCTGGTGTTCCTCGGCGGCGTCTGGGCGGCGGTAGCGGGAATGGCCTTGTGGGGGCTTGGCATGGGCGTGCAGGAGTCGATCATCCCGGCCGCGGTGGCGCCGATGGTCGCGCCGGACCGCCGAGCCTCGGCCTATGGCTTGTTCACCGGCGCGTATGGCACCGCGTGGGTGCTGGGCAGCGTGGTGATCGGTGTCCTGTTCGACGTGTCGCTCGGCGCGGTGGCGACGTTCTGCGTGGTGGCCCAGCTCGCCGCGATTCCGTTCCTCGTCGCCGTCCGCCGGCGGGCTGTCCGGCCCGGCCGGCCGGATCGGCCGGCTGCCGGTCAGCCCGGCGGACAATAGAGACATGGACGGCCTGACCGGCTACCAGCAGCGTCGGCTTGAGCTGGCGGACATGATCCGCGCTGTCCTGCCTGTCGCTCACGCCTACGGCGATGAGCAGCGCGAGCAGGACATCAGGGCGCTGCTGACCCGGCTGGCGGCCGGCCGGTTCCAGCTCGCGGTGATCGGCCAGTTCAGCCGCGGCAAGACGACACTGATGAACGCCCTGCTCGGCGACGCGTACCTGCCGACGGGGGCACTGCCGATGACGTCGGTGGTCACTACCGTCCGGTACGGAAGCCGGGCCCGCGCGCTGGTCCGCAGCCATGCCGGCAGCTTTCCTGTCGAGGTGCCGGTGGCCGAGGTGGGGAATTTCGTAGCCCGGGCGAGCACCGAGCGCACCCGGATGCAGGTCGCCTCGGTCGAGGTGGAGATCCCGGCCGAGTTGCTGCGCCTGGGCTTCGAGTTCGTGGACACACCCGGCGTCGGGTCAGCAATCGCGGCAAACACCGCGACCACGCTGCGCTACCTGCCGCGTGCCGACGCGGTGGTGTTCGTCACCGGGTTCGACTCCGCGCTCACCGGGGCCGAGGCGGATTTCCTCACCACCGCAGCCGACCAGGCCGGCAAGCTGTTCCTGGTCATCAACAAGCGTGACCTGGTCACCGAGGCCGACGGCGCGGAGGTAGCCGGCTATGTGCGGCAATGGGTGCGTGGCAGCCTTCCGGCCGAGCCGGCGGTGTTCGGGATCTCCGCGCTGCAGGCGCTGGAGGGCGCGACGGGCCGGGATCCCCGGCTGCTGGCCGCCAGCGGGATCGGGGCGCTGCGCGACGCGCTCACCCGGTTCCTGGCCGCCGAGCAGGGCCGGGTCGCCCTCGGCAATGTCGCAGCCGCGACCGCCGGCCTGGTGGCCCGCCAGCAGCGAGACCTGCGGGCCGGGCAGCTCGCCGATCGCGACAGCCCGGACCACGCCAGCGCCGTGAACGGCTTCGAGTCGCGGGTCAGCGAGCTGGGGCATCACCTCGCCGCGGTGGCAGACCGGATCGCCAGCACAACGCAGACCGCGGCTCCCGGCGTCATCTCCGAACGCGGCCCCGCGTGGCGAGCTGAGCTCAGCGACCTGCTCGCGCCCGCCGCGGCAGCGCCGCCCGCCGCCGGTGCCGCACCAGACGCCGATCCCGTACGCGATGCGCTGGATGCCCTTCGCCTGGCCGGCCGGCAGGCCGCCGGCGACTGGCTCGAACGGCGGGCAGCAGAGATGCGCGAGGCCCTGATCGAGGCCGCGGCGGAGGACATCGGCGCCCTGCTCGACCTGGCGCGCTCGCCGCGGGAGCTGGGCGTCGCCATCGCGGGCCAGCCGGTGCGGGCCGCCCGCCCGGCAGGCTGGGTGGCCGGGGAAGTACCCGAGTTCACTGTCCCGGCATTGGACTGGATCGTGCCAGACCCGCCGGCCAGATCCCGCCGGCGCCGCGGCCGCGCCGCCGACGCCGCCGACGC
>JASHOV010000013.1 GCA_030038495.1 Streptosporangiaceae bacterium
GCGAACTCCGCGAAGCTGGCATAGTCGCGGCGCTGCGGATCCGGGCCAGCCGCCCAGTCGCCTTCCCACTGGTCGACCGGGGACTTGTGGCGGACGGGCCCGACCTGCACGCCGCGCTCGGTGAGCTCGCGGCCCGCAGCCTCGATGTCGGTCACGACCAGAAAGACAGAGGATCCGGGCCTGGCGGGCCCCCCGGCCAGCGCGAGCTGTATCGAGCAGGCCGATCCCGGCGGGGTCAGCTGGACGACGCGGAAGTCAGGGACCGGGTGATAGTCGACGTCGAGGCTGAAGCCGGCTTGGCGGGTGTAGAACGCCTTCGCTCGATCGAGGTCGCGCACCGGGAGCGTGATGACCTGAATCTGGTAGTCCATCAGGCACCAGCCTTCTCGCGGCACCTGTTAGCCGTGGCCCGGCGTGCTGCGTGCGCGCGACGTTCGGACAGGCGGCCTGTTGCGATGGGTTGTGCAGACACTGGTGCCTCCTGATGTCGGGTCATGTGATGTAGGAGCCACACCACGGCGTGCCAGGCCAGGCCTGCCGGGCCGGGCTGGCCGGCTGGCGCGATGTAGATGGCGGGCAAGGGGCCGATGGCCGGGCTGATCCCGGTTGCCAGCTGCCCGGGACGGGACGCTGCCCGGCCGGCCTGCGGGCTCCTCTTGGCCGGGACTGGCCGGCGACTGGTTGTCTGCCGGGCCTGTCGGGCCTGTCGGGCGGAGTCTCATCACATGTCCAGGACGATGTCGGCGCCGGGCCGGGAGCAGCAGATGAGGACCTGGCCGCCGGCCGGCGGTTCGAGCGGCTCGGGGTTGTAGGTGATGTCGCCGGACAGCAGCGGCGTGACGCAGGTGTGGCAGACCCCGGTGCGGCAGCTCCACCGGGTGGCGACGTCACAGGCCTCGGCCAGTTCCAGCACGCTGCCCCGGCCGGCCGGGAACGGGACGGCGAGGCCGCTGCGGGCGAAGGTGACGAGCGGGCCGGTGCCCGGCGGACCTGGCGGCGGGTGCGGCTGCTCTCGCGCCTGCCCGGTCAGCCCAGGGTTGATCGCCGATAGCGCTCCGAACAGCTCGGTCCGGATCCGGGAAGGGTCCATGCCCAGGCCGGAGAGCGCGTTGCTGATGTCCTCCGTGAAGGATGCCGGGCCGCAGATGTACGCGGTGGCGTCACCCCTGGCGGGCACGGCCAGCCCGGCGAGCTTGTCCCTGGACAGGCGCCCGGCGGCGGCCCCCGCCTGCTGGCGCTCGGCCGCGGTGGCCTGACTGTAGAAGATGTGCTGGTGCGCGTACGGCAGCGAGGCGAGCAGGGCGTGTGCCTCCTCGGCCAGGGGGTGCTCCCGCGGACCGCGGGCGCCGTAGATCCACCAGATGTCCCGCGAGCTCTCCTGGCTGGCCAGTGCGTGCAGCATCGACAGCACCGGCGTGACGCCGATGCCCGCGGCGATCAGCAGGACCGGCCCGGTCCCGGCCTCGAGGACGAAGTCGCCGCGGGGCGCGGCCACGTCCAGGACCACGCCGGGCTTCACTGCGGTGCACAGGTAGCCGCTGGCGACGCCGTGCGGCTCGTGCTTGACGCTGATGCGGTACTGGCCGGCGCCGGCCGGTGAGGACAGCGAGTAGCTGCGGACCGCCGCAGGCGTCGCGGCCCCGGGCAGCCGCACGGTCAGGTACTGCCCCGGCCGGCCGGCCGGCGGCGGCGTCCCGTCCGCGGGGGCGAGATAGAAGGAGGACACGTCCTGGCTTTCCGGCCGGATCTCGGCCACCGTCAGCGGGCGGAACCCGGTCCAGGCCGGCGCCGCGTCCTCGCCGGGCTGGCCGCCCGCGGACCCCGACTCGGTCAGCTCGCGGAAGGACTGCTGCCAGCCGGGGCTGAGCGCGGCGATGTCCGCGGCCGCGCGGAGCTTCTCCGCGTCCCGGCCGGGGAGATACAGCAGCGCGTCGGTGTCGGCGACGGTCAGCTGGTGCGGGCCGGTCCTCGTTTTCACGATCCGGTCGCCGGCCTGGATCCGCCCCTCGGTCAGCACGCGCATGTAAAAGCCCGGCCGGTGGTGGCTGACCAGCAGCGCCGGCAGTTCCGGCTCGCCCAGGCGCATGCCGACCCGGTAACAGGTCACCCGCGGCTGCGTAACCTCGAATTCCGCCTCCCCGATCCGGTACCGGTCGCCTATGCAGACCTCGTCGTCGGGCAGGCCGTCGACGGTGAGGTTCTCCCCGAACTCGCCGTAACCGAAGCCGGGCCGGCCGAAGTGTCGTTCCCAGTAGCGATAAGAGTCGATCTGGTACACCATCACCGCGCGCTGCTCGCCGCCGTGACCGTGCTTGTCGCCCTGGCCGTCACCGTCGATATTGAGCCTGCGCGCCATGACCGGACCGGCCACCGGGTGCTTCCAGATGCCGGTGAACACCGTCTTCCCCTGCCAGGAGTGGTTCTCCGGCAGGCCGACGTTCACCGACAGCACGACCGGCGGGTCCCGGCGGCTGGCCCGGGTGGCTGCCGTTCCCTTTGTCGCGGATCGTTGCGTCATGACGGCCTGCCCTGGCCTGCCTCGGCCATCGTAAGGTTGCGGTCGGCGCCATGCGGGATCACGCTCTGGCCCGGCTCCAGGTGCAGGCGGACGTCGTCCAGGCAGACCTCGAGCAGGTCCGGCTCGAACGACAGCAGGCCGGAGATCCGGCGGACCTCGGGATACGCGTCGTCGTAGGACCACACCGCGCGCTGCGCGGCGCCGACGTTGTAGTAGCTGCAGATGCCCTTGTACGGGCAGAACGTCTCGCCCTTCGCCGGGGTGAGCAGGCTGAGGTCGGCGTCCCCGCGCGGGACGTACCACCGGGGTGCGAACCCGGACTCGTACAGGGCCAGCGGGCGCGTGGTGTCGGCCACCGTCCGGCCGCCCTCGCGCACGACGAGGTGCCGGCTCGCCTGCCGGATGTCGATGCGGTGGTACAGGTCGGCGGCATGGCCGAGGATCCGCTCGTCTTCCTCGTAGAAGGCGTCCATGGCCCGCCAGGCGAAAGCGATCCGGCCCGCCAGCTCAGCCGCGTGCGCGGGCAGGCCGGTATGCTGCCACGCCGCCCGCCGGGCGAGCTGCTCGCCGCCGCGGACCGTGTACCAGGCCGTCGGGCCAAGGTCACGGTGCTCGGTCGCATGCGCGTCCGGCTCAAGCGCGCCATCGGCAATGTCGCCCGGCGGGAAGTAGGCCACCGGGTAGCGGCCGGGCTCGTGCAGCAGGACGACGTCCTCGCTGTCCGCGATCCAGGCGCCGCCGAGCTCAACTCGCATCCGCCGCCGTAGCGGCTCGGCATACAGCAGCCGCTCCGGGAGCGGGCCGGGCACTAGGAACCTGCCGACCGCGCCTACCGCTAGCGGTCCTTGCTGCCAGGAAAGCCCCATCGTGTACTCATCTCCTGGTTCTCCGGAACGTACGTCGGCGCCGGTGTGTCCGAGCTGCTGCCGTCCTCGGGATCAGCGAGGTGGCATCGCAGCTAACCTTGTTACGTTCCTTAAAGGGTTAGATTGCCAGTTCACCACGCCGACTGTAACCTGTCAAATGCATTAATCCGGTTAGGTGGTGTAGTGATGGCCGACGCTTCTGCCGACGAGGCTTTCCTCCTCGCGCTCCTGAATAGAACTCCGATAGCGGACGGCACCCAGGCCGATGCGCTCGCGGACGGGCCGCGCGCCCGGCGGTGGCTGGCCGTCCGCGGCGGGCAGGGCACGGTCGCGGAGCTGGATCAGGTGCGCGCCGTCCGGGACCTGCTCCAGGCGGTGGTGCGCGGCGAGAGCCCGCCGGAGGTTCTGGCGCCCGCCCTGGACGGTCTTGTGCGGGGCCCGGCCATCACGGACGGCCGGGTCAAGTGGTCCCTCAGCGTGCCCGCCGAGCGTGCCCTGGCGGTGCGGGCGGTGCTGACGTGGGACGCGCTGGCACGCACCCGGCCCGGACGGCTGCGGCCGTGCGGCAACGAGGAGTGCCGCCTGTTCCTCATCGACCGCAGCAAGGCCAACGCGGCCCGCTGGTGCTCGATGGCCACCTGCGGCAATAGGATCAAGGCGCGGCGGCACTACCAGCGAACCCGGGAGGCGCAGGACCTGTAACGCACTGGCTTCGTGTCGCCGGCGACCTAGACGCGGGCCCGGTCGGACCGAGATGGTTCCCGGTCCGGCCGGACAGCGACCGCGTGCGACCTAGGAGAAGGTCAGATCGTGGATGTTCCAGCCGCCGTTGTCCTGGTCGATGGTCAGGGTTTGCAGTCCCGCGGGAAGGGTGACGGTGGCTGTCACCGTGGTCCAGGTCTGCCAGCTGCCGGTGGCGGGGATGCTGATGGCGCCGGACAGGTTAGTTCCGGCGGCATTGGCGATGTGCAAGGCGTCGGGGGCGGCCAGCCGGAGGCTGACCGTGTAGGTTCGGGCCGACGCGACGTTGACGGTGTACCGGAACCACTGCCCGGCTGCCGTCCAGCCAACGTCGTAGCCGCAGCCGGTGTCGGAGCAGGTCTCGAGGTCGACCCCGTCCGGCCGGTAGCTGTTGGCGCTGCCGTTGACCGAGGCGACGCTGAAGCCCACTCCTTGCCCGCCTGTGTCGTAGTTGGCTGCCTGTACCGTGCTGGGAATCGCGGGCGCCGTGCCGCCGTAGGGTCCTTCAGCGCTGATGGCGAAGATGTGCAGGGCCGGGGTGCGCCGAATTCCCTGCGATCAGGCCCGTACAGAGATGAGCCACAACCGGCAGGCGGCAAGCGGCAACGCGAAAAAGAGGTCTCACTATTAGTAATTCCTCTCTGTGGCGTTATTGACCTCAGCTTCGCAGCAGCCATATCCCGCCCGCATCGTTAATCCGGCTAAGTTCTCCGTCGCGTGGCCTGCCGACCGGGCCGGATCGCCGGTCACATGTCGGCGAGTCGGCCTGGGCGCGGCGGCACTACCGGCAAGCCCGGGAGGCGCGGGCGGCTGCGATGCCCTGCCGAGCCGCTGAGCGGCTGGACCACCAGGGCGGCCAGCCGGCTCCAGCTGGGGACGGGGAGGAGCCGGCTGGCCGGGTCAGGGGACTGGCCTGGTCGGGAACAGGGCGGGTAGCGATGTACCAGGACCGGGCGCGGGCGCATTCCGATCCCGTTGCAGGCCCGTCGCCGCGGCCCGGCGACGGAACGGAGGGCCCGACCGGGTGACCTACTGCGCGCCGGTCACCGAGTCGAGGATCGTCCGCGCCGGACGCACTCCGGACAGGCCGATCAGCAGGTACGTCGGCGATGTCCGGTGCGGCGCGGTGGCCGAGATGATGAGCACCGAGCCGAGCAGGCCGCCCTCCCCCGTGGTGGCAGACAGGCAGATCCGCACGCCGACGCGGTCCTGGCAGCGGCTGAAGCTCTCGCCGACCGACCTCGTCGCGTACCTCCCGGTGACGACGGTCAGCCCGGGCACAGCCTGCAGCCAGCCGGCGGTGGTGGGCTGCAAAGGACACCCGAGGTAGCTCGGCGGCCTCTTCGCGTCGAGCAGCAGCAGCGTCTTGTCCTCGAGTCCGGTCCGGCACGTCTGCCAGACCTCAGTGCGCTCCGCGCTCCAGGTGCGCGGGGCCGCGAACCGGAGGCCGCCGAAACTGTGCCAGGTCCAGCCGGACGGCACGGGAGTAGCCGCGCCGCGAGCCAGCGCCACCGACAGCGGCGAGCGGGTCAGCGTGGCCAGGATCGCTCGAGCGAGGGAACCGTCCGCGCCGACCTCCACGCCCAGCCGTGGCGCCAGGTACTGCACCGCACCTGCTCCGGCCGGCACGGAGTAGACGGGGATACCGTGAATCACCGCGGCTGGCCGACCGCGAACGGTGACTCTGCTGACCGGCTCGATCCAGGCCCAGCCCGCCGTGAGGGTACAGCCCTGATCCTTCGGCAGGGCGGGCTTCATGCCCGCGAAGATCATGCCAGTCGTCACGAAGGCGCACGTTGGCGCCTGCGGGCTCTCCACCACCCACGAGGCCGGCACGGAGAGCTGCGCGTTCTCGTACGTAACAGCGGCCCAGCCTTCCGGCGTTCCGGTTCCGGCGCTGTTTCCGGTCTCCGGCCCGGACTCCGCCGTCAGACGGGCAGCCGCGCTCGGCGACCCGCACGCGCTCGCCGCTAGACCTGCCACCGCGACGACGATGCCCGTCGCCGTCGCGGCGGCCCGGGCGCCCCGTTGCGCCCGATGTATGAAAGCGCCGATGGTGCCGGCGCGGACTATCCTGCCGATCATCGCAGCCTGCCTCTCGCAGATCTGATCCGTGGGCGCGAACGGCCCGCGCCACTCCCGCTTGGACGGATCAGTGCGGCAATCCGGTTGCACCACCGGGCAGGCCAAATCCGGCCCGCGCGGTCGCCCCGGCAGCCAGCATCGGGCGGCGGCAGCGGGGAGATCCGATGCACCTGCCGGCGCCAGATCCGCGGATTGTCGTCCGGCGGCTGCACGCCGCCTCGCCGTGGCGGCGTCACGCTGCGGTCCGGCCGCCGTCCACCGGGAGGACAGCGCCATTGATGTAGCTCGCATCATCCGAGGCCAGGTACGTGATGGCCGCGGCTATCTCCGCAGCCGAGGCGGCCCGCCCGGCGGGCGCGTGCGCGGCGAGCTGATCTTGCATCGCGCTGATGCCCGCTGTCCCCTCAGTACGCGTCGGCCCCGGGTTGACGGAGTTGACGCGCACTCCCCCGGGTCCGAACTCGGCCGCCACGCCTTGGTCAGCAAGTTCAGGGCCGCCTTGCTCGCCCCGTAGATCGCCATGCCCGCGAGCCCGAACTCGGCGACCATCGTGCCGACGTTGACGATGGCGCCCTTCCCGCGATCCGCCATACCGGGGGCAAGCTCGCCCACTAGCACGAACGGCACCTTGACGTTGACTGCCAGCGCAAGGTCAATCTCGGCCTCCGTCATGTCCGCGGTCGGCCCGCCCGAGCTATGCCGACGTTGTTGACCAGCACGTCCACGCGACCTCCGCCGGCTTCCGTGGCCTGCCGCGCGAGAACTCGGACCGAGTCGGCGGTACGCAGATCAGCCGCCAGGAAATCGGCTGTCCCGCCGCTGCCCCGGATAGCCGCTACCACAGCGTCACCACGGGACAGATCGCGGCCGACGGCGAGAACGTAGGCGCCGCGAGCGGCGAGCGACAGCGCGGTCGGCTTGCCAATCCCGCTGGTAGCACCCGTGATCAGCGCGACCGCCCCGTCGAACCTGGCACTCACGCGCAGCTCCCCGGTGACGCTACCGGTCGGTCGCTCGTTCCTGACCTCACATCGGTCTCCTGTCTCTTCGCACACCGAAGTTCAGCATGTCACCGCGCCGGCCTCGACTATTCTCGCGCGCCGCGGACACTGAGCCGGGCGGCGGCAGCGGCGGTTGCTGCGGGCGGCAACCCCCGTCTGCCGGAGAGCCAGCCGGCGGGAGGCCGGGCCGGGCCGCTATGGCGCGGCGTCGCGACCGACACCGCCGGGCGTTCTTACGATTTCTGGCGCGAGGGAACGCGAGCCTGGCCGAGCGTGACCTCACGGACGTCGCGCCATTGCCAGGATCTGCCTGCCTGCACCTGAGCGACGAGGCTGACCGAGGTGACGGTGACCCGAAGATCCGGCAGGCGCTCACCGAGAGCGGCGATGACAGGCGCTGCCGAGCCGCTGCCGTTGCTGTAGGCGACCGAGATATGCGGCGCCCACGGATCAGTGTCCTGATGGCCGCGGGCGCCGGCGGACCTGGTAGCCGCCCGCGCGGCCGAGAGCACAGGCTCCAGTGCCGCGAATGGCTCCAGTGGCAGCACGACCGCCTGACGGTCCAGGTAGATCCGGCCAAGGGTCACCGTGATCGGCGAGACATCTGCCAGCAGCCGCGACGCCTCCGCCACCATGACGGGCACCGCCTCCGCCGGGATCTCATCGGTGAACCCGGCAATATACGTCGTCACGTGCAGCCACTGCGGCGCAACGAGGTCCAGCACCGGCAAATCCGTTAGCCGCGCCTGCACCTGAGCGACAGCTGCGCGCATTTCAGGGCAGTCCCGCAGGTGCAGGTCCCACTGGTACAGCTCCCGGCCCGGTCTGCGGCCTGGCCGCTGCCACCAGTGGTCCTCCATCCGCGCTGGATACGGGCTCATAGCTGCCCGGCCGCAGGCGCCCGGGAGCTGGCCGTGAAATCCCGGATCCGTTCTCGCACCTGCAATGCCGCCCGCCGAGCCAGATAATCGCCCGCGTCGCAGCAGCCGGTCATCGGAGCAACTCCGGCCAGGCCACGTCCACCGTTCCGTCTCCGCAAGTATCCCCTTCCCGGTCCGGCCAGCTCAAAGCTTCACTGGACACGCCGGCTTCCGCCTGCGCGCAGGCGCGCCGTGCTGACGCGATATTAATAAGACGTCCACCAGCTGTTGACCAGAACGGATTAGCGTAAATCCGCTGCAGATGCCGGCCGGGCCTGACTCCGACCGGCATCAGCGCGCTCATACCCATTTACCTAACCTGGAGGTACCGAATGGACTTGCAGTCAGTCATTCGAATGCGCGCCGGGTGGAACAAGAGATCGCTGACATTAGCTGTAGGCGTCGTCACCGCAGTCGCCGCCACCGTGCTCGTGGCCGCGCCCGCCAGTGCCGCGCCCGCTAGCAGCGCAGGCTGCAGCACGGTAACGCTGTGGTACGACTACTCCGACTCGCAGATCACGAACTGCCCGGGCAACGGCGCAACCAGCTGGGCCTGGGTGTGGGCTCCCGTGGCAGGCAACTACTTTACCGGAGTACTCGACCACGCCGAACTCCGCATCACTTTCGCCGACGGCGGGAGTACCGAGCTGGATGCGCAGGCTGGCCAGTCCAGCACTGCGAGCTACTGGGAACCTGGGCAGACAATAACGCAAATTCAGCTGTGCGAACAGGAAACCATCGGCGGTGATTTCTCCTATCGCATCTGCTCTCAGACGTACGCAGTGTAGTGAACGTAAATACAGAGCAGTAGCTCGGTATCGCCAGAGTGGCATTGTCAAGAGGCACCAGCGTAGCCGTTAGTAGATCTTCGGCTGGGCTCTTGGCCCGGGCGTATGCCGGACTGACGGGAGGGGCGGCGATTGCTTGGCCGGTGTCCTGCGGTGCGGCGGGGGCGGCACCGCCTAGCCGCCCAGGGCGAACGGGCGGGATCCTGGCCTGCCCTCGCTGGCCCGATGGGCCGCCGCCGCACCGCTCCGCCACGCCGGAGCGGCTAGAATCGCCGCCCCCGCAGGCCGCTGCTACCGGCGGTGAGGTGGCGGTTTCGGCAGGCCAATGAGGACGTCCCGGCCGAGGTGCTCCTTGCACAGGTACTTGATTTCCTCGCATTCCATGATCTGGATGCGGCCGTGGCGCGAGGCGAAGGCGTGGCCTTCCTTGGTGACCCAAGACGTGGTCACCATGATTCCCTTCGTGGCGTGCTTGTCCTCCATTACGCCGGCTAGCGCGCGCACTGGTTCAACGCCGACGGCGTTTCGGTACCGTTTGGCCTGTATCACGCACAGACCTCCGAAGACGGGGTCCTCGTTCACGGCGGCGGCGTCGACTCCGTCGTCCTTGGATGCCTGAGTGGCCCACGACTTCATCCCCATCGCCTCGAACAGCTGGCGGACCAGGTGCTCGAACTCAGTGGGGGTCATATCGAGAAGGTCAGGCCGGCTGTCGAGACCTGCCACGGCGTCCATGCCTTCGACGAACCTGTATTGCGACAGCAAGGTCTCGAAGTCAACGACGGGCCGCACGGCCTCCAGGTCATAAGGATGCTGCGAGATGAGAGCGTTGAGCTTGCGAAGGCAGGCCACCGGGTCGAGATCAGCAAGGACGAAAGTAGCAAAGAGCTCGTGCGCCGCGCTGACGCTGATCAGGCAGGGCCTGACGGGCTGGCCTGTGGCCCGATCCTTGGTGGATAAGTGACCGTTGAAGGTCGCTGCTCCGACCAGCCCGACCGAAGTGGCTGCGAATACCTCGTAGATCGTCCGAAGTGCGACCATGGCGATCAGGCGCGCGTAACGATCCTTGATCTCTGCAATAGGGCGCGCGACGGCGTCGATTTCGTCGCGGCTCTGGACGTACTTGTAGTCCCGCTCGACCGGAATCAGTGACTGCTGCGGCAGTT
>JASHOV010000150.1 GCA_030038495.1 Streptosporangiaceae bacterium
GCCGCGACGCTGGCCGGCAGGTCGCCGCTGCCGGCCGCCAGCGCGGCGAGCTGCGCGCGCTGCTTGGCGGCGGACTCCGGCTTCGGCTCATACGGCCAGCTGGCCGCCTCTATGGTCATCCTGTCCATCGAGCTGAGGGCTTCGCCGAGCGGATTGTTCTCGTTCAGCCCGTCGAAGAACAGCGCGAACGCGATGAGATTGCCGTTCTTCGCGTGCGCGTACCCGGCGTAGTTCCACTGGTTGGCCAGGTTCCCTGTCTTGAGCCAGACCGTGCCGTCGGCCGCGGTGTGATCCATCAGCCCGCACATGAACGTGCACTGGCTTGTGCGGCCGATGTGGATGAGCGAATGCTCGAACTCGGTGAAATAGCTCTGGTGCGCGACGTAACTCAGCAGCTGCACGAGCTGGCCTGCGCTCATCTCATCCAGTACCGACAGCCCCGAGCCGTCTACCTGCACCCGGTCCTGTGACAGGTGCGCCCCGGTCAGGTACGCATTCACTGCGGCCTGCGCGGCCGCGGGAGAGCCGGTGCCCCGGTAGGCGACGCCGTCCAGCCGGTACAGGTTTTCCGCCATCAGGTTGACCGACCAGCTGTTCTGCTCGCGCAGATAGCTGCTCAGGTCCCTGTCGTCGGTGTAGGAGGCGATCTCGCGGCTGTGGCTGGGGAGCCTGCCGGCCGAGTCCGGGGCAGTCAGCCGCACGCCGTCCTGCTTGAGGTACATAGCGAACAAGTCAGCGGTGAACAGGGCTGGGTCGCCGATCGACAGGTAGCCCCAGGTCCGCCCGCCGCCCACCGGGACGCTGCCGGTGATCACTATCGTCCGGGTGCCGATGAGCGTGTTGATGTACAGCGTGTTCGCCGAGCCCTTCGGGCCGGTGGTGGCCTCATCCTCGATCTTGAAGAATCCGGGCGGCAGGCTGTCCGGGTCGCCAGGGTTCAGCCGCACGATCGGCGCGCTGCCCGCGGCCGAGCCGGGATTGACGGCGACGTAGAGGTCGTCCATGTCCGCGGTCAGCGCGGAGACTACCGGATCGCCGATGCCCGGTACCTCGCTGATGTCCCAGCCGGGACCGGCGCTCCAGCCGCTGAACAGCGAGCCCACCCCGACCACGCCGGCCGCGCTGTGCACGGTACGGGCAACGGACCTGGCCAGCTGCTCGAGCTGCTGCGCGCCGACCGACTTCCTGGTCGAGGCGTCGAAGCCGTCGCCGTCGCCGACCAGGTACAGCGGTCCACCCGTGCGCGACTGCTCGACCCGGGTGACGATACGGAAGCGCGATCCCCAGTCGGCCAGCGCGGTCGCGGTCGCATACAGCTTGGTCACCGATCCTGGCGTGAGCCGCCAGTCCGGGTGGATGGCGGCCAGGGTCTTGCCGGTCGTCACGTCATAGGCGTAGGCGCCGATCAGCGCGTGCTGGATGGACGGCCTGCCGAGCACGGACAACCAGGCGGACTGCAGCGGCGAGATGGTAGTCGCGGCATCGGGGCTGGCGCCCGCGGGGGCCGCCGCGCCGGCCGTCGTTGCGGTCAGCACCGCCAGTGCGCCCGCCGTGACCCCGGCCACCCAGCGCGCTGCCCGCGGTCGCCGCGTGCGCCTTCCGCCGTCTCCGCTTCCCATCGCGCAGCACCTCCGCCGGGCAGGCCGGCTGCCCACTTCGCATTTCCGTGCAACTCGTGTTAATAAAGTACATAGATTTGGGAAGCGACGGTAAGTAGTTTCCGGAAGAAATCCCGGCGCGAGTTAAGCCGGCCGGGTAGCGGCCGCCACTACGTACATCGACGGTCTTTCCTGCTAGCGCCGACCGGGGGACTTGAGGACCGCCAGCGCGTCCTCGACCTGCTGGGGCGAGACGCCTGCGGACAGCACTTCCCGCATGTCCCCGCCGCCCACCTTTCCCTCCCGTGTCAGCTTGCCGAGCATCCGCAGCGTAACCCCGAGCCCGTCCTCGACGGGAGCCGACTCCAGTCCGCTCAGAAGCGGCGGAGCCGGACCTGGGTCACCGCATGGTCGGCCGCCTTATGCAGGACAAGCGTGGCCCTGGCCCGGGTCGGCTGGATGTTCACGATCAGGTTGACCTGGTTGACGGACTGCCACACCTCGGTGCCGAACGCGTCGACCTCCGCCGCGCTGACCTGGGTAAGTCGCCGGAACGCGGAGGTCGGATCGGTAAAGGCCGTATCCCGCAGCGCCCGCAGCCGACCCAGGAACCACTGCCGGATGTCCTCCGGCTCGGCGTCGACGTAGATGGAGAAGTCGAAGAAATCCGCCAGCGCCAGGGATCCGCGCGGGTCTGGCTGCAGTACGTTGATGCCCTCGAGGATGAGCACATCGGGCCGCTGCACGGTCTGGATCTCGCCAGGAACAATGTCGTAGGCCAGATGCGAGTACACCGGAGTGGAGAGCTGCGGCGCACCCGCTTTCATCTGCTGGACGAACCGCAGCAGCGCGCGCCGGTTGTAGGACTCGGGGAAGCCCTTGCGGCCCATCAGGCCGTGCTGTTCGAGCACGGCGTTCGGGTAGAGGAAGTTGTCCGTCGTCACCAGCGCGGTGCGCGGCTGCTGTGGCCAGCGGGTGATCAGCGTTCGCAGCACGCGCGCGGTCGTGGACTTGCCGACGGCGACGCTGCCGGCCACGGCGACGATGAACGGCGCCGGCCGGATCTGCTCGCCGAGGAACGCTCCGACCGTATCGCGCAGCCCGGTGCCTGCCTCGTAGTAGAGCCGCAGCAGCCGGCTCAGCGGCAGGTAGATGTCCTCGACCTCGCCGAGCCCGATCGGGTCGGCGTGCCCGCGCAGCTCGTCCAGCTCGCCCGCGGTCAGCGACATCGGGGTGCTGGCGCGCAGGCCGCGCCAGGCCTCCCGGTCCAGGTCAAGGTAAGGGCCATCGACGCCCCGATCGGTCACTGTCTCAACCTAGGGGATGAACGCGCGCTCAGAGCGCCAGCGGCGGCGTGAGCCAGCCGACCGACAACTCGGGCTGGCTGCCGGGGCCGCGGTGCCTGGCCCGCAGCCGGAGCCGGTGCGGCGTCCGCCGCGACACGATCTCGGCGTGATACTCCTCGCCGGAGACCCAGCCGGCACTGACCGATACTTCCGGGAACGGCGAGTCCAGCCCGGCGAGCACTCCGTCAGCGAACCGGCCACGGGGTACGTCAAAGGCGAAGCCCTCGCCTCTGATCGTCAGCACCAGCCGGCTGCCGCCGGGCAGCGGCTCGATGCGGACGCGCTCGATCCGGCGAGAGAACGGGTCCTCGGCGCTGGTCGGCGACAGCTCGAGCGGCTCAGCCGGGCCGGGCCCGCTCGCCGTGACGCCGGCGACGGAGAGCCGGGACAGGCGCCCGGCCAGTTGCCGGTCGGCCAGTTGCTGGTCGACGGGGGCGCCGGGCAGTCGGTCGTCACGAAAGGCCGGAAGCAGGTGCGCCCAGATGAGATCGAGCTGACGCTGCATGTCGGGGACCTGCCCCGTGCAGGCGATGACCGCGTCCAGATCAGGCAGCACGATCGCGAACTGCCCGAACGCCCCGTCGGCCCGCTGTGCACCGTGCCGGCACATCCACATCTGGTATCCGTAACCCTGGCGCCAGTCCGGGTTAGTCTGCTGGCGCGAGTTCCCGACCTGCGGGAGGCGGCAGTCGGCTACGAAGTCGGCCGGCACGAGCTGGGTTTCGCCCCACCGGCCGTCCTGAAGCACCAGCTGGCCGAGCTTGGCCACCGACTCGGTGGTCACGTGCAGCCCGGAGAAACCCTGGTCGATCCCGTTCGGGGTGGCCAGCCACTCCGCCCGGTCGATGCCGAGCGGGTCGAACAGTCGCGGGCGCAGGTATTCGACGACTCGCTGGCCGGTCAGCGCGGTGATGATGTGCGACAACGTCAGCGAGTTGCCCTGGTTATAGGCGAAGACGCTGCCGGGCGGATCCTCCGGCGCCAGGGCCAGGAAGTTGCGGACGGGGTCCGGGCCCATCGCCACGATCCTGGCCAGCGTCTCGGCGCGGTGCCCGCTGGCCATGGCCAGCAGATGGCGGACGCGCAGCTGCCTGAGGTGATCGGGTACCGGCTGCGGCACGAGGTCAGGAAGCAGGTCGGCGACCAGGTCGTCGGTCGACAGCCGGCCCTCGCCCACGGCGATCCCGACCGCCATCGCCAGGAACGTCTTCGACACCGAGTACAGCAACTGGATGTCGTCGCGGCGGTAAGGTGCCCACCAGCCTTCGGCCACGACCGTGCCGTGCCGCAGGATCATGAGCGAGTGGAAATCCAGCCCGGCCGCGCCGACGGCGTCCAGGAAGCCGATGACTCGCCCGGCGTCCACGCCCAGCTCGGACGGTGCCGATCGGGACAGCTGCGCCATCAGTCGGCCACGGTCCCGGCTCCGGTCGGCCCCGCCGTCCCGGCGGCCACGGCCCCGGTCCCCGCCTGGGTTCCCGCCAGCGCCGGGACCGACCAGTCGTAACTACCCTCGCCATGCTCGGCGAAGTCCAGCCCGGTCTCCTCGTCCTCGGCGCTCACCCTCAGCCCGACGACGCGGTCGGTGACCCACAGAATGGCCAGGGTGACCACGAACGGGTAGACGATCGCGACGACCGCCAGCACGAGCTGCCGGCCCAGCTGGGTCCAGCCGCCGGCCTCACCCGCGGCGTTCACGGCCAGGCTCGCGAACACGCCGGTCAGTACGACGCCGATCGCGCCGCCGACCATGTGCACGCCGACCACGTCGAGCGAGTCGTCATAGTGCAGCAGGTCCTTGAGGCTCACGGCGAGGAAGCACAGCGCGCCGGCCGCAAGGCCGATGAGGATTCCGGCCCACGGCGGCACGTAGCCGGAGGCCGGCGTGATCGCGGCCAGGCCGGCGACCGCGCCCGCGGCGACGCCGACGCCCGACGGCTTGCCCTTGCGCCACCATTCCAGTGCCATCCAGGCGAGCATCGCGGCCGAGGCACCAAGCTGCGTGTTGACCAGTGCATAGACGGCGACGGAGCCGGCCGAGGTCGCGCTCCCGGCGTTGAAGCCGAACCAGCCGAACCACAGGATGCCCGCCCCCAGCAGGACCATCGGGACGTTGTGCGGCCGGTCGAGCGGCTTGCTCCGGCGCAGGTAGAAGGCGGTTGCCAGGGCCGCCGCCCCGGCCAGCTCGTGCACGACCGAGCCGCCCGCGAAGTCGATCGCGTGCAGGCCGCCTGAGCCCAGGACGCCGCCGCCCCACACCGCGTGCGCGAACGGGCAGTACACGATCAGCGACCAGAGTCCGATGAAGACCAGGTAGCCGCGGAACCGCATCCGCTCGCAGAACGCGCCCGCGATCAGCGCCGGGGTGATGACCGCGAACTTCATCTGGAATGCCATGTAAAGCAGCGCCGGGATGGTTGGCGCGAACTTGTTGGGCGTGACGCCGACACCGCGCAGCAGCACGTTGGAGAGGCTGCCGATAACCCCGCCGTGATCGTGACCGAAGGCCAGCGAGTAGCCGATGATCACCCACAGCAGGCTAACCAGGCCGATCGCGACAAATGACTGGACCATGGTCGCGACGACGTTCTTCGCGCCGACCAGCCCGCCGTAGAAAAGCGCGAGGCCCGGCATCATGAACAGGACAAGCGCCGTGGCGGTTAGCATCCAGGCGGTGTCACCGGCACTTATGTGCATGAGAATCAGTCCCTCAGCTCAGCCAGGCACCGTTGCCAGGCGAGCGCCAACTATAGAACTGCGGAAAAACTTTGGAAAGATACGGGAACGTGGTTTTTGGGGGGTTGAGCGCTCCGCGAGCGGCTCGCTTGCGAACGAGCCCTGTTCGTTATCGGGAGGCGCGATGACCGGCGATCCGGAGTCAGCCGACTCGATGCGCGCCGAGGCGCAGGCCTGCCTGCGCGTGCTCGCAGGCGAGGACGCGCGGCTGCGCGATGATCAGTGGACCGCCATCCGCGCCCTGGTGGCCGATCATGTTCGCGCGCTGGTCGTGCAGCGGACCGGGTGGGGCAAGTCGGCGGTCTACTTTGCCGCGACCGCGCTGCTGCGGGCCCGCGGCGCCGGGCCGTCGGTCATCGTCTCGCCGCTGCTGGCGCTCATGCGCAACCAGATCGCGGCCGCGGACCGAGCCGGGATCCGCGCCCGCACCGTCAACTCGGTCAACATCGAGCAGTGGGATGAGATTTACGGGGAGGTGGCCGCCGGGCAGGTTGACGTCCTGCTGGTAAGCCCGGAACGACTCAACAACCCGGGCTTCCGCGACCAGGTGCTGCCCAAGCTGATCGCATCGGCCGGGCTGCTCGTGGTGGACGAGGCGCACTGCATCTCCGACTGGGGGCACGACTTCAGACCCGACTACCGCCGGCTCCGGACGCTGCTGGCCGGACTGCCGCCGGGCGTGCCCGTGCTGGCGACGACGGCCACCGCGAACGAGCGCGTCAGCCGCGACGTCGCCGAGCAGCTCGGTGCGGGCTCCGACGCCGAGACCCTGATCTTGCGGGGCAGCCTGGACCGCGACAGCCTGCACCTGGCCGTCGTCGAGCTGCCCGCGGCCCAGCAGCGCCTGGGCTGGCTGGCCGACCATCTCGCCGAGCTGCCGGGCTCCGGCATCGTCTACGCGCTGACCGTGGCCGCGGCGCGCGAGGCCGCCTCGTTCCTGCGCGGCGAGGGCCTGAATGTCGCGCCCTACACCGGCCAGGACGATCCGGCCGACCGGCAGGCGGCCGAGGATGCGCTGCTGGCAGGCGAGCTCAAGGCCCTGGTGGCGACCAGCGCCCTCGGCATGGGATTCGACAAGCCCGACCTGGGCTTTGTCGTGCACCTGGGGGCTCCGCAGTCGCCCATCGCCTACTACCAGCAGATCGGCCGGGCCGGCCGGGCCGTCGACCGCGCCGACGTGATCTTGCTCCCCGGCCGGGAAGACGCCGACATCTGGGCGTACTTCGGCTCGCTCGCGTTCCCGGCCGAGCCAGTGGTGCGCCGCACGCTGTCCGTGCTCGCGGAGGCCGGCCGGCCGGTGTCGACCGCTGCGCTCGAGGCCGGCGTCGACCTGTCGCGGACCAGGCTGGAGACGATGCTCAAGGTTCTCGACGTTGACGGCGCCGTCCGCCGGGTCACCGGCGGGTGGACCACGACGGGACAGCCGTGGGCGTACGACGCCGACCGCTATGCCCGAGTCGCCGCCGAGCGAACCCGCGAGCAGCAGGCCATGCTCGGCTACATCGCCACGGCCGGGTGCCGGATGGAGTACCTGCGCCGGCAGCTCGACGATCCGGCGGCCGCGCCGTGCGGGCGCTGCGACAACTGCACGCAGCGCCGATGGCCAGACGCGGTGACCGATACTGCGGCCCGCGCCGCGCGCGACCATCTGCTGCGTCCCGGCGCCGAGATCCCGCCGCGCAAGATGTGGCCGACCGGCATGCGCGAACTCGGAATCGACATCGCGGGCAGGATCGACGCGGATATATCCGCCGAAGCGGGCCGGGCCCTGGGCAGGCTGAGCGATCTCGGCTGGGGACCAAGGCTGCGCGCTGTGCTCGCCGGGGAACCTCCGGGCGGGGCTGCCGGACGGCCAGCCGCCAGCCCCGACGGGCCCGTTCCCGAGGACATGCTCGCCGCCGTGGTCAAGGTGCTGGCCGCGTGGGACTGGGCACAGCGGCCGGGCGGTGTCATCGCGATGCCGTCGCGGACCAGGCCCCTGCTCATCGACAGCCTCGCCGGCCAGATCGCGAGGATCGGCCGGATGCCCTACCTCGGTCCGCTCGATTGCGGCGGGCCGGGCCAGCCCGCCCGCCAGCACAACAGCGCCCAGCGGCTGCGTGCGGTCTGGAGCAGCGTCGTCGTGCCCGAGGCAATGCGCACCGATCTGGCCCGGCTCGAGGGGCCCGTCCTGCTAGTGGACGACCGGATCGAGACCGGGTGGACGATGACGGTCGCGGCGATGCGGCTGCGAGAAGCCGGTGCCATCGCGATCCTGCCGCTGGTGCTCGCCACCGCGGCGACCTGACCGCCACCCCGCGGTCCGGCTCATCCTGTCGGTCCGGCGATGACAGCCAGCTTCTGGATGCGCCCGGCGATGTCCTGGTGGACTGTCGCGGCCGGCCGGGCGCCATCGACGGTGAAGATCCATTCGCGGCTTGCGTAGTAATCAAGCAGCGGCACGGTGTTCTCCTGGTACATCTTCAGGCGGTGCTCGATGACGGCTTCGAGGTCCTCTGACCCTCGGCCTCGGGCCAGGAGCCGTCGCATCAGCTCCTCGCGCGGGACATCGAGGTGGATGGCGGCCTGAACCTCAGCGCCGAGCGGTCGAACCACGGCATACGATGCCTTGGCTTGTTCCACGGTCCGCGGGAAGCCGTCCAGCACATAGCCACTGGCCGCCGTCAGCACCGGCTCACGCAGCATGGCCATGACCAGGCCGTCCGGGACCAGGTCACCGCGGTCGAGGTAGGACTTAACCGTCTGCCCGAGAGCGGTCTGGTCGCGGACGTGCTGACGCAGCAAGTCCCCGCTGGAGATATGCACGATGCCGAACCGTGCGGCCAGTAGCTCTGCCTGCGTTCCCTTGCCGGCGCCAGGAGCGCCGATCAGCAGAAGTCGCATGTGGTCGAAGCCTCCGCATCGTGCCGCCGATTACATTCCCCGGGCCGATCTTGCCTGACTTTCACGGTCGCACCCGCACGTTGTCAATGCCCGCGAGCGATCCGAGTGTCTGCAGGCTCCGGATTCACCGCGCGGCCGCTCAGGCGGAGTCCAAGTCGGCTGCACTGACGGCTGGCGGCAGAGGGCGCGCCTGCAGGAGCGGGTCGGGTATCCGGTCGCCGAGTCGCAGCAAGCCCGCTCCGGTCAGTGCTGCCGTCAAGGCGCCGCCCCACCAGACGGCGTCGGGTGACGTTGCGAGCAGCGCGCCGCCGACCGCGGGGCCGAGGGCCACGCCGGCCGTGAAAGCGAGGCCGTAGAGCGACATGTAGCGGCCGAGCAGATGCGGCGGTGCGAGGTCGGCGACGATCGGGCCGAGCACGATGAACTGCGCGCACTCACCGATCGCGATCACGATCGCGACCCCGGCCAAGACGGCGGTAGCGGTGAGCGTCGAGCTCGTTAGCGTTGCGAGCAGGACCGCGAGCAAGCCGATTGCAAATAGCGCGCTGGTCGCGGCAAGAGCGTGTGAGCGGCGCATCCGCTTGACGACGCGTGTGGCTGGAATCTGCGCGACGACGATGAAGAAGGTATTGATGAAAAAGACGATGCCGATCTCGCCCGGCCCGACAGGCGTGTGCGCCTTCGCAAACGGCGCGAGGATGTTGGAAAAGAGCGCGCCGCCGGTCATCACGAGCACGATGTTGGCGGCGATCAGGATGAGGAAGAGCCGATCGTGAGCAACTGCTCGGAAGCCCGTTTCCCTGTCGCTCGCCGACGCGGTATTCGCAAGGCGGGGATTCGGGATCCCCACGAGCACAACCAGCGCGAAGACCGCGAAGGTGAGGCCGTCGAACAGGTAGAGCGCCTGGAACGTGCGGAGGTGATCGGAGGAAGCGACGATGAAGCCCGCAACCGTCGCGCCGCTGCCGAGACCGAAGTTGCCTGCGACTCGGCGGAGCGCGATCGAGGAGGCGCGCTGCTCCGCTGAGACCAGAGTGAGGCTCAGAACTTGGTTCGCGGTGTTCGCGACTCCGAACCCGGCGCCGCCGACGGCCGAGCAGACGAAGGCTTGCCAGGGACGGTCGACGAATGCGAAGCCCGCGTAGCCCAGTGCGCTCGCGAGATTACCGGTGATCAGGATCGGCTTCGCACGGAAACGATCGAGCAGCGCGCCCGAAAAAGGCGTTACGACCGCCGCCGTGCCCATGACCGCCGCCAGCACCAGCCCCGCGGTCGCCGTCGGGAAGCCGCGGGCCTGGTGCAGGTAGATGATCTCGAAGGGAAGGATCAGTCCAGTGCCGAAGTAGTTGACTGCGGTCCCGGCCTGAAGAACGATGACGGGCCCCGACAGGCCCGTCCGCCAGCCGGCGAACACACGAGCGAGCGTCCTGCTCACGGCGGGCGCCACGCGCCTGGCCGGTGCGGACGATTCCATCGTCAACCTTCCGGGGTCGTTTCCAGCTGCCGCGGCCCGATCCGGTGGGCGGATCGTCCGGGCGGTCGGTAGTGCATACACCGCGGCACCGGGGAACTGGGCGCCCGCGAGCCGCCCAGTTCGCGCCCCGGGCGGTGTATATACCGGGCGGAGGTACGACGTGGTGCGGGAGGAAGGAGCGCAGGATGGTGACAGGCGATCTGCTCTCCCGGGCGCGGGCAGGGGATGGCGAGGCGTTCCGGGAGCTGGCCGAGTCCCACCGGCGGGAGCTGCAGGTGCACTGCTACCGGATGCTCGGATCGTTCGCCGACGCCGAGGACGCCCTCCAGGAGACGATGCTGGCCGCCTGGCAAGGCATCGGCGGGTTCACTGAGGAACGCGCGTCGCTGCGCACCTGGCTGTACAAGATCGCCACCAGCCGGTGCCTCAACGCGCGCCGCGCAGCGAGCCGGCGCCCGGCCAGGGAGTGGGACGTGTCGCAGTTCGAACCGCCAGTGCCGACCCCGCGCGACGAGGCCGTCTGGCTGCAGCCGTTTCCCGACGCCCTCCTCGAGGGTGCCGTCGACATGCCGCCCGGGCCGGAGGCCCGCTACGAGCAGACCGAAGCCATCTCGCTGGCCTTCGTGACCGCCCTGCAACTGCTGCCGCCACGCCAGGTCGCCGTCCTCATCTTGCGCGACGTCCTTGGATTCCACGCCACCGAGGTGGCCGGCATGCTGGAGGTGACCGTCGAATCGGCCAACGGCACCCTCAAACGAGCCCGCGCCAGCCTCCAGCGTCGGCAGGAGTCGGCCGTCGGCCACCAGCCGCCGCCGGCCGCTGGCTCACCCGCCGAGGACGCGATCGTGGCCAAGTTCGCCCGCGCGTGGGAATCGGCCGACCTCGACGCGCTGGTGGCCCTGCTGACCGACGACGTCTTCATCGCGATGCCGCCAGTACCGTTCGGATACGAGG
>JASHOV010000151.1 GCA_030038495.1 Streptosporangiaceae bacterium
CGGCGCATCCGGCGGCCGGGACCGCCGCCGCCACCGCGACCGCCGCCACCGCGACCGCGGCCACGGCCGGTGACCATGGCGGCCTGCTGCCGCCGCACGTGTTCGCTCCCTATTACGCGGCGGGTCCGGGCGCGCTGGCCGCGACCTCGAAGTCCGCCGGCGCGAAGTACCTCACGCTGGCGTTCCTGCAGACCTCACGGCCGGGCTCGTGCACCGTGGACTGGAACGGCGACCCGAAGATGCCCGTCGGAAAGGCCTACGCGGCCGGCATCGCCGCGATCCAGAAGGCCGGCGGCCAGGTTGTCCCCTCCTTTGGCGGCGCGAGCGCGGACAGCGTCGACGAGGAGATCGCCGACAGCTGCCACAGCGTCGCCAAGATCGCCGCGCAGTACGAGAAGGTGATCACGACCTATCACGTGACCCGGCTCGACCTGGACACCGAGGAAGACTCGCTGAACAACTACGCCGGCATCAACCGGCGGAACGAGGCGATCGCGGCGGTCGAGCGCTGGGCGGCTCGGACCCACCGGACCGTGCAGTTCGTGTACACGATCCCCACCAACGCCAGCGGCATCGACCAGGGCGGATCCGTCGTCCTGCAGAACGCGGTCGCAGACGGCGCCAAGATCGCCATCGTCGACATCATGACCTTCGACTACTACGACAACACGCCGCACGAGATGGCCGACAACACCGAGGGCGCGGCCCAGCAACTGTTCGACCGGCTGCACGAGCTCTACCCGACCAAGACCGCCGCCCAGCTCTGGGACATGATCGGTATCTGCGAGGACCTTGGCGTCGACGACTTCGGCCCGGCCGAGACCTTCACGATCGCCGACGCGCATACCGTCGAGCGCTGGGCCGCGGCCAGGGGCCTGGCCGAGCTGTCGTTCTGGAACGTGCAGAACGACAACTCGGCCGGCAGCCAGCAGAAGCAGTCCAAGTACGAGTACGACCACATACTCGAGCCGTTCACGAGCTGGGCCGCCGTTCCCGCATCAACGGCACCGGCGCGCGGAGCGGGCCCGGGTTCGGGCGCGGACCACCAGGCGGGCAACTTCCGCTCGGTGTCGTGCCCCACCGCCACCTTCTGCATGGCGGTCGACGAGTCCGGCAACAACGCCCTGACCTGGAACGGCGCGTCCTGGTCGCGGCCGGCGTCGATCGACCCAGGCGGTGACCGGGTCGAGCTCACCAGCGTCTCGTGCCCGACCACGTCGTTCTGTGCCGCGGTGGACTCCCTCGGCCGCGCCCTGACCTGGAACGGCCGGGTCTGGACGCCGCCGCGTGCCATCGACCCGCACGGAGCCGGAATGGAATCGGTCTCCTGCCCGGCCAGCTCGTACTGCGTGGCGGTGGACGGCGCCGGCCGCGCCCTGACCTGGAACGGGCGGTCGTGGTCCGCGCCGGTCCTGATCGACGACAGCGGTTACGGGCTGCAGTCGGTATCGTGCGCGTCGGCCCGGTTCTGCGCGGCGGGGGACTGGGACGGCAACGTCGTCACCTTCAACGGCAAGAGCTGGTCCAGGCCGAAGCTGGTCGATCCGACCAACACCGCGATGACTACCGGCGGCGGCATCGGCTCGCTGGCGTGCCCGAGCAGCCGGTTCTGCGTCGGCGTGGACTGGGAGGGCGGCTCGGTCACGTTCAACGGCCGCGGATGGAAGCGCAATACCCACTTCGACCCTGACGGCGCCGAGGGGCTGATGGAGGTCTCCTGCCGTTCCGCGAAGTTCTGCATGGCGGTCGACGGTGGCGACGACCTGATCTGGAACGGTAAGACCTGGACCAGCGCCAACCTCATCGACGTGACCGGCGACGGCATCGAGGACGTCTCCTGCGGCTCCGCGACCTCGTGCATGGTCGTCGACTGGAACGGGAACGCGCTGCACTGGAACGGTACGTCCTGGCCCGCGACCGCGATCTCCTGCCCGGACACCACGACGACCAGCGCGGGCGACTGCACCACGGTCGGCAGTTACGCCGACCCGCGCAGCGGGGTGCTGGACTCGGTCTCGTGCCCGACCGCGTCGTTCTGCGCGGCAGTGGACGGCAACGGCAACGCGCTGACCACGGCGGGCGGCCATCGCTGGTCGCGGCCGGTCACGATCGACCCGATCGCGGGCATCCTGACCTCGGTCTCGTGCTCGTCCGCGGTCTTCTGCGTGACCGTTGACACCACCGGCTACGCCCTGACCTGGAACGGGGTCTCGTGGTCGCAACCCACCTGGTCAGCTACCAGCCCGCAGGACATCGCGGGCGGCGCACTGAACTCGGTCTCGTGCGTGCCCGGCGGCGCCGACTGCACGGCGGTGGACGGCAACGGCCGGGCCATCAGCTGGAACGGTGCGTCCTGGTCGGCGCCGGTCAGCATCGACCCGGGCGCCAGCCTGACCGGCGTGTCCTGCCCGACGGCCGGATTCTGCGCCGCGGTCGACTCGCAGAACCGCGCTCTCACCTGGAACGGGAAGTCGTGGACGGCGCCGCGCACGGTCGCGGCCGGCGGCGGCGGCCTGACCTCGGTCTCGTGCACGTCCGCTTCCTTCTGTGCCGCGGTCGATGCCCGCGGTCAGATCGTGACCTGGAACGGAACATCCTGGTCGGCGCCCCGACTGGCGGACAGCAGCGGCGGGCTGACCTCGGTGTCGTGCGTGGCCGGCGCGGGCTGCGTGGCGGTCGACTCGAGCGGCAACGCGGTGCTCGTCGGGAACCGCGCAGGCGGCGAGCGCATCATCGACCCGAGGGGCGGCGGCCTGACCTCGGTCGCGTGTCGGTCGCTGAACCACTGCGTAGCCACCGACTTCGATGGCGCGATAGTGAGCTTCCGGCTCTGAGGACGGCAGAGTGACCCGGTCCTCGTGCGGTTGCGGGGACCGGATCAGGGTCGGCTAGAGCTAGAGGACGTCGTGGCCGGGGTGCGGCTCCTCGGGGATCTGCGCGGCCACGCGCTCGGCCGGGATCGTGCCGAGCCTGCCCGCCTGGTAGTCCTCGAATGCCTGCACCAGTTCGTCGCGGGTGTTCATCACGAACGGGCCGTACGCGGCGACAGGTTCGCGGATCGGCTGCCCGCCCAGCACGAGCACGTCAAGCTTGTCGCTCGGGCCGTCCATGTTCCGCTGCGCGCCGAAGGTCAGCACGTCGCCGGGGCCGAACACCGCCAGCTGGCCCGTCCGCACTGGCCGCCTGCCCGTGCTGTCAGTGTCAGTGCCCACGGTGCCCGAGCCCGCGAGCACGTAGGCCAGCGCGTTGAAGTCCGCACGCCACGGCAGCCGTAGCTGTGCACCCGGCTCGACCGTGACGTGTGCCAGCGTGATCGGCGTGTGCGTCACGCCCGGCCCCGCGTTCCCGTCGATGTCGCCCGCGATGACCCGTACGAGTGCGCCCCCGTCGGCCGAGCTGAGCAGGCCGACCTGGCCGGCCCTGATGTCCTGGTAGCGCGGGGGAGCCATCTTCAGCCGGGACGGCAGGTTCACCCAGAGCTGGAAGCCGTGGAACAGGCCGCCGCTCACCACCAGTTCCTCGGGTGGCTCCTCGATGTGCAGGATCCCGCCGCCGGCGGTCATCCACTGAGTGTCGCCGTTGGTGATGAGGCCGCCGCCGCCGTTGGAGTCCTGGTGCCGGAACGTTCCGTCGATGATGTAGGTGACGGTCTCGAAGCCGCGGTGCGGGTGCCAGGCGGTGCCCTTGGGCTCGCCCGGTGCGTAGTCCACCTCGCCCATCTGGTCCATGTGGATGAACGGGTCCAGTGCCCGCAGGTCAACGCCGGCGAACGCCCTGCGCACGGGGAAGCCCTCGCCCTCATACCCGGACGGGGCGGTGGTCACGGCGAGCACCTTGCGCTCCTTCGCCACCGCGGCGTCCGGCTCGGTGATCCTCGGCAGCAGCAGGATGTCGGGTACGGTCACGGCTGGCATGACTACCTCCTTGCATCTCAGTCTGCCCCCGTAACATTAATTGAACGCGCAACATTCCCCTGCTGGCAGTCCGCGGCGGGCCACCCGCGTGGTCGGCCGCAGGGTGCGTTCTGCCCGTGACCGCTATATCCGGTAGTGCCGGTATGTCCGGCACCGTGCGACGAACGTGTGCGGTTTCAGTGCTGCCCGGGCAGCACTGAAACCGCACACGTCTGAGCCGACCGCTGACCCGGCCTGTCTCGCGGCGACAGCGCGGTCGGCCCCGTGCCACTGCGCCGCGATAGCGGCCGCGTGTGCGGCCGTTCCGTCTACTATCGGATGATTTGACCGATCTAGCCGGCAACCGATTGTGGCCTGGGTTACCCGCAAGTAGTGACCTGCGTCTCATAGTGCAACCGATTTCAGTCACGCTCCGTCAGACACCCGTAACGCATCGAGACCCCCCTCGCCGGGATCACGCCGTCGCGCCGATCCCGCACTTGACTTCACCAGCCCGCGCTGGGCCGAGCACGGCCCGGCGCCGGTTGGCGGGGACAGACAGGAAGGACATTCCATGCGCAGCACTGCTCGTATTGCCGGCGCGATCGGCCGGTCCCGCAAGGCCCTGCTTCTCGTGGGCTCCGCGGCGGCCCTGATCGGTGCCGGTTCTGCTACCGCCAGTGCTGCCACTGTCGGGTCGCATGCCACCGCACCCGCCGCGGTCGCGGTCGTGAGCGCGCACCGCGCCACGCCCGGGAACGCCGGGCACGGTTACACCCGGCCCAGGACGCTGAGCTGGGCGGAGGTAGCGGAGATTCAGGCCCATAAGGCTGACCCCGGCGTGCACGACGGCCAGCTTCCGGCCGCCGACCAGCTGACGCCGGTCGCGTTTTACGGCCCGCAGGAGACCATGCAGATCACCCCGGCGCAGTACGGCAACGCCACGACCATCGTCCAGCAGGCGCTGGCCAAGAACATGGGCGTCCGGTCCGCGGTGGTCGCGGTCGCGACCTCCATGCAGGAGTCTGAGCTGAACAACATCAGCTACGGCACCGGGGACTCGCTCGGCCTGTTCCAGCAGCAGTCCGACTGCGGCTGGGGAACTTCCCAGCAGATCATGAACCCGGCCTACGCCTCGGACGCCTTCCTGAGCGCACTGCAGAAGTACCAGGTCGCTAACCCGGACTGGGCCAGCCAGCCGCTCTGGCAGTCGGCGCAGGGCGTGCAGGCCTCCGGCTTCCCGACGGCATACGCCAAGTGGGAGGCGCAGGCCGCCGGCCTGGTGCAGTCGATCACCACGCAGCTGACCAAGTAGCCGAGCCAGCCCCCGCCCCTCTCCCGTCGGGGCGGGTGCTCCACAGGCCCCGCGTCCCCCGCCCTCCCCGACCGGGCAGGGGACGCGGTCTCCAACCTGGTCGGCCCCCGCCCCTCTCCCGTCGGGGCGGGTGCCGGACCGAGCCCCCCGCCGTGCCCCGCCCTTCCCCCGTTGGGGCGGGGCACGACCTATGCCGCGGGACGTGACTATTACGCCCGATTCCAGGGGACTGGACCTGGGTGCCGCAGCGCCCATGCCCCGACGGACCGGGTTCCGAAGCGACGGCGCGCAGTTTACCGTCGAGTCACTCGCCCAGTACTTCATTCACGATCCGGTACATCATTATTACGACGTCGCTGGCAGCACGGTGTTGGCCGGATGATGGGTTAGCCGGATGATGGGTCAGCCGGATGACGCCGCGCTCGGACCGTATCCGGGCAGCGGCAGCCCGGCCTCCAGATGAGCCAGGCCGGCGTCGATCCGGTCGAACATCACGTAGAAGTCCGGTGGCTGACTCATGTCCCACGGCATGGTGGCGGCCATGATGACGCCGATGATGGCCCCGGCCATGTTCCGCACCTCGAAGTCGTCGGGCGAGGCGCCGACGCGGCGGGCGATGGCGGCGCTGATCTGATCGGAGGTGCGGGCGAGCTCGTCCAGCGCACGGGCGCGGACCTCCGGCACCGAGAAGGTGAGATAGGTGGTCGCCGCGAAGATCTCGGCGTCTTCCGGCCTGAGCTGCATGTTAGCGACGGTAGCCGCGGCCGCGCGGAAGGCCGCGATTGGGCCGAGCTCGGGCGGCTGCGCCTCCATTACGGCTAGCGCGACGATGTCGAAGTCGTCCTGCAGCACCACGTCTTCCTTGGTCGGGAAATACCGGAAGAACGTGGCCGGCGACACCTCGGCCGCCTCCGAGATCTGCTCGACCGTCGTCTCTGTGTAACCCTGCGCCATGAAAAGCCGGAGCGCGTGCTGCCGGATGGCGGCACGCGTCCTGGCCTTCTTGCGTTCCCGCAAGCTGCTGGGTTGGGCAGGCAACTCCGCCATGGCAGTCATTCTGCCCCGCTGCCGTCGCCGGCGACCCCGATCACGCTGGCCGGCTCGCCGGTGGTGGCGGTGGTGCCGGTGTCCCCGGCCACGCCGGTGGTGCCGTCTGCAGCGGCGGGCGCCGGGCCGGTCGCGTTCGCGGGGATGAAGAGGACCGCGAGGATCGCGGCGGCGATCGCGATGCCGGCGCAGATCCACAGCATGACGTCGATTCCGTCGGAGTAGGCGGCGTGGACGGCGCCGAGCAGGCCGGCCGATATTGCTGCCGGGGCATGCTGGGCGACGGCCACCCCGGCGGCCACGCTGCTGCGGGCCACTGCGGTCACGCTGGCGGGCAGGCCGGGCAGGTGCAGCCGGTTCTGGTAGATGGTCGCGATCACGGTGCCGAGCACGGCCACGCCGATGGTCGCGCCCACCTGCCGCATCGCGCTCATGAGGGCGGAGCCCGTTCCGCTGCGCTCGGGAGTGAGGGCGCTGAGTGCGGCGTTGAGCATGGTCGGCATGGCCAGGCCGAGCCCGAGTCCGGCGAGTGCGAACCAGGTCATGATGAAGCCGGTCGACGTGGTCGCCGTTGTGCTCGTGCCGAGGACCATCGCGATCGCCATGATCGCGAATCCGGCCGCCCCGATGATCTTCGCGCTGACGAGCGGCCGACCGGGGCCCTGCGGCGTCTTGCGGACGGTCTGCAGCCGCTGTCCGCCGCCGAGGCCGACGATCAGGCCGCCGATCAGGGACAGCATCCGCACGCCGCTGGCCAGCGAGTCCAGCCCGCGCACGTCCAGCCAGTACTGCGGCATGATGAAGAAGATCCCGAACATTGCGAACGAGATCAGCGTCGACAGCGCGGTGCCCCAGGTGAATCCGGCCGACCTGAACAGCGAGAGGTCGATCAGCGACTGCCTGCCGCGCCGGGTCACGGCAAACTGCCAGGCAATGAAGAGCGCAAGCACGACGAGACCGGCGGCGATGGACCCGAGAACTGTCGCCGAGCCCCAGCCATCCTGGCTGGCCTCGATGGTGCCGTAGGTAACCGCGGTCAGTCCGGCGCTGGACAGTAGCACTCCGATCACGTCGATGCTGGGCCGCCGCTCGCTGCGGGACTCGGGCATCAGCAGGATCACGGCGACCACCGCGATCACCACAATCGGGACGTTGATCAGGAAGACCGAACCCCACCAGAAGTGGTCGAGCAGCCAGCCGCCCACGATAGGTCCGAGCGGGAAGCCCAGGAAGGTCGCACCGCCGACCGTCGCGATCGCGCGCGGCCGCTCCTCCGGGGTGAACATGACGGGCAGCACCGCCAGCGCCAGCGGAGTGATGACCGCGGCGGCCAGGCCCAGCGCGACTCGGGCGGCGATGAGCTCACCGCTGCTGGTGGAGTAGGCGCAGGCCAGGGACGACAGGCCGAACAGGACCAGGGCCCAGGTCAGCAGCCGCTTGCGGCCGTACCGGTCGCCAAGCAGCCCGGCGGGCAGGAGCGCGGCGGCGAGCACCAGGCTGTAGGCGTCCAGGAACCACTGGGCGTCGCTGCTCGAGGCGTGCAAGTCGACGGAAAGCTTAGGAATCGCCAGGGTCAGGACGAACACGTCGAGACCGACAACGAGCACGCTGAGCGCCAGCGCGATCAGCGCCCACCAGCGGCGCGAACCCGAAGCCTGAGGCTGCGGCAACTGAAGCTGAGTCATGGCCGATTCCCTTCATGAGTCCCACTCACTTATGAGAGACGCTATCAGATGATTGTCACTACCGGAAGGGGAACGGCGGCTCGAATCGGCTGGCCGCCGCTCACCCGCTCAGTGCCGCGGCGACCAAACCCCCCATACCGGGCGCGACGCTTCCGATCCTTGTGATCTTGGAGAATTAGGTGCCGAAAAGCGGGCACTTTCTTTCCAAGATCACCGTTCCGGCCGCCGATTGGCTGGCCGGACCGGTGCTGCCATGCTGGAAGGGATCCGAGTACAGCGAGCGGCGAGGAGATGCGGTCATGCCGGAGCCACAGGGTGAGGAGCTTGCCAGGGTCAGGGCGCGGAGGGAGGACCTGCGCAAGAAGTACCTGCACCCGCTGGCCGACCGCGGGCCAAGCACGGTCAGCGGCGTGCACCATCTGGCGCTGATCTGCAAGGACGCCGAGGAGACAATCAAGTTCTACCAGGACTTCCTCGGGTTCCCGCTGGTCGAGCTGGTGGAGAACAGGGACTATGCCGGCTCTAATCACTTCTTCTTCGACATCGGGAACCACAACCTGCTGGGGTTCTTCGACTTCCCCGGCCACGAGCACCCGCCGTGGGAGGAGACGATCGGAGGAGTGCAGCACCTGGCGATCTCGGTCACCGCGGATCAGTTCGCGGCGGCGAAGAAGAGGCTGGACGAGGCCGGGGTCGACTACCTGGGCCCGGACCGCGGGGCGGACAACAGCATGTACTTCCGCGATCCCAATGGCGTCGGGCTCGAGCTATACCGGGAGGACCTGGGCCTGTTCGAGGGTGAACTACTGGTGAAGTGACCGGCCCCAGCGCCGACCCGATGGTAGAGCTCTATTTCAGGGTTAGATAGGGGTCGATCCCGATACCCGGCGGGCGGCGCGGAAGGCAGCCTAGAGGCATGAGTCCAGACAGCGACACCCAGCAGTCCTACAATCCCGAGGCCGGCCGCCAGCCGGGCTCGGCTACCCGGCCGCCGCTGCGCCGGGCCGCGAGCGGCCGGATGCTCGCCGGCGTGGCCGCCGGCCTGTCCCGGTACTTCCACCTGGACGTGAACATCTTCCGCATCGGCTTCGCGGTGCTGGCCGTACTCGGCTTCGTCGGCAGCTCGCTCGGCCTCGGCGGCATACCGCTGTACCTGGCGGGAATCCCGCTGTACCTGGCGTGCTGGCTGCTGATCCCGGAGGAGGGCCAGGAGCACTCGATCGCCGCGCACCTGCTGACTTCGGTGCAGGGCCGCTCGCGCGGCTAGCGGTTCTCCCGCCTGATCACCAGGCGCAGGCCGGTCCACGTCTGGTCGATTGCGCAGACCTTGTTGTCCACAAGCCCGGTCGGCAGCGCGATCTCGCGCACCACGTTGTCGGTGATGTCGGTTGGCACCTTCGACGCCCGCTTGGGCCAGGCGATCCACAGCCCGCAGGCCGGGGCCATCCTGGCCCGCAGCCGGGGGAGCTGGTCCTCCAGCTCCGCCCGCTGCGTCATGAAGGCCACGATGACGTCGTAGCGGGCATCATCGGCCAGCGTCGTATGGACGCTGGCCACATCCGGCCACGACTCGATGAGGTCCTCGAACCATTCGGGCGCGCCGATGAGCGCGACCTCGTCGCTCTCGCCGATGCCGAGCTTGACCGGCAGCGGTGTGCCCGAGTAGTCGGCCTGTCCTGTATTGCTCACCTGCTCAGGCAACCGGGCCGCCGTTCTGCATCCGGGACGACAGCGTGGTGACGCCGTCGCCGGTTCTCCACTCCGCGTCCGTTGCCTTCAGGCTCAGCCCGGCGATCCGCCTCTTGGCTCCGACTATCAGGTTGGAACCCTTGTAGAAGTCCGCGACCCGGACGACGGCGGCCGTGGGGTACTGGTGCTTGATGCCAAGCGGCCTGCGGATGTCCTCGCCGTGAATGAGCGTGTCGGCCGGCGTGCAGGCGGTCTCCCGCCGGATCCCCTCGGCGGTCGCCGTCATGTGGCCGAGCGCCTCGCGTTCGGCGTGAATGACGGGCCACGGGTTGTCTGGCATCGAAACCATCCCTTGCTTCCCGAGCTGAACCGCGGAACGGCCCGTTCCCAGCTTGACAGCTTTCTGCCAGGCGCACGGGGCAATGGGCGCAGGTCAGAAGGCGAAGCCGCCCGGCTTCCCGTTGCGGTCGGCGATCAGGCCGGCCAGCGTCGCGACGGCGATCTCGGCCGGCCTGCGGGAACCGATGTTCAGGCCGATCGGGCGGTGCACCTGGCTAATCTCCGCTGCGGGCACGCCCAGGTCCGCGAGCGCCTTCAGGTGCGGTCCCTCGTGCCGCGGGTTGCCCATGATGCCAACCCAGCGGGCCTTGGCGTTGAGCGCGTCGCGCAACTGCACGCCGAGTTCGTCCCGGTGATGGTCGGTGACGACGACATCGGCAACGCCAGGGGCGAACGCGTCCAGGCTGTCTGCCAGCTCCGCGCCGAACGCGCGAGCCGCCTCGGCCCGGGCCGGATCGGGCTCGATCAGGACCGCGTGATAGCCGGCGTCGGCCGCGTATTGCAGCAGGTACCTGGCTACGTGCGTGGCGAACACCGCGACCAGCACCTTGTCCTGCACCGGGGCCGGGCCGGTAGCGGCGGCTTCGTGGCCGTGGGCGACGTCGCAGCTGGGGTCGGCCAGCTGACCGTCGTCGTGCTCATGGTTATGCGAACTCGCCATGATCCCGAGCTTGCCACCAGGCCGTCGGCGCGGCAAATGCGGCTGGCATGCGCAGGCGGCGCGGACGGGGCACAATGACGGCAGTTGCACCGCCGCAGAACGGAGCACACAGGAAATGCGACTCAGCGCACGCAACAAGA
The DNA here is from genome assembly GCA_030038495.1 of Streptosporangiaceae bacterium. Lineage (GTDB taxonomy): Bacteria > Actinomycetota > Actinomycetes > Streptosporangiales > Streptosporangiaceae > JAJYUU01. The sequence continues at coordinate 10,770 of JASHOV010000151.1, forward strand.
TCGCCGCCAAGGTGGTCGGCATCACCAGGGGAGAGGCCACGGCGAACGTGGAGCTGGACGCGGGCGGGGTGCGTCTGGTCGCCTCGATCACGACCGAGGCCGCGACCGAGCTCGGCCTGGCCGAGGGCATGGACGTGGTCGCGGTCGTCAAGGCGTCGGACGTCATCGTCGGCGTGCCCGATTAGCCGTAGATTTCCGGCCGCCGGGTCACGCTGCCAGGCACGCTCGGCGATACCTGGACCGGCCCGGCTGCGCTGATCCGCGCGTCAGCCGGCCAGCAGTTCAGCCGTCGCCGCGCGCAGCCGTTCCATCCGCTCGGCTGCGGCCTGCCGTGCGTCGCTCAGCGTGCCGTCGCGCGCCGGCTGGACGACCTCCAGGTACGCCTTGATCTTCGGCTCGGTCCCGCTCGGCCGGATCACCACCCGCGCTCCGGTCAGCTCGAAGGCGAGGACGTCCGCCGACGGCAAATCCCAGCTGCCGCCGGTGTAGTCGGTAACCGCAGTGACCCGTTCCCCGGCTAGCTGCTGCGGCGCAGCCGCACGCAGCCGCGCCATGATCTCCGTGGTGCTCGATGATTGCACGCTGAGCTGCGCGGTCAGATGCACGCCGTGCTTGCGCTCCAGCCCGTCGTAGGCGTCGACCAGCGACTCGCCGACCGACCGGGCGACGGCCGCAAGGCTCAGGATCGCCAGCGCGGCGCTGATGCCATCCTTGTCCCGGACCGCGCCGGTGACCTCGTAGCCGAGCGCCTCCTCGTAGCCGAACGCGAACCGCGCGCCCGCGCGCAGATCGGCGGCGCGGGCGATCCACTTGAAGCCGGTCAGCGTCCGCACGTACTGCGCGCCCGCCTCGGCCGCGATCCTGGCCAGCAACGACCCGGACACGATCGTCGAGACCGCGAGTTGCTCGGCCATGTCCGCGTCCGGGTCGGCAGCGAGCCGGCCCAGAAGAAACGCGCCCAGCAGCGCGCCAACCTGGTCGCCGGTCAGTGCCCGCCAGCCACCGGGCGCCGCAGGGTCGGGCACGGCGACGGCTAGGCGGTCGCCGTCCGGGTCGTTGGCGATCACCAGGTCGGCGGCCGAACGCCGCGCTTGCGCGAGCGCCAGGTCGAGCGTTCCCGGCTCTTCCGGATTCGGGAAGTTCACTGTCGGGAACGCCGGGTCCGGGGCGAACTGCGCCTCGACCACGTCGGGCTCGGAGAATCCGGCCTGCGCGAACGCGCGCAGCGCGAGCTGGCCTGCGACCCCGTGCAGCGGCGTGTAGACGAAGCGCAGCCAGGCCGCGCTCGGCGGCGCGGGCGCGACGGAGCAGATCGTGTCGAGGTAGGACTGCGTGAGCTCGTCCGCCGGCCGGCTGATCAGCGGGCTGTCGGCCGGGGCGAGGGCGATATCCGCGAGCGGCCCGATCTCGTCGATCCCGGCCTCGATGTCGGTATCGGCTGGCGGCACGATCTGCGCGCCGTCGGCCATGTACAGCTTGTAGCCGTTGTCGGCCCGCGGGTTGTGGCTTGCGGTGATCATGACTCCGGCTGCCGCCCTCAGCTTGCGGACGGCATAGGCCAGGAACGGCGTGGGCAGGTGGCCGGCCAGCATGTGCACGCGAATCCCCGCGCCTGCCAGCACACAGGCTGTCCGCAGCGCGAACTCGTCGCTGCGGTACCGCGCATCGTGGCCGATCACCACGCCAGCCTCGGCCGCGCCCCCGCCGTCCACGGCGGGATCGCGAGCCGTCAGCCACTTCGCCAGGGCCGCGGTGGCGCCGGTGACGGTCGCGAGGTTCATCCGGTTGGGCCCGGCGCCGACCGCGCCGCGCAGTCCGGCGGTGCCGAACCTCAGCCGTCCCGCGAACCGGTCCGCCAGTTCGGCGGTGGCCTGCGGGCTGGCGTCGGCGAGCAGGCTCGCCAGCTCCGCCCGGTCCCGCTGGTCCGGGTCGGCCGCCATCCAGGCCGCGGCCCGGTCGCGCAGGTCACCGCCGGTCATGACTGGCGCACCTCGGTCAGGATCGCGGTCAGGATCGCGGCGAGCAGCGTCCCCAGCGCGGCCGCCGCGCCGCGGCCCGCCGACAGGACGTCCTGATGATCGAGTTTCTGCTCCGACAGCCCGGCGGCGACGTTCGTCACCAGCGAGATGCCGATGACCTCGGCGCCGAGATGCCGCGCCGCGATTGCCTCCAGCGCCGTCGACATGCCGACCAGGTCGGCCCCCATCGCGCGCAGCATCCGGATCTCGGCGGGAGTCTCGTACTGTGGGCCGAGCATTGCCGCGTAGACACCTTCGGTGAGTGTCGGCTCGCTGGCCCGGGCCAGGGCGCGCAGGCGCCGCGAGTACACCTCGGACATGTCGGCGAACACGGGCCGGTCTGGCGGACAGTCAGGAGGCAAGCCGGCCAGCGGCGACGAGCCGGTCAGGTTCAGGTGGTCGCTGATCAGCACCGGCTGGCCCGGCCGCAGGCCCGCCCTGATCCCGCCGGCCGCGTTGGTGAGCACGACCGTGCTGCACCCCGCGGCGATGGCAGTGCGCACCCCGTGCACGACGGCCGCCGCGGAGTGGCCCTCGTAGCGGTGCACGCGGCCGAGGAACACCAGTACCGGCGTGCCGCCGAGGCTGACCGAGCGCGCCGCCGGCACGTGACCGGCCACGGTCGGCTCGGGGAACCCGCCGAGTTCGCTCAGCGGTACCTCCGCGACGACGGCGCCGAGGGCGTCGGCGGCCGGTGCCCAGCCGGAGCCCAGCACGACGGCTATCTGGTGCCGTGGCTGCCCGGTTCTCTGCGCGAGTGCCGATGCGCTTGCCGCCGCGGCAGCAAACGGATCAGCGGTCAAGTCCGGCACGTTCCCCGCCCCTCACCCGTTAAGCGACGAACCGGTGAATTCCAGGTTCTGGCGATGATCGTAGCGAGCGCGCGCTGCGGCTTGCGAGCCCGCGCTCCGGCGTGCGAGCGCGCGGGAATCCGGCCCGCGCGCTAGGTCCGGACCACGGCTAGGGGCCGACGTGGATATGGGCGGCCCAGAGGGCGGGGGTGTCCCGGTACCTGGCCCGGATCTCACGGATCGCGTGATGCAGGGCCGGCGCGGCCAGGGACGCGTCCGGCACTGGGGTGGCTATGTCGTCATAGACGATTCCTGCCACCTCGGCGGCGATCTGGTCCGCTACGGCCCACAGGGTGCCGATCACGTGGGTGTACCCGGCCAGGTGGAACGTTCCCGTCAGGTGGACGGCCTCATCGGCCAGGTCCACGGGCCCGTGCGCGGTGTCACAGGCTGACAGGTAGGCCAGTTCCGCGCCGCCGTTCCTGAGCGCGGCGATGTCCCTGAGGGTGAGCGGGTGGTGCTTGTGGTCGTGCAGCAGCAGCCGTGCGGTGGCGGCGGTAGAGCCGACGGCGTGGCAGGCGAAATGCGCCCACGTGTGCCGGGCGAGCGCGCCGCGCACGGCGGCGCTGGTCGCCTGATCTCCGGTGAGGACCTCGGTGCCTGGGATCCGGGCGGCGACGTGCGCCACTTCGGCGGCCGTGTACCTGAGGTCACCGGCGTCCGGCGTTGAGGGCATGGCCACGGCGACGGCGGTTGCCGGCAGCGGGTCTGCGAGGTCGGCGGGGGACGGGAGGCTGCGTACGGTCGGCAGGTACGAGGAGATGACACGGTCGATAACGGCTCCTCCGGCCGCCGGATCGTCGGAATGGAGACCCGCGGCGTGCAGCGGGAGGAACACGAGCGGGCCGGTCGGCACCCACCACAGGCGCGGCCACGGCGCGCCTTCTGCGGGCGCGCTGGCCGCGCCGATCGCGTTCAGTACCGGCGCCGCGACGGTGCCCCACAGCCAGGTGAGAGTGTCCGCGAGCCGGTCAGCCGCAGCCCCCGGCTGCCATGCCGCCGCCACAGCGGACCGCAGTTCCCTGGCGCGGGTCGCTGCGTCTTTGAGCCTGAGATCGGGCAGTGGCACGACCTGAAGGCCCTCGGTGCTGAGGATAAGCGCGTCGCAGCGCAGGTAGCTGAGGTTGATGACGGCCACCGGCCCGCGCGCGCACCGCGCCGCCAGGTCCGTGACGCCGGGCGGCATGAGGAAGTCATCGAAGCCGGGCAGGCTCCTGATCCTCGTGAGCAGCTCGTCCCACTCGGCAGCCAGTGTGTCCCGGCGCTGCGTGCTCAGCCCGGCGTGGGCCAGGGACGGCGCGGCCGCCTGGCCGGCCTCGCCCGCGGTGACGGCGCCAGGGGCCGGGTCAAGCAGGTCGCGCAGCCGCTCGAAGTCGGCGGCCAGGCCAGCGTCGCGGTCCTTCAGCGCGGTCAGGTCAGCGCGGTTGTCAAGGGCCTGGCTGAGCAGGATGCCGCGGCCTTGCTCCAGCAGCGTCAGCGCGAGTTCGGGCTGGCCGGCGCCAATCGCCAGCGCGGCCGCCGTGGACGCGAGCCCGCTGAGTTGCGCGAGCGGGCGCTCCTGATCGGCGCGGGCCAGGTTCCGCCGCGCCACTTTCGGCAGCAGTTCCACCGCCACGGTCGCCGCCCGCAGGGCACCCGCGTGATCATCTGCCGCCAGCAGCGGACCCGTCTGCGACCATGCCGCCGACACCCGCTCGCTTACGGGAACGCCGGAACTCGCGGCGATCTCACCGAACAGCGCCGCGGCCAGCGTCAGCTCCGCCGGATCACCGCCGGCGTCAAGCACGCGCATGGTGCGGGCTCTCGCGATCAGCGCACGGATGCGGGCCCAGTCCTGGTGGCCTTCCGGGGCGGCCGCTGCGGCGATCGACGCGTTATCGATGACCTCGTTCAGTACATCCGGGTCGCGGTCGTTCTGGAACCGGCACCACAGGACATCCGCCAGCAGCATCGCGCGCTGCGCCTGGTTGGGATGCCCGGCCGGCGTGCCGGCCACCGCCGACCGGGCGGCGTCTTCGGCCGCCGTCAGGTCGGCGTCGTTCCCGGCCGCCCGGTAGCGAACGCTCAGGACCAGCCCGAGATTGCCCTGGAACCGCGGGTACAGCAGGTGTGCGGGAGCGGTCTGCGCGACCGCACGGCGGCACTGCTCCACCGCCTCGTCAAGCGCCGGCCGGTCGCCGCTCAGGTCATGCACTGCCATCAGGTACATCCCGAGATCGGAAAGGGCCGACGGTGGGATTTCACCCGAGCCGGCGGCGTCCGCGGCGATGGCGGACCGCTGGACGTCGACCGCCTCGCGCGCCGACTCTGAGTCCGCGGTCCAGTACGTGAGAGCGCGCAGCGTGCCGGCCAGCAGGGACATCCGCCCCGGGCGGTGCGGATCATCCTCCGGCGTCCGGGCCACCAGGGAGCGGGTCAGTTCGACAGCACGTTCCAGGTCGGATCGCCGCGCGGTGTGTGAGGCGCGCAGGTTCAGCACTCCGGCCAGGTTCGCCTGCGAGCTGAGCCGCAGTTCTGCGGGCGCGTCCTCGATCTCGGTTGCCGTCTGAAGCAGGTCGGCGGCCTCGTCGAGCACCGCGAGATCGCCAGTCCGCTCGAACAGGGACCACAGTGCGGTACCGAGCGTATGCGTTGCAAGATGTCGGCCGACCGCGTTCAGTGGGTTCGCCGCGCTGGGCCCGTCGGCCGCGTTCGCGTCGGCTTCCGCGCTCGGACGGTTCGTCCCGAGCAGCTTCCGGAGCAGGCCGATGGCCTCAGTCAGCAGCGGCAGGTCCCCGTTCGACTCATAGGTCTGGAGCATGGACGATGCCATGTTGATGATGTCGTCCGAGCCGCCGGCGTGTTCGTCGTTGCCTGGTGACTCGCCCGGCGCGGCCGCTCGTTCCCGGTCTAATGCGCTGAGCTGAGCGGCCAGCCCGACCCGCCCCGGATGTCCGGCCGGCAGCCCGTCGAGTGCCCCGCGCAGCATCTGGGCCGCCTCGTTGACAGTGACCATGCTGGCGTGGCGCGTCAGCCTGAGCATCAGCGCAGATCCGAGGTTGGCCTGCGTGTTCGCATAGGACAGGTTCCCAGGAACGCCCGTGTGCAGCGCCCGGCGGTAGGCCGCGATCGCCTCGTCAAGGACGCCGTCATCACCGGAATGCTGGGCCCGCCGCAGCAGCGTGTTGGCGAGGTTGGTGAGCATTCCCGGCAGCTCGGGATGGCCTGGCGGGAGCTGCCGCAGGGCAGTCCGGTAGCACTCGGCCGCCTCCGTCAGCGCGGCGGGATCCTCCGCACGGTCGAACTCGTCCTGCAGGGCGTTGCCGAGGCTGGACAGCAAGCCCGGATAGCCGGGATCGCTCGCAGGCGTCTGCGCTACGGCTGCCCGGCCCGTCTGGATTGCCTCGGCCAGCAGCGACGGATTCGCTGTTGCCTCAAAGGCCATCCGCAGCAGCATGCAGGCTTCGGCGAGCACCAGGACCCGGCGAGGATGTCCCGGCGGGCACGAAGACATCGCGAGCCGGGCGAACTGGGGCGCGGCGAGCAGGAGCCTCGCGTCCCCGGTTTCCCGGTAGGCCTCTCGCAGGGTCAGGAAGGCCTGCACCACATCGACCGGATCACGATCCCCGCCATAGTCGGACCTTCGCGAACGCCGGAACATAGACCGTTCCCCTCCCGGTCGGCCCCTAAGGAAGGATGAGCCGCTGCGGCTCCTTGCTGAGCGACTTGATGAGCCGGTCGAGCTCGGCTGGCGGGATGCCGACGGGGATATCGATCTTCTCTCCCGATGCCAGCTCTAATGAAATGCGCTGGTCCTTGCGGCTTCCTCTGAGCTGCAGCAGCCCCGTGATGACCGCCGTGAGGTTGGCGCTCAGCGCGCCGATGGTCGCGACAATGATCGCGGGGTCTGCCCCACGGAATGCCAGCGGCGGCTCGCGCAGTTCGACGCTGATCCCGTCCGCGGGCAGGCCCAGGCCGGTGAGCTGCTCAACGACCAGGTCCGGTGACTGCGAGCCGGGCTCAATGATGACCCGCCATTTCTCCACGCTGGCCGCTCCCAATTACGGTGAACAGTAACAACGCCATCGTTTCCATATGTTATCGGCTGCGGAACGGTGCGGCGCGGACCCGGTCGCTACGATCCGGTCATGCGCTACGGGATCGTGATCCTGGCCGACCGTAGGTGGCAGGACTCGGCCAGACGCTGGCGGCTGGCCGAGGAGTACGGGTTTGATCACGCCTGGACCTATGACCATCTGGGCTGGCGGGACCTTGTCGATGGACCGTGGTTCGACGCGGTTCCTACGCTGGCCGCGGCGGCGACGGTGACTTCGCGGATCGCGCTGGGCACGCTGGTGGCGTCGCCGAACTTCCGGCATCCGGTGAGCTTCGCCCGGCAGCTGACGGCGCTGGATGACATCAGCGGTGGCCGGTTCGTGCTGGGCCTGGGCGCGGGCGCGGGCGGTTCCAGTTTCGACACCGCGGTGCTGGGCGATCCGCCGCTCAGTGTTCGCGAGCGGGTGGACCGGTTCGCGGAGTTCACCGAGCTGCTGGACCTGCTGCTGCGGGAGGACCACGTCAGCTGGCGTGGCCGATATTACGCCGCGGTGGACGCCAGGAACCTGCCCGGCTGCGTGCAACGGCCGCGGGTTCCGTTCGTGGTCGCGGCCAACGGCAGGCGGGCGATCGGGATCGCGGCCCGGTTCGGCGAGGGCTGGGTGACGACCGGATCCCGCGCTGATGGCCTGGCCGGGTGGTGGCAGTCAGTTGCCGACGCGGCCGGGAGGCTGGATGAGGCGCTGGCCGCGGCGGACCGGGAACCGGGCCAGCTGCGCCGGTACCTGTCGCTGGACGCTTCCGGCACCTTCGCCCTGACCAGCGCGGCGTACTTCGACGACGCCGCGGGCCGGGCAGCGGAGCTTGGCTTCACCGACGTGATCACGCACTGGCCCCGGCCTTCCGGGTGGTATGCGGGCGATGAGTCGGTGCTCGAATCCGTCGCCGCGCGGATCGCGTCCGGCCGCGCTCCCTGACGTGCTGACGTTCCCCCAGCCGGTGGAATCCGGTGCATTGGCGCACTCAACTCAAGCCGTACAGCTCATACGAAATATAGTACATATGCTATCGTCCGATCCATGGATGATGTACTGGATGTCCGCGATCTGCGGATGCGGTACGGCAAAACCGATGTGCTCAACGGGGTCAGCTTCGCGGCGCGCCGCGGTGAGGTGCTCGTCCTGCTCGGGCCGAACGGCGCGGGCAAGACCACCACGATCGAGATCCTCGAGGGGTTCCGAATGCGTTCGGCGGGCGAGGTCAGCGTGCTCGGCGCCGACCCCGCGCACGGCGGCGAGGCGTGGCGGGCGAGGACAGGCGTCGTGCTGCAGTCCTGGCGCGACCACGCGAAATGGCAGGTCCGCGAGCTGCTCGCGCACCTGGGCCGCTACTACGCGCCGTACTCCACACCGAGCGTCACGCGCCCCTGGGACGTGGACGACCTGCTCGAGGCCGTCGGTCTGACCCCGCACGCGCGCCAGCGGGTGCGTCACCTGTCTGGCGGGCAGCGGCGCCGCCTCGACGTGGCGATCGGCATCGTGGGGCGGCCCGAGCTGCTGTTCCTCGACGAGCCGACGGCCGGCTTCGACCCGGAGGCACGGCGCGACTTCCATGATGTCGTGCACCGGCTCGCCGACCGGGAGCGGGCCACTATCCTGCTCACCACGCACGACCTGGACGAGGCGGAGCGGCTCGCGGATCGCATCCTGATCCTGTCCGGCGGCACGATCATCGCGGACGGCTCAGCCGATGAGCTGTCCCGCGCGATGTCGGGCCAGTCTGAGGTGCGCTGGAGCCGCGATGGGCAGCGGTTCGTGCACGCGGCGGACGACGCGACGGCGTTCGTCAGGGAGCTGTTCCGGCAGTACGGCGAGTCGGTCGAGGATCTGGAGGTGCGCCGGGCCAGCCTGGAGGACACGTACATGGCACTGGTCCGCCAGGCGGAGCAGGGTGTGCCGCGCAGGCTGGCGGCGGTGGCCGCATGAACCCCGCGCTGGCGGCGGCGCGTGCGGGACTGTCCCGTGGCCGGATCGAGTTCAAGCAGACCCTGACCACGCCGCGTGACCTGATCTCGATCCTCATTACGACCGGCGCCTTCCTCGCCGTGATGATCTGGACCCGGCACACGCACGTGCCGGGGACGCACTTCTCGCTGGGCACCGCGACGCTGGTCAGCGTGCTCGCGCTGGACGTCGTGTATTACGGAGTCGTCAATGTGGGCGACCTGATCGTGGTCGAGCGCGAGGACGGCACCTTGCTGCGGGCCAAGGCCATCCCGAACGGCATGCTCGGCTACCTGCTGGGCAAGGTCGTCAACTTCTCCGGGCAGATAGCGTTCGTTTTCGCGATCATTCTGCTCACCGGCGCTTTCCTATTCACCGGCCTGGCGATCGGCAGCCCTGGCAGCTGGCTGACGCTGGCCTGGGTGCTCATGCTCGGGCTGCTCGCCACGTTGCCGCTTGGCGCCGTGCTCGGGTCGCTGTTTCCCAGTCAGCGCAGCGCCGGGCCCTGGTGGCTGCTGCTGCTGACCGGGCTGACCGCGATCTCCGGCATCTTTTACCCGATCACGCACTTGCCGGAGTTCCTGCAATGGACCGGGCAGGCCTTCCCCCTGTACTGGCTGGGGCTCGGAATGCGTTCGGCGCTACTGCCGAACGCGATGGCGGCGGTGGAAGTCAGCCACTCGTGGCGGCATCTGGCCACGTTCGGCGTCCTGTCCGCGTGGGCGGTCGCGGGCCTTCTGCTGGCGCCGGTAGTGCTGCGGCGGATGGCGCGCCGCGAGTCCGGCTCGAACGTCGCGGCCCGCCGCGAGAAAGTGATGCGGGGAGTATGAGCAGTGAGGTCATCTATAACCGGATCGCGATGCTGCGGGCCGAGCGCGGGATCTCCCGGCGCGAGCTGGCCGACGCGCTCGGCGTGCACTACCAGACGGTCGGCTACCTGGAGCGCGGCGAGTACAGCCCGAGCCTGTACCTGGCGCTGCGGATCGCCGCGCACTTCGAGGTCCCGGTCGAGGTGATCTTTTCCGCCGAGCCGTTCCCCCGGCTAGGCACGGCCGCGACTGCCTGACGACCCGCGAGCGCATGGAAGCGCGGCACGTCGTTCGCCGCCCGACGAGCGAGTCCTTAAACTGACTCGGTGGCTAAAAGCATCTTTGTCCGTATATCCAGCTCCTGCAGGCTCCGGCTGAGGTCATGGCTGGGCTGGCTGATTCGGCGTGAGCCGAGTGACCGCTGGGCGCAGACGACAGGGACGGGCATCCTGATCGGGTCCCTGGGCCTGATCTGCTGGATCTTCTACCTTGGGGCGACGCTGCCCAATGCCGGCCCGGCGCAGGACTGGAGCACCGCGTCGCTGACGGGGCTCGGCACCTGGCAGCTGATCTGGGTAGGACTGGATGTCCTCGAGGTTGCCGGGCTGGCCTCGACCGGCTACCTGCTGCGACGCAGTCACCGCCAGACCCGGACGGCTGCGCTGCTGGCCGCGCCGCTGTTCATCGTCGACGGATGGTTTGACGTACTGACCGCCTCCAGCAGATCCGACATGGCCGTGTCGGTGGCGATGCTAGGTCTCGCCGAGCTGCCCGTCGCGATCTTCCTCCTGCTGATCGCGCGCAGGGCCCGCGAATATGAGATGACCGCATAGGTATAGAGACGCGGATGCCGTCGCGCCCGGGACCGACGAGAACGCGCTCGGGGCGCGCCGGGCGGACATCGGCCAGACTGGCGCCGAGTCCTGGACCGTCCTTGCCGACCCGGAGGGAAACGAGTTCTGCGTCGTGCGGCAGAAGGAAACGCTCATCCGCTAGGGCAGCACGCCAACTCGGCCGCCTCGGTCAGGTCACCGCCGGGCCCGGCTGGGTGAGGCTCATATCGTCCTGTTCTCCGGATGATACGGTCGCGCACAGGCAAACGGGCTGCGCACGGTGACCCGTGCGCAGCCCGTTGTGCTGAAGTGCCGAGGTCAGCGCGGCGTCGGACCGTCGATCGCGATGATGCCCTTGACTGTCTTGCCGAGCTCGGAAATCCCGACTCCCCACATGGAGTCGCTGTGCGGGACCGCGGTCAGCTGGAGCAGAGCCCACGAACCCTTGCCGAAGTCCGGCTTCACCTCGGACCACTTCCCGCCCGACAGATGCCAGAGCCGCGCGGTCGGGCCGGTGCCGCCTTCATTGCCGCCCTCGGCCCAGATCCCGCCTCCGCTGCCCGCTGCGAGCTCGACGATACTGAACTGGGTGCTTGAGGCCGCGGCCGGCAGGGTCGTGACCGACCAGGCCGCGCTCTTGCCGTTCCAGCCAGCGGCCAGCTCCGTCGTGCCCTTCTTGCTGTTCGGTGCCGCGCCGCCGACCCATACGGTGCCCTTGGCGCCGGCCAGCAGGCTCGTGAGCGTACCGCCGGCCGGGAGCACCGGCTGCACGGCAGCGGGCTGCCAGCCTGCCTTCGGGCCCCAGTGCAGCACGGTGGGAACGCTCGAGGAGGCTGCCGCGGCGCCGAGCGTCCGACGCACGATGCTCAGCCTGGCCGCCGCGGCGCCGGCTGACCCGTGAGCCTGGCGCAGCGCGCTCGCGATCTCCGCGCCCGAGCCAGCAGGCTCGGTCTCCGCGAGGGCCCACAGGCTGCTCGAGGACGACGCGCCCGCGGCCACGATTGCGCCGTCGTTCGGCATCGTCGCGCGCGCCCACTTAGTGCCGTTGAACCTCACGGCGTACGGCGAGGCCGCACCAGTGGTCCCGTTCACCTGAAACCCGAACGCCCAGACGTCGGTGGCGCTGAGTGCGTCCGCGGCAGTGATCTCGGTCAGGCTCGCGTTGGATCCGGGCAGCGTGCCGAGGATCCAGCCCTTAGCGGTGAGCCGCAGGTACGTCCCCGAGAGGAGCTCGTTAAAGGCCCAGACCTTGTTGCCCGCCGTCGCGGTGATCAGCGCCTCGACGGGCGTCCGGTTGTCCCACTTCTTCGCGACCTTGGCCGGCAGCGCGACAGCGCTCCACGCGCGGCCGTTCCAGTGCCTGATAACCGACGTAATGCTGGCCTTCTTGATGGTCGTGCCGATCGACCAGGCATTCCTGGCGCTCACGGCGGCCACGCCGGTCACCAGGTTCTCCTCGCCACGGCCGGAGAAGGTGGCATTGATCCGCCAGCCCGGCGCGGCGGAAGCCTGGGCGGGCAGCATGGCAGCGGCCAGCGCGACAGCGCTGCCCGTCAGAACGAGCGCAGCACGGCCCGGCAAGGACTTGATCATGGATTCCCCGTTCGTTTACGGAAGTGCGCAGAGTGACATAACCAGGTTTATTTTGATAAGTCAATACGAGCGGCGGGCTGCGATCTGGAGCAGCGAATCCGCAGGGCGAACGTGGGCTGGGAGTCCTTGCGCCGGGCGGGATTCTGGTGATGCGCCGGCCACGCTCCTAGAAGTCCTCGTCGCGTGCTTTGAGCTGCTGCTCGATCGACGCAACGAGGTCGGGATGCCTGCTCAGCCTGCGCAGGAAATCAGCCGGAAGCCCAAGCTGGCGACTGGCTTCTTCGAGCACCGGCCGGGTCATGGCTAGCGCCCGGGCGAGCACGTCGTCCCGCGTGTAGGACTGCGGCAGATCGGCCACGTCCAGATCAGCCGGGCGAAGGAACGTCCCGTCCGCGGCCGGAAGCCACGCCGCGTCCCTGGCTACTTCGCCGATGGGTGACAGCATGGGCTCGCGGCGGGCGTCGGTGAATTCCAGCCGGTGCGACTTCTCCACGACGCCGGCGATCAGGTGCCGGGTGGGAACGAGCAGCTCGTTCCAGATGAATTCCGACCGGGCAAGGTTCGGGTTCCTGAGCGCGTACTCCAGCCCGTCGATCCGCGCCGAGGGATCGAACCCAGCCACCCCGCGCTCGTGCCAGGCGAATTCGTCGGCAATGCTCACGTAGCCGAGCTCGTCGGCCGGGCGCGCGTCCAGCCGCACCGTGTCCCTGACGCCCATTGCGCGCAGCTGGCTCAGCCAGGGACCATAGCCATCGGCCGCGAGCCAGGCGTCGGGGTTGCCGTCGAGATAGCACTCCAGGGCCTTCGTGCGCTGGTACAGATCGCCTGGCCGCATCAGCCGCTGCTCGCCGGTCGCCGCGTTCTCCCCCACCAGGAAGGTGGTCTGCAGCAGCTCCCCCATGAGCCGCTCCCTGCTGGCCAGAGAAGCACCGTCGAGCGCGCGCGCGACCAGCTCGAGGTCAGCCTCGTGCTGGGCCGCATCAAGTACCGCGACACCTGCATCGCGGTACCGGGGCAACACGTAATCGAGCACCTCAGCGACGACATCTGGCTCATCGAATCCGAGCGCGGCCAGGAACTGGTGCGCGTCGGGATGGGCCGCGATGGCCCGCCGGACCGTTGCGAGCCCCGTATCGGCGGGGCCAGGAAGATAAGCGGCTGGCCTGCCGCGCACATCGAACGGCGCCACCTGCGCGCCGTCCTCGAGCCGGATGATCGGCTTCGACCGCGCTGGCCCGGCCAGCTCGCCCGGATGCCTCTGCTCCTGCCACAACGCCGGATGCTCGTAGAGGAACCAGTAGAGGCTGACGATCCACTGATCGGGCCGGGCCGAGAGAAACTCGCCGGTGAGGCGGGCCGTGACGGCTTCCGGTGTCACCTCGTCCAGGCCTGTTTCCTCGCGCAGGTACCGCCAGAGCACGGGTGTCCCGATCTCCGAGATCGAATCGGAGACGAAGGCGACCGGGCCTTCCTCGCCGAACAGGTCGGCCAGCAGGTCTGGCGTCAGCAGTTCGCGAAGGCCCGCCCCGCTGGCCAGCTTCAGCTGCCGGGCGGAACGATAGCCGCCGTCTGCAGCGGGGATCATCTCGTCATGACCGAGCATGGCGCGAGCACACTCGAACAGGGCGCGGAACATCGTCTCCGGCCCGAAACGGGCGACGTCCAGTGGCAGGGCCTGCAGTACCTCGACGGTCAGCAGCCCCTCGTCCCTGAGCCCGGTCAGCACCTCAGCGAGCAGGCTGGCTGTCTCGCGGACCAGGGCCTGGTTCCACTCGTCATGCTCGGGAACGTTGTCCCGCGCGGGCGTCGTCCGGTACGGGCCCTGAAGGACAAATCCGAGGAACGTCTCCTTCTGCGTCGGGAAGAACACGACCAGCGGTGCGGTCTCGCGCCCGACCAGCCGGAGGGAGCCGATACCGGCGCGCACCATGAAGGCGATCTCCACCCGCTGATCCGGCCGGCCGAGCGCCGCGAGCCGCCGTTCCCAGACGAACCAGTCCTCGTCGCCACGGCCGAGCGGCCGCCCGCTGGACAGCGAGACGCGCCTGCCCGACTCGGCGCGCGCGGATGACGTCCGTTCCAGCACGACGTCCGCCATCATCAGCCCGCAGCAGCGGATCCGCTGGATGTTGCGCAGGAACAGCAGTGTCTCGACACCCATGCTGCCAAGGGCCGCGGAGATCTCACCGGCGGCGACGGCCGCGGGGACTTCAGCGCGGTCGAAGGGGAACACGAAGAGGGTTCCCGGCGCGGGTTCACCGGACGGCGGATCCACGAAATGCGGCCGGACGTATTTCTCGATACGAAAACTCTCGGCGCCGCTGTGGATCCGCGGGCTGTCGGTGTACGCGTAAACCGCCTTGAAGCCAATGCCGAACGCGCCGATCTGGGTCAGGTCATCCGCCTTGGTGCCCTGGCCGATGCCGCAGATGCCGCGGACGTCCGCGACCGTGAAGTCGCGCCCGTCGTGCCTGACCTCCAGCCGGTCGGTGAAAAGCGTGAACGTCAGGTCAGTCGCGCCGGCGTCCTCGGCGTTCTGGAGCAGCTCGAAGATAAAGTGCGTGCGCTCGCTGTAGAGCTGGCCGAGCAGTTCGAGCACGGCCGTGTCCCAGCCGTAGCGGGCGACATTCTCCGCCCGGATCTCGTCATAGTCGGCGGGCACGAGTCATGGTATCGGGCAGCTGGTCAGGGCCGCCTGGGGCGCGGCCGGGTTCCGTTCTGGACTTGGCCCAGGAATTCGAGGTTGGAGCTGGTCGCACGCGTCTTGTCCAGGAGCAGTTCGAGAGCCTGCTGGGCCTCGAGGCCGGCCAGCGCCCGGCGCAGGCTGTCGATGGCTGCGCGTTCGCCGGGCGGTAGCAGCAGGTCGTCGCGGCGAGTCCCTGACGGCGCCACGTCGATCGCGGGGAAGATCCGCTTCTCCGCGAGGTCGCGGCGCAGCCGCAGCTCCATGTTGCCGGTGCCCTTGAACTCCTCGAACAACACGTCGTCCATTCGGGAACCTGTCTCCACCAGGGCCGTGGACAGGATCGTCAGGGACCCGCCCTCCTGAATGTTCCGCGCGGCTCCGAGGAACCGGCGCGGAGGCTGCAGGGCAGACGTCGCGATACCGCCGGTCAGCGTGCGGCTTGCTGCCGAAGCGGCCGTGTTGTAGGCACGGCCGAGCCGGGTGATGGAGTCGAGCAGCACGACGACATCGGTTCCGAGTTCGACCAGGCGCTTGGCTCGTTCGATCGCGAGCTCCGCGACCATGATGTGATCGTCGGCCGACTGATCGAAGGTCGAGAAGATGACCTCGCCGCGCACGGACTGCCTGAGGTCGGTGACCTCCTCGGGCCGTTCGCCGACGAGCACCATCATCAGGTGCACCTCGGGATGGCCGGCCGCGACTGCCGCGGCAATGGCCGCGAGCACCATCGTCTTGCCGGCCTTCGGCGCGGACACGATGAGGCCGCGCTGGCCCTTGCCGACCGGGCTCACCAGGTCAATGATCCGCGCCGTCGCGGACACCGAGCCAGCCTCCAGCCGCAGGCGCTCGCGCGGGTAGACCGGTGTCAGCTCGTCGAAGTCAGGGCGATCCTTCGCCTGGCCCGGCGGCACCCCGTTGACGGTATCGATGCGGTCCAGGACGGCCTGCCCGTGCTGCTCCTTGTGCTGGCGTGCGGGCCGGGCGTCACGGCGGTCACGTTGCTGCCGGGCAGCTCCCTCGACGTGATCGCCTGTGCGCATGCCGTACCGGTGCAGGTCGGCCGCGGGCACGTAGATGTCGTGCTGGCTGCGCCGGTAGCCGGATGCGCGGATGAAAGCCTGGTTGCCGCGGGCGTCCAGGATTCCCGATACCGGGACCGGCGCACCGTTCTCGACCGCGGGTGCGAGCGGTCCGGCAGTGTTGCGGGGGATGGGTGGTGCGGTGACCGTCATGGGGCTGTCCTTTCTAAGGCAGCGGAGGGCAGGATGCGGGGAAGACGAGACCGGCAGCGCACGACGAACGGCGCCTGGCAGATGCTCCGGTGAGAACGGCGACTAGCTGGGAACGCGCTCAGGGAAACGCTCTACGCCTGCGCCGGGCTTGTGGGCCCGGAGCGGCGGAGCCGCCAGGCCGACCCTGAAGAGGGACGCCTGCCCGCTAATGCGGGACCTCGCTTACGGCGACTGTATATCAGGGCGCGCGCCCGTGCACACCGAGGACCAGGCCTCGATGGACGGGGGCGGGCTTGCCAGCGCCGCCGACTGCCTGAGCACGGGACAGCAGGTTTGGCGGGGATTGTTTCGAGTTCTCCGCCGGGGGAACTGACGGGGCGCAGTCGGCCGACTGCCAGCAGCAGGGTGCGGGGAAGAAATGCCTCTGAAGCACATCTGGCGCGTGAACCGCGCCGCGCTAGCCGCAGCGGGCCTTGCCCTCATTGCCGGTACGGCGGCGATACTGGCCGCTGCCGGAGTCCGCGACCCGTGGGCGCTAGCCGGAGCGACGGCTGCCGCCGCGGCGATCGTGGTGTTCGCCGGTATCGTGCAGGAGCGGTACCGCAGTGAGCGTGAGCGCCGCGGGGAGCAGCGGCTCCGCGTTCACGATGGCTGCCTGGTGCTCGCCGACGGGGACCTCCCCCTAGTCCGCGACATCGTCGACCCGGTGCGGCTCGGCACGCACCGGGCTGCGCCGGCTGAGGCTGCGTCGGGCGCTGCAGCATCGGGCGCTCCAGCGTCGGGCGCTCCAGCGGGCGGTGCCGACGCACCGGCGTACATTCCTCGTGACCTCGATGGCGAGCTGCGGGAACTGCTGGCGGCAGGCGGTTTCGTGCTGCTGGTCGGGGATTCGACGGCGGGTAAGACCAGAATGGCGTTCGAGGCCCTGCAGGCCACGCTCCCCGCGCATACGCTGATTGTTCCGGTCGGGGCGAATGCCATCCCGGCAGCCGTCAGCCAGGCGGCCGACGGGCCGCGTTCCGTGCTGTGGCTGGATGACCTGGAACGGTTCCTGGGACCGGGCGGGATTAGCGCAGCGTATGTCGGGCGGCTGCTCAGTGGCAGCGGTCATCACCGGGTGATCGCCGCGACAATCCGCGCGGCCGAGCAGGCCCGGCTGACTGCCGATATGCGCGCCGATGACGGAACCTCAGACGGGCTTCAGGATGTCAGGGAGGTTCTCGACCAGGCGCGGCACCTTCGGATTGCCCGCCTGTTCACGACGTCCGAGCTGGAGCGCGCTGGAGTCAGAGACTGGGATCCGCGGATCGCCGAAGCCATCCGGCATGCAGACAGCTACGGGATCGCCGAGTACCTCGCGGCCGGGCCGTTGCTGCTGCGCGACTGGCAGGACGCACGCAGCTCCTCAGCCGGGACCGCGGCTCGGGGCGCGGCCCTTGTCACCGCGGCCATCGACGTCCGCCGAGCCGGATACATCTCCCCGATACCCCAAGACCTGCTCGACGAGATCCGCGGGCAATACCTTGACGATCCGGAACCCGGCGGCACGCCCGGAGGGCCGCTAGCCGAAGCATGGACGTGGGCCACCGCGCAGCGATCGGGCACCGCATGCCTTCTCAGCCCGGTCGGCGACAACCGGGTGGAGGTCTTCGACTACCTGACTGACACCGTTCAGCGGCGTGCAGGCCCGCTCGACCGCGTTCCCGAACCAGTGGTCCGGAGCGCACTGGCATCCGCTGGTGCCGCAGATGCCGGCTCGCTCGCCAGGACCGCCTACAACCAGGGCCGCTGGCAGCTGGCCGCCGATGCGTGGCGGATCGCCTGCCGGCTTCTCGCGAGTGACCCCGGCGCGGGCCAAGAGCACCCCGACACCGTGACCACCCGCGACAACCTCGCGCTCGTGCTGCATGATCTGGGCCGGCTCGACGAGGCGGAGGCCGAGATCCGCGCCGTGCTTGAGATCCGGCAGCGGGCGCTGGGGCCCGATCACCCCGACATCATCGGCAGCCGCAGCAACCTCGCCCTAGTGCTGCATGATCAGGCCCGGCTCGACGAAGCAGCGGCCGAGATCCGGGC
This sequence comes from Streptosporangiaceae bacterium, assembly GCA_030038495.1. GTDB lineage: Bacteria > Actinomycetota > Actinomycetes > Streptosporangiales > Streptosporangiaceae > JAJYUU01. The sequence continues at coordinate 28,906 of JASHOV010000151.1, forward strand.
CGTGCTGGCGGCCCGGCAGCGGGTGCTGGGATCCGACCATCCCGACACCCTGGCCAGCCGCAGCAATCTTGCCCGGGTGCTGCGCGACCTGGGCCGGCTCGACGAGGCGGAGGCCGAGATCCGCGCCGTGCTTGCGGCCCGGCAGCGGGTGCTGGGATCCGACCATCCCGACACCCTGGCCAGCCGGAATAACCTTGCCCGCGTGCTGCGCCGCCTGGGCCGGCTGGACGAGGCGGAGGCCGAGCACCGCGCCGTCCTGGCGATCGCGGTGCGGACGCTGGGGCCCGACCACCCCGACACCCTGGGCAGCCGCGGCGACCTCGCTGGTGTGCTGCGCGATCTCGGCCGCCTGGACGAGGCGGAGGCCGAGATCCGCGCCGTGCTGGCGGCGCGGCAGCTGGTGCTGGGCCCCGATCACCCCGACACCCTGGCCAGCCGGAATAACCTTGCCCGCGTGCTGCGCGATCTGGGCTGGCTGGACGAGGCGGAGGCCGAGGTCCGCGCCGTGCTGGCGATCCGGCAGCGGGTGCTGGGGCCCGACCATCCCGACACCCTGGCCAGCCGCGGCAACCTCGCTGGCGTGCTGCAGGATCGGGGCCGGCTCGATGCGGAGGCCGAGCACCCCGCCGTCGAGGCGGTGCGGTCGCTGGTGCTGGGCCCCGACCACCCCGGCACCCTTGCTGACGGCTTGGCGAACGCCGACGCCGACGCCGACGCCCGCGCCGACGCCGAGATGATCACGAATGAGGGGTGACCCTGCCGGGACTGGTCACCGCGCTGACTGACGGGGCTTAGCTCACTGACACCGGAAGGTGCGCCGGGCCGCGCAGGTTCATCCGGCCGTTCCACACCACGTCGCCGGCCAGCGCCAGGCCGGGGAACCGGCCCAGCAGACGCTCGAACGCGATAGCGGCCTCCAGGCGGGCCAGCGACGCGCCGAGGCAGTGGTGGTGCCCGGCGCCGAAAGACACGTGCTGCCGCGCGTTGTCCCGGTCGAGCCGCAGCTCACTGGCGTCGGCGCCCCAGAAC
>JASHOV010000152.1 GCA_030038495.1 Streptosporangiaceae bacterium
GCCCTGGGGGCGCTCGAGGCCGAGGGTCTGGCGATCCGCGGCCGCTTCACGCCGGGTGCGGACGCAGAGGAATACTGCTCCCGCCGGCTGCTCGCGCGTATCCACGCCTACACCCGCCAGCGGCTGCGGCGCGAGATCGAGCCCGTCACCGCACAGGACTTCATGCGGTTCCTGCTGCGCTGGCAGCACGTGACCGATGGCACCAGGCGCGAGGGCAGGCCCGGCGTTCTGGCGGTCATCGAGCAACTCCAGGGCTTCGAGCTTGCCACCGGCGCATGGGAAAGCTCGGTGCTGGCGGCGCGGGTCGAGGGCTACCGCCGCGAATGGCTGGACGAGCTGTGCATGTCCGGCCAGGCCTGCTGGGGCCGCCTGTCGGTGCGCGACGCCGAACCGGACGAGGCACCGCGCCGGTCCGGACTGGCGCCGTCGCGTGCGACCCCGATCACACTGGCGCTCCGCGACGACCTGCCCTGGCTGCTGCGCGCCGCCCGCGGCGACGTGACGCCGGCCGAGCCGCCCGTCGGCCGAACCCGCGACGTACTCGACGCGCTGCGGGAGCGCGGGGCACTGTTCCGTACCGATCTGGCGACGCTGACCGGCCGGCTGCCGTCCGAGGTCGACGAGGCGCTGTGGGACGCGGTGGCGCGCGGCCTGGTCACCGCGGACGCGTTCAAGGCCGTGCGGGTGCTGCTGCGGCGAGGCAGCCCGGAGCGCTATGCGCCAACTCGCGGGCTGCGGCGGGGAGTGCGGGCGAGCACGGGCGCCTCCGGGCGCTGGTCGCTGCTGCCCGAGCCCGCCGCGGATGCTGACAGGGACGAGCTGGCCGAGGCGGTTGCCGAGCAGCTGGCCGCGCGCTGGGGCGTGGTCTTCCGCGACCTGGTGGCCAGGGAGAGCCTGTCCGTGCCGTGGCGGGACGTGCTGTGGGCGTTCCGCCGCATGGAGGCGCGGGGCACGATGCGCGGCGGCCGCTTCGTGGTCGGATTCAGCGGCGAGCAGTACGCCCATCCGGATGCCCTCGACGTGCTCAAGGCCGTGCGCAGGCAGCACCGGTCGGGGGAGACCGCGCGTATCTCGGCGACCGATCCGCTCAACCTCACCGGCATCGTGCTGCCGGGGCCGCGCATCGCCGCGGTCGGCTCGAACGCGGTTACCTACGTCGACGGCGTCGCGGCCTAGCGCCGCCGTTCCCGCCCTACTGCCCTGGCGGCACCCAGACGTCGCGCTCGTGCATCAGCCGGATCTGCTTCTCGATGACCTCCTGCCGGTACTCGTCGTGGGTATAGGGAGCGCGGTCGAGGTACAGGTTCTTCGGGTAAACGGGCTGCTCGTAGATGAGCTGGTACTGCTCGGTGGTCAGGTCCTTGATCCAGTTGTCCCACTGCGCGCCCGCCCGGAACCGGCGCAGGGCCTCGATGTCGACCGGGCCGGCGACCCAGGACGAGCCGCCGCTGTAGTCGTGCCTGCCCACGATCTGGCCGCGGTAGTCGATCACGGCGGACCCGCCGCCGAACGTGTCGATCGGAGTGGTCGAGTCCGTGTGCAGGTAGTACGTGCCGACATTGCAGGCGATCAGGTAGAAGTTATTGTCCAGTGCTCGCGCCCGGTTCTGGATCTCGAACAGGCCGTTGCCGACGTGCGGGTGCGGGTAGGGCCCGCGGTAGACGACCTCCGCGCCGTTCATCGCCAGACCGCGAGCGTTCTCCGGGTACGAGCCCTCGTTGGCCATGAGGAACCCGAGCCTGCCGATCTCGGTGTCGGCGACCGGATAGAACGCGTCCAGGCTGCGGCCGTATAGCTCGATCCACTTGTCCCAGACGTTGTGCGGCGTCATCGAGTGCTCCACCGGCAGCAACGGCACCACCTTGTGGTGGCGCAGCACGATCTGACCGTCGGGGCTCAGCACGAACCCGACGTTGAAGAACCGTCCTGGGAACTCGGGATGGCGGGCCTTGGCCTGCGCCATGACGTAGGCGTTCCACTGCCGGGCCAGACCGCCGAGGTAGTCGGTCTCCGGGCCGGGGATGTCGATCGCGCACTCCCGTGCGAACGTCTCGTGGTCGAGGTCGAGCACCTCGTCGTTGAAGCCCTGCAGCGCGCCCTCGGGAATCGCGATCAGCCGGACCGGAAGGTCGAGGCTGGACAGCCACGAGGCCGCCTTTATCAGGTGCGAGAGGTGCTCGAGGTTAACCTGTATCTCGTCCCGGTGGCGGATGCCCCGCATCGTCGGCACTAAGCCGAGGGCCTGATAGGGCTCGATCATGGGTGCGTCCCTTCCATTCGCGGGGAGCCCGCAAAGCCGGGCGGTGCATGCCAATTGTCTCCATACCCGCTATCTGTTGCGATCGATTGCCAGACGCACTAATACTGAGCGGACTGCCACGGCCTCGTCTGGCGACCGACAGGAGAGTTGATGAGCATCCTAGGAACACGGGTAGTGCGGACCGAGGATCCGCGTTTGCTCACAGCCGGCGGAGTCTACGTCGATGACCTGCGAGTTCCCGAGCTCGAGGGGGCGGCGCGGGTGACGTTCGTGCGCAGCCCGATCGCGCACGCGACCATCACCGGCATCGACGTCTCGGCCGCGCGGCAGGCCCCCGGCGTCGTCGCCGTGCTCACGGTCGCCGACTTGGACGACCTGCCGCCGCCGCCCGACGATCCGGGCATGAGCGGGACTGAGGGCGCTCCGCTGCCCATGGGCGGGGCGTGGTCGGAGCCGCTGCTTGCCGTCGACCGGGTGCGGTTCGTCGGTGAGCCCGTCGCCATGGTCATAACCAGCGACCGGTATCAGGGCGAGGATGCGGCCGAGCTGGTCAGCGTGGACTACGAGCCGCTGCCCGCCGTCGTCGGCCCGGACGCCGCCATCGCGGGCAGCTCGCTGCTCTTCCCGCCCACGGGCACGAACGTCGCGGTGGCAACCGGCGCGCCCGCCGAGCCGTCAACATTCGCCGACTGCGAGGTCGTCGTCGAACACACGATCTCCAACCAGCGCCTTGCGCCGGTACCGATGGAGGGCCGGGCAGTCGCGGCGCAGTGGGCGGACGGGAAGCTGACCGTCTGGGCGAGCACGCAGAACGCCCAGATCTCGCGGTTCATCCTGGCCGGCGCGTTCGGGCTTGACCCGGCAAGCATCCGCGTCGTCGCTCCCGACGTCGGTGGCGGATTCGGCGCCAAGATCGGCGTGGACCGCGACGCGCTGCTGGTGGCCTGGGCGGCCAAGCACACCGGCACGCCGCTGCGGTGGGCGGAGACGCGGAGCGAGAATCTGCTGGCGATGACCCACGGGCGGGCCCAGCGGCAGGTCGTGAAGATCGGCGGCACCAGGGACGGACGCATCCTCGCCTACCGGCTTGAGATCGTCCAGGACACCGGCGCGTACCCGCGGATGGGCGGCTTCCTGCCGTTCCTGACCAGCCTGATGGCCGCAGGTCCCTACGACATCGCCAAGGTGGAAACCGCCTACCGGGTCATCGTCACGAACACCGCGCCGATATCCGCGTACCGCGGCGCCGGACGGCCGGAAGCGACCGCGGCCATCGAGCGCGCGGTAGACCTGTTCGCGGCCGAGATCGGCATGGACCCGGCCGAGGTGCGCCGGATCAACCTGGTCCCGGCGGACAAGTTCCCCTACAGCTCGCCGTGCGGCGCGGTCTACGACACCGGTGCCTACGTCGAGGCACTCGACAAGGTGCTGGCCGGGTCCGGGTACGCCGAGCTGCGGGCCGAGCAGGCCCGGCGGCGCCAGCGCGGCGACGTGGTCCAGCTCGGTCTCGGCCTGGCCAGCTACGTGGAGATCACCGCCGCCGACGCCGCGGGCGGCGAGACGGCGCGGCTCGATGTGCACGACGACGGCACCGCCACGGTCTACACGGGAAGTTCGGCGCACGGGCAGGGTCATCACACCGCCTGGGCCATGCTCGTCCAGTCCGAGCTGGGCATCGACATGGAGCGGGTCACCGTGATCCACGGCGATACCGACCTCATCCCGCTGGGCGTCGGGACGTACGCCTCGCGATCACTGCAGCTGGGTGGGGTGGCGGTGCAAAAGGCCGCAGTCGACGTCAAGGAGCAGGGCCGCCGCCTGGCCGCCGAGCTGCTGGAGGCCAGCGAATCCGATCTGGAGCTGGACATCGAGCGCGGGACCTGGCAGGTACGCGGTGACCCTGAGGCCAGCCGGACCTGGGCGCAGGTGGCCCGGCAGGCCGGCGACGCTGGGCTGACCGCGTCGGTGAACTACACCGAGGGCCAGCCGACGTTCCCCTTCGGCACGCACCTTGCCGTCACCGAGGTGGACACCGAGACGGGCAAGGCCCGGCTGATCCGGCACGTGACCGTCGACGACGCGGGGACCGTGCTGAACCCGGTGCTGGCCGAGGGACAGCGGCATGGCGGCATCGCCCAGGGTGTGGCCCAGGCGCTGCTCGAGGAGATGGTCTACGACGCCGACGGCAACCCGGTCACCGGCACGCTGGTCGACTACGCGATCATCACGGCGGCCGAGCTGCCGAGCTTCGAGCTGCTGGACAGCGAGACGCCGGCGACCATCAACCCGCTCGGGGCCAAGGGCATCGGCGAGGCCGGCACGATCGGCGCCACGCCCGCCACCCAGAACTCGATCATCGACGCGGTCAGCCACCTGGGTGTCCGCCATATCGACATGCCCGCCACGCCCGAGCGGGTCTGGGCCGCGATCACCGCAGCGAGGGAGAGTCAGTGAAGGTCACAGTAACGGCCAACGGCAGCCCGGTAACCGCCGACGTGGCGGACCGCATGCTGCTGGTGCATTTCCTGCGTGACGTAGCCGGCCTGACCGCGGCGAACGTGGGCTGCGACACCAGTTCGTGCGGGGCCTGCACCGTACTGCTCGACGGGAAGTCCGTGAAGTCGTGCACCGTGCTCGCCGCGCAGGCGGACGGGTGCGAGGTAACGACGGCCGAGGGGCTGGCTGGCGGCCAGGGCGAGATGCACCCGGTGCAGCGAGCATTCCACGCGGAACACGGCCTGCAGTGCGGATTCTGCACGCCGGGGATGGTGATGGCGGCCGTGTCGCTGCTCGCCGAGAATCCCGACCCCACCGAGGCCGAGGTCAGGACCGCCCTCGAGGGCAACCTGTGCCGGTGCACGGGATATCACAACATCGTCAGGGCGGTGCTCGCAGCCGCGGGCGAGCTGCAGGCCACGGCCGAGAGGCGGGCGAGTTGATCACAGCACCGTTCACCTACCGGCGGGCAGCGTCGGTCGACGAGGCACTCGGCCTGGCCGCCGAGAGCGGTGACGAGGCCAAGTTCCTGGCCGGCGGCCACTCCCTGCTGCCGCTGATGAAGCTGCGGCTGGCCGTGCCTGACGTCCTCATCGACATCGGTCGGCTCGCCCAGCTCAGCTACGTCCGCGACGAGGGCAGCCAGGTTGCCGTAGGCGCGCTGACCACTCATGACGACATCGCCAGATCCGAGGTGCTCGCCGCGTCGGCGCCGCTGCTCGCGCACGCGGCGGGGCGGGTCGGCGATCCCCAGGTCCGCCATCGGGGCACGATCGGCGGCTCGCTGGCGCACGCCGATCCGGCCGCGGATCTGCCCGCCGTTATGCTCGCGCTGGACGCGACGCTCGTCGCCCGCGGGCCGGGCGGCAGCCGCGAGATCCCGGCCGCGGAGTTCTTCGTTGACCTGTTCGAGACGGCACTGCGGCCGGGCGAGCTGCTCACGGAGATCCGGCTGCCGAAGGCGAACAGCGGCGGCTGGTCATTCCAGAAGTTCTCCAAACGCGGCATCGACTGGGCGATCGTCGGCGTGGCGGTACAGGGTGATCGCGTGGCGCTGGTCAATATGGGATCGACACCGTTGCGTGCGGCGGCGGTGGAGGCGGCCCTGGCATCAGGGTCCGGCTCGCGGGACGCGGCCACGCACGCCGCGGCAGGTACCAGTGCGCCCGACGACCTCAACGGCAGCCGGAGTTACCGCGAGCACCTGGCCAGAGTGCTGGTCGGCCGCGCCCTGGAGGAGTCGCGCACGGGTTCCTGACCCGGGAGACAGGCGG
>JASHOV010000153.1 GCA_030038495.1 Streptosporangiaceae bacterium
TTGGGCGTAGTCAGCGGTATTCGGCGACGGCTCGCCTGCTGATCCGCCAGGTATCGCCGCTGCGGCGGAGATTCTGGGTGATGGCCGCTGCGGTGATGATCGTGATGGGCGGTGCCGGGGCAACGATCAGCAGTACCGAGCTGACTACCGCCTCGTCCGGGACGTCGCCCGGGTCGATGACCGGGTTGAGGGTCAGGTGCAGCGTTCCTGTCCCCTCGGCGGCCCAGATCGGGCCGACCGACGCGCGTAGCGCCGCGGCGGGATGGCGTCCCTGAGAGCCGTCGAGCACGGCGTCCGCGGTGAACAAGCTGGCGTAAGCCTCAGCGTCGCGGCGGGTGGCGGCTGCGTCGGCGCGGCCGACGACGTCGAGGATCTCGAGCCGGTCGGCGGCGGACAAGCTCACGCTGTTGTCTCCTGCGGCCTGAGCCAGGCGCCGATCCGGCGCTGGATTTCGGCGGGGAACACTGCCTTGGGGATCACGGCGTGCACGGCCTTGGGCGGGATCGAGCTGTACGCAGACCCGGTCTGGTTGGCGTACTGGCTGACCCGGAAGCTGAAAGCCATGCTGGCCAGCGCATAGACCTCCGGCTCGGTGATCTGCGCGGCGGCGGACAGCCAGTGGATCGTCTCACGCAGGCAGGCCACCAGCGCGTCATCAAGGGAATCACCGAAGCCGATGACGATCCAGGTGGTCTCGGTCTCGCCGAGCGGGCCGCCCAGGGGCACGTCCTTGTGCAGGTCGTAGCGGATCGTGAGGTTCTCGGCAGCGGTCTCGATCGCAGTCTGGTCGACCACGCCGTCGCCTTGCAGTGCGTGCACGTCGCCGGTCCAGACCCTTGCGCCGGCCTTGGCCACCGGCAGGAACAGGTGACTGCCGGCGGTCAGGTCCCGCAGCACCAGGTTGCCGCCGTAGGGGCCGGACAAGATCGCGCTGACAGGGTCATCGCCGGCCGGCTCAACGGCGACAACGCCGAGGAACGGGGCCATCGGCAGCTTGATGCCGTGCGTGAACTCCGCCGTCGTCCGGGCGTCGTCGAAGGTGAAGTAGTGCACGTATGGCTCGGCGAAGTCGTGCGGCAGCGCACCCACGCCCAGCGGGAAGGAATTCCAGCCCCAGCCGATCGTGCGCAGCGCCGTGATGCTGCACTCGATCACGTCGCCGGGCTGCGCGCCGGCGATCTCGACCGGCCCGATCATGGAGTACGGGCCGTTCGGATACCGGTGCCGCAGCGGCTCCCGGTCAGCGAAGCTCATCCCGAACTTCGCCTCGTTCCCCCAGTGCGTCCAGGTGTCCGGATACCGGACTGTGTCACCGGGTGCGATGGACGCGACGGGCTTCGCGGCCGGGTCCAGGAACCCAGACCGCACCGTTGCCGCCGTCGACTCAACTATGTACGTGCTTGCCACTACTGTGAGCTCCGTCTCCTGGCCGGCCCGTGACAGGCCGTGTCCCGGCCGCCCGCGGGCTGATCAACCAGGAGGCACAGCCTACCGATATTTAGATCCTGCAAGTCAGAAAAATGCCACGTAGTGGCGGTGCTGAGCAGGAATGTGAGCCGGTCATTTCCAGAGCCAGTAGCTGCCTGCACCAGCATGGCCGTTCGAGAGTATGATTTTTGTATGAAACGCATTACGGTCAGCCTTCCCGACGAGCTGGTCGAGAAGATCAAGCGAGCCGCCGGCGGCGAGAGGCAGGTCAGCGCCTACGTTGCCACCGCGCTGGAGGACTATCAGGAGCGCGAGCGTCTGGACGAGATCCTGGCAGCCTGGCGCGACGAGACGCCTGTTCCCGAAGAGACGCGGCGACAGGTTGAGACCGAGCTCGACCAGGTCGGTCTCACCGGATCAGCCAGGCCAAGCGGCAGGATGGCTGGTTGAACGGCCCTGCGACGTCCGGGCTCACGCTCGATACCGGGGCCCTGCTGGCGCTGGACCAACCGGCCAAGGCGATAGCAATGCAGGCCCGCCTGGAAGCTGCCTGGCGACGGGGCGGAACCATTTGTGTCCCGGCCGAGGTAATCGCGCAAGCCTGGCGGAGCCCTCGTCAGGTTCGACTCGCCAGGCTGCTCAAGTCTCCCGACGTTGACGTCGCGGTCATGACGCTGAGCGTGGCCCGAAGCGTGGGGCTGATGTGCGCAAGCAGCGGTCATGATGACGTCGTTGACGTGCACGTCGTGCTGTGCGCTAGACAGCGGCAGCATGCAATCGTCACTAGCGACCCTCGCGACATCGCCCGCATCGACCCGACCATCCCCAGGATCGTTGTATAGGCCCGGTCGCGCCAGGCTTGCCGGGCCTGACTCAGATCGCCGGCGGCCTCGCGGGTGTGGCCGAGGCGGGTGAGGGTCTCTGCGGAACTCCCACGAGCGGGCCCGGGCGATCATCGACAAGCGGATGTTCCGGCCGCGCGCAGTGTCCGGCGGAGATCCGCGCGAGTGACCACGGAACATGCACGGGAACGGGGCGCCGGGTACCGTCGGAGGGTACCCTCATCGAGCATGGCGGCCCGGCAAAATGCCTGGTGAGCGGCCGTGGCCGTCGAGCATCAATGACGGCAGGGGCCAGATGCAGCCTAATATCGGCTATATGTCCGGCGCGCTCAGGCATGTCTTCGACCCCATCTGCTTCCTGTGCCTGGCGGCCACGACCAAGCGGCCGTACGGCCTGGACGTGCACGGCGCGAGCGACACCGGCGGTGCGGTGCGGGCGGTGGAGTCGATTGCCGCCGACCCGGGGCGGCGGCCGGTCCGGCCCGCGGTAACCGTCACCGGCGCGCCCGGCAAGGCGGACCCGGAGGCCCGCTGGGAGCTCGGCGCCCTGGTGGCCGCGGAGGTAGCCGGGTGATTGTGACCGTCACGCTCAACCCGACACTGCGGGTGGAGTACGACGCCGAGCGGGTAATCCCCGGTACCGTGAACCGGGTCCGCCGGGTCGGCTACAGGACCGGGGGACGCGGGCTCGCGGTGGCCAGGCACCTGCACACGTTCGGGCACGAGGTGGTGGCGGCCGGGCTGGCCGGCGGCTCGACCGGCGAGCTCATCCGAGCCGAGCTGGCCAGGGCCGGGATCGCCACCCAGTTCACCCGGATCGCGGCCGAGTCCCGCCGGCTGGTGGACATCGCGGACGGTACGGCCGGCGTCAGCACCGGCTTCGCCGAGCCGGCGCCGTACATCACCACCGAGGAGCTCGGCCGGCTGGCCGCCGACTTCCTCGACCTGCTCGGCGGGGCGACCGCCGTCGTGCTATGCGGCAGCCTCCCCGATGGCATGCCCGAGGAGATCTACGGCTCGTTCGTCAGCTACGCGGCAGGCGCGGGCGTCCCTGCGATCCTGGAGGCGGGCGGCAACGCGCTGCTGCGGGCGGCCGACCGCGGTCCGGCCCTGGTCATCCCGGATCAGCTCGGTGCGGACATCGGCGACCTGCACGTCGGCCCCGAGGCGGACGGGACAGGGAGGCCCGTGGTGATCATGACAGGCAACGGGGTGACCGCGCTGACCCCGGCCGGCCAGTGGCGAGCCGAGCCCGGCCAGGGCAGCCTGGACGGCGATGCCGCCAGGGACGCGCTGGTCGCGGGATTCGTGCCCGGCATCGCGCTGGGCTGGTCGTGGCCGGACATGCTGCGGCACGCCGTCGCGCTCGCGTCGTCGGTGCTGCCGTCGGGCGAGGCGGATCTGGGCGCTTACGAGGAGAGGCTCGGCCAGGTCGCTGTCACCGGCCCCGTCGGCTCGCTGGCCGGCTGACCGGCGGTGCTCGCTGGCCGGCTGACAGGCTGTGCTCTCTGCTCCGGCTGCCTCATTCGGACGAACTACACTCAGGCGGCAAATGACCGAGCAGACACCGACCACGACGGATGCCGCGGGGCACGGGATCCGCGCGCGGCGGATGCCGCTGCGCGG
>JASHOV010000154.1 GCA_030038495.1 Streptosporangiaceae bacterium
GACCCGGAGGCGTGGCCCTTCACGCCCGTCGCCGAGCAGCTCGACCCGGTCGCCGCCGCCGCGCTGGCCGCGCGGGCGGCGCGGCCAGCGGGCCTGCAGCTGATCGTTGCGCCTGCGCTCAGTCTCACGTCCGTGCTCGCGCCGGGCAGCCGGGCACCGCGCTCGCAGCTGTTCCTTGAGCTCGGCCTGGCCGGCCGGCTGGCCATGTACGCGGACGTGCTCGAGTTGCAGGCGCAGAGCCTGGAGCGGGACACCGGCGGCTACGCCTCGTTCGTCACCGCGGCCGCTGCGCAAGCACGGGCGGCCCGCCCGCAGATCGGGCTGCTGGCCGGCGTGTCCACGAACCCGCCGGGCGCCGCGGTGAGTGCCGGCCAGATCGTGGCGGCGATCCGGGCAGTCCGGCCCGTCGCCGACGGCTTCTGGCTCAACATTCCGGGGCCAGGTCCGCGCTGCCCGACCTGCAATCCGACTCGGCCCGACATTGGCATCGAGGCCCTGCTTGCCCTTGTTTAGGCGCAGTACGTGTGCGGGCGGGCCGGGCAGTCGTCGCCGTGGTAAAGGATCCGGGCTGCTCGTGACTTACATACTTATTGGGGATGCTCGCGACGATAGGACCAGCGATGGATGCGGCCGGTATGAGCGATGAGCGTTCGCGGTTGACTGACGACGGCCGCGAGGCGCTGTTCGATACCTGGTATCGCAGCCAGTATCCGCGCGTGGTACGAGTGCTGACCGTCGTCGGAGGCGATTTCGAAGTTGCCTCCGACGCCGCCGCCGAGGCATTTGCCCGTGCGCTCGCCCGGTGGGATCGGGTCAGTGCCATGTCATCGCCGTCGGGCTGGACATACACCGTGGCCCTGAACCTGCTCCGCCGTCGCCAGCGGCGGGCGCGCCTTGAGCGCCTCGTTGCCCTGGACCCGCTCCCACCACCTCCGGTCGCCGAGGATTACTTGTATCTGTGGGCCGCCGTTCGCTCACTGCCGCCACGCCAGCGCACGGCGATCGTCCTGCGCTACATCGCCGATCTTCCGCAGGAACAGGTCGCCAGGATCATGGGCGTCGCCCCTGGCACTGTCGCGGCGACCTTGCACGCCGCCCGCGGCAAGCTCCGTTCCTTGCTAGATGATCAAGATAACGACGGGGTGACAACCCATGGCTGACAGCAATCGCGCCCTCGCTGACCTGGCAAAGGCGATTGCCGTGGGCGAGGCACCGCCGACGATCGAACTGGCCCGCCGCATTCGGCGACGCCGTCATGTCCGCTTCACGCTCAGCGCTACTGGCCTGGCCGTCGTCGCCCTCGTCGCCGGTCTGCTGGTGCCGGTGATCGCGTCATCAGGTACTCGCCGCCCCGGCAAGACCGGCCCGAGCCAGGTCCATTCGGCCGCTAACGCCGCTGACGCCGCTGACGCCGCTGCCTTCGCGGCCGGGCGGCAAGCACTTGCTGCCTCGGGCGGCGCACCGGTGGGTTCGATCGGTGTGGTCGGACCCGGCCAGCTGTGGGTGCTCGACGGTGACGGCCTCTTCCTGAGCGGCAACGGCGGCGGACGCTGGCAGAAGGTTACGCCGCCAAGTGGCGGGGATCCGCTGGCTGACTACACGGCCATCGACTTCCTCAGCCTGCGGCTCGGATGGCTCGTTGCCAGCAGAGAGAACAGCCTGCAAGTGGACAGAACCGCCGACGGCGGGTCGACCTGGCAGTCCGTTTCCCTGCCTGCATCGCTGTTTCCCAGCGGCTGGAACAGCGCCGAGGTGAGTTTCATCGACGGATCAGACGGATGGGTCCTGGTCCAGCCGTATGCCCGATCAGGCCAGCCGGAGCGGTCCGTCGTGCTCTCCTCGGCCGATGGCGGCGCCCACTGGACGATCGCAGATCGCGATGCTCCTGTGATTGATGCCGCGTTCTCCTCAACGGCCGTGGGCTGGGGCCTTGGAGCGGGCGGCGGCAGTCTTTATCGCACCGCGAACGGAGGTGTGAGCTGGCAGCCTGTCCCGCTGCCGCGGTCATCGGCCGGCGGCACCAGTAAGCCGGGCACCTGGATCTCACTCACCCTGCCCGTGTTCGCCGGCCAGGACGGGGTGCTGCTTGCGGTGCCCGCGGCCGGCAGCGCCGTTACGGAAAGGACGACCGATGGCGGCCGGACCTGGTTCGCCCAGGCGACGCCCTTCGCCGGTGAGCCGGCGTATTCGCAGCCGGGCAGTCCCGCCGAGGGTTCAGCGTGTGCCGACTGCGTCGGACCCGGCGATGAGCCGTTCGCCGTGCTGAGTCGGGTCGAGTGGCGGTACTGGGGCGGCGGCCGGCTCTACACGACTACCGATGCCGGCCGGAGCTGGAGTTTCCTGCAGCCGAATCTGTCATTCGCTAGCCTCGGGACGTCGCTCGGGCGCGTGGGCGTGGACAACGGTGGGTCGGCAGATCCGCTCCAGTACTCCTCATCGCTGGCGGGCTGGGCACTTGTCAGCACGAACGCCGCCAGCGGCCAGCGGTCGGTGCTCCTGGTGACAAGCGACGGGGACA
>JASHOV010000155.1 GCA_030038495.1 Streptosporangiaceae bacterium
CGACGAGGTGACCGACATCTGGGGTACCCCAGGGTTGCGCGGAACCACCCAGATGCCGGAATTCGACTGCCACGGGCTGCCGATACATAGCCTCGCCCACCTCTTCTCCGGGATTTGCCTGGACAGCGCGCGACTGCGGGACTCAGCGATTGTCGCTTTGGCGATGGACGCAGGCCCTGACTATACCCTCGAGACCAAGGTGCTCGGCGACAACTGGTACGCCGGCGCGCTCGTGCGGCAGGGCGAGATCACGCTCGTACCGGTCGAGTCACCTGGTCTGCTGTGGGAGGCTGCGGAGCGGCACTTCGGTCAAGAGTCGGGGACCCTCATGGCGCTGGCGCACGCCTCGCCTCTAGCGATCAACTGTGACCCCGGCGTCCTGGCGTGCGAGCGCTACTGGGGCGGTCACCCGCTGATGGAGAAGTGCTACGCGCTCGTCGGTGCGTTGATCGAGCGGGCCCGTGACGAGATCGGTTCCGGCTACTCGTGCCCGGAAGGCGAGTTCACTCGTGACGACTTGGTGGCCAGCGCAGTCACGAAGATCATTCAGGCAGAGTCGATCGCGATCGCCAGACGGAACCTTGACATGCTGCTCGACCAGGGCGGAATCCGGCCTGAGGATGCCTACCTATCACTGTCAGGCGGCTTTGCGCTGAACTGCCCGACAAACTCATGCCTGCTGAGCATGTATGGCTTCCGTGGCCTGCTGGCTCCGCCCTGCGCAAATGATTCCGGCCAGGCGCTCGGCCTCGGGATGCTCGGCTTCTATGCGCGGGGTGACTTGCGCACCCGGGAGCTGGTCACGCGCCTGCCATACGTGGGAGAGAGCCGACTACACGCATCGGCCGCCGTCACCCGGTGGAAGCACTGGATCGTTGACGTGCAGGACTTCGATGAGGGCGTCTTCGTCAAGGACCTGCAGCGTCAACCGGTCGCCTGGGTCGATGGCGCCGCCGAGGTGGGGCCCCGGGCGCTCGGCCACCGAAGCATACTCGGCGATCCGACCCGTTCGGAGACCAAGCGGATCCTGAACCGGATAAAGCAGCGCCAATGGTGGCGTCCAGTCGCCCCGATCGTCCTGGAGGACCAAGTCGGCGAGTGGTTCGTCGGCGGCAGGCCGTCGCCGTTCATGCTCGAGACGTTTCCAGTGGCGCCTGAGCGCCAGCCGCTCGTACCGGCAATCTTGCATCTCGACGGCACCGCGCGAATCCAGACGCTTTCAGCTTCGGACGAGCCATTCCTGCTGAGGGCACTCGTCGCTTTCCACGCAGCGACCGGCATCCCCGCAATCTGCAACACCTCCCTTAACGATCGCGGCGAGCCGATTGTGAACGACGCGGGGGAGGCCCTGAACTTCTGCGTGCGCAAGGGCATCGAAATCGCGTACATCGGCCGGCGGAGATTCCAGCTTGATGTGGCGCGCGCGCCCGCGCCTGACGGCCCGGAGCCGCGCCCGCTCGCCGAGTTCTACGCGGGCCAGGCCCGCCGACCGCCGCAGGTGTTTGGACCCGCCGCCGAGCCGGAACTGCTGTTCCTCTTGTACTTCCGGCCCGAGCTGCATCGATTCGTCGGAGCACCGGGCGGCGGCGCGCGTCTGCGCTCGATCGCTCGGCTGGTGCGCGAGGCGGATCCGAGCTTCCCGGGCCAGGTCGAGCGGTTCACCTCGTACTGGCAGGACTTCCTGGACGGGAGGATCGCGAATGGCGGCTGGGCGGCAATGGAAGGTCCGTCATAATCGTGAAGGCCGCGGGAATCATGTGGGCGGGCAGAACAGCGGAAGCGTAACTACGCGCCACGGCCGGGCTTAGCGTGACGGCGGCCGCTGCCACCGAACGGGCAGGCCACAAAGCGTTCTGCCGTGAGTCGCGGTCGGCAGTTAACGGCGTCAACAGTGCACTCAGTCGGACCGTACCCATTGAAGACCGCAATATTAGACCGGTCTCGCAACCTGGCCCACAGACGCTGCGGCACTTCTTCCCCGCCGAGAATCAGCAGGAGCTGCCGATCAGGGCCGAGCGATTCCAGCAGACCCGCCGACACGAGCGATTCGGCGAACGTGGGTGTGACGTCCAGGCAGTTAATGCCGGCTGCGGGCGGCTGGCACAACTCCCACTCGCCTGCTCAGCTCAAGATGGTGGCAAGTCGCCAGACTTGTTGCCTGGCCGGGATGTCGCGTCGGAAACGGATCGGATCGGCATTGAGGATCTCTGTAACACGGTTGGCGTCGAGGTATTTCCAGACAGGGTGGTCATTCGCTGCCGACATTCGGTCCTTGACCCGGCGCTGGATGCCAGCGACTGGGTCCTGGTTAGTGCGGGTGCCGCGCTCCGAAGCGGCGCGAGTCTCGATTTCCGCACGGTGGCGTAGCCACCAGCGATCGCGTATTCGCTGTTGACGTCCACCGTAATGAGCGCTCCGGCTGCAGTACGGGGTGTCAAGAAGGTCCGGGCCGAGCAGTGAGGTAAGCTCCCGATGAAATCGGCCATTCATACGATCTTCAAGTGGCTGGCTGAGCGCGGATGTCCACAACCGCCTGCTGATGAGAGGCGAGATCCCGTCTTGGCGGTATTCGTACGGTGTCGTCTTCATCCCGTGCCACGTTCCGATCCATCGGATAAAGCACAATTCCGGCACATCGCAGAGTGCGAACCCTTCGCCGGTCGTTCGCTCGACAAAATCCGCTAGCCACATGCGGAACATATCGATGGCTAGGGGCGTTGCGAGCGGCTGCACATGCGTTGGGATATATCGCTGCATGAGGCCGTCGACGAGTCCCTGCTTGCTCTGTGTGTTTCGGTAACCGTCGAAGTTCCCCGCACGGCCCCACTGATGATCGAACGCTCCGCGCGCGACCTCACCGCCGAGCCCGTCAAAGACCAGGGCGGGACGGGGCGCGTGAGGCGGCGATTCTAGAAGCAGGTCCGGAATATCGTTCCATGCGATTGTGCCGGGCGAGCTTGCATTGAGGAGAGTGGCCACGGCGTCCGTGGAGCGATATATTGCGCTCGAGTCATCTATATATAGAATTTGGTGGTCGAATCCAAGCAATCCGGCGATAACTCGGCCCAGTTCCACGTCTTCGGTGAGCGGATAGCCGGGTGTGTGTTCAATGGCCATGCTCATCGCCGAAGCCTTGACTCCGGCCATCCGCAGGGCCGCGCCGACTAGCCGGGAGTCGTGTCCGCCGCTCAGCTCGATGGAGCGCTCGCGATCCGGCCAATCCGCGAATGCGGCCGCTACGGCAACAAGATCGCGCGCCGCCTGCTCGTAGTCTGGCGGACCCTGCTGGAAGTTATCGGGGGACACGCGGTTGAGAGGGCTGGCACTCTGCTGTCCGTCGGCAAAAAACGTAGTGAGGGTGCCTGGTTCGACTCGTCTGACGCGATTGCTCATCGGCTCGCCGGTGATGGCATTGCCGGTGAGAAGAAATGCCACCAGTGCAGTCTCCCTGACCGGATCCGTGGCCTCGCTAATCAGCGGGGCCACATTGCTTAGCCAGGAGGCACCGTTCCGGTGGGAGACGAAGACTGGCAGTAGGCCGACGGGATCCGTGACAAGGCGCACGGCGCTGCCTGCGACGTCGATGATCGCGAATCTGCCGTCAAGCCGCTCCAGCAATTCAAGCGGAGCCCCGAGATAGGTGGAGGGATCGATCGCACCGAGACCGTCGGCGTGCTGGCGGCCCCAGATGACAGGACGGCCGGCGAAAAGCGCGAATCGTGTACCGGCTGAATAGGTGTAACGAACACCACCAAGTTCCGCAGGTGCGTGCGCAACCCACTGGCAGGAGATCGCGTTGTCGGCCGAACTCCAAGCCCCACCCTCGGCAAAGGTACGCGGGGAATGGAGGCCTGCGAATGCGCTAAGCTTGGCGGCCGTTGCGGCGTCGAGGCCGGGCGAGGGACTCCCAATGCGAAGGACGAAGGCGATCACGCTGACCTCTGCTGTGTAGACCGAGAATTGGTCGGTTAGGAAGGCGGCGACGTGCTGTCAGCCAGTTCGCGCAGCCGTTGCCGGTCGACCTTCCCGGTCCTCCCGGTCGGCAGGGCTGGGAGGAAATGTACCCGGTCTGGCCACATATATCTCGGTAGGCCGCGGGCGCACTGCTCGAAAACGTCCGCCTGGGTCACTTGCTGCGGTCCGGGCGTGGCGACGAACGCGTGCAACTGTCCTGACCCATCGCTGTCGGGCACGTACACCACGGCCGCAGCCAGTTGGGGTGACAGAGAACCGATCACCATCTCTACCTCGTCAAGCTCAATCCGGTATCCGCGTCGCTTGATCCGGGAATCGATACGTCCACGCAACAGGAAGGTACTGCCGTCCCGCTGAGCCAGGTCTCCGGTGCGGTACCAGCGTCTTCCGTCCTTGATCATGAATGGGCAAGGCGGCGCGAAGGGTCGGCTTAGGTAGCCGGTGAAGACCGACGGTCCGGACACAACTAGTTCGCCCACGCCGTGGCTGTCGGGGGCGTCTACCATGAGTTCGGCTCCGCTACACGGCTCGCCGATGGGAATCGGCTCGCCCGCGGCGACCTTGCTTGTGACCTCAAAGCAGGTAACGACGTTCGCTTCGATCGGCCCGTAGAGGTTGAAGAGCCTGGCACTTGGCGCGCAGCTGCGTACCTGGTCAAGGCGGCGACTGGGGAAGGCCTCGCCGGCCAGTATCAGGAGCCGCAGGTCAGGGAACTCGGGCGACGACCCTGCGAGCAGGGACGACAGCGCCGAAGGCACGGTATACAGGATGGTGATGCTGTGCTCCCGTAGATACGCCTGTACGGCGCGCCCGAACATCACCAGGTCGTCGGGAACGAGCACGAGCGTGGCACCAGATCCGAGCCCTACGAACAGGTCGAACGTTGACAGGTCGAAATACAGCGGGGAGTAGACACCGACCCGGTCTTCGCTCGACACGGCGAACCGCGCCCGCGCCCAATCGACGAACGCTGCTGCGTTCCCGTGACTGAGGGGGACTCCCTTTGGAGCGCCAGTGGATCCCGAAGTGAAGAAAACGTAGGCGAGATCGTCAGAATCCACGTCACGGAACCCGGCGCACCGGGAAGAATCCGCGTTCCTGATCTCTCCAGATGGAGCAGGAAAAGAGGAGTGCATCCCAGTCGTGTCAATGATGAATTCCGCACCAGCGGCGTCCATCATCACCCGCCTTCTGTTCGCCGGGTCTGCCGGGTTCACCGGGAGGTAAGGTCGGCCAGCCATGAGCACTCCGATGATAGCCGCGATTGTTGAGGGGTCACGATGCGCGTATATCGCGACCGGACCCGCAGTGGGGCTACGCTCGATCAGTGTGGCGATGACCTGGGCCTCGGCGATCAGCTGTTTATAGGTGATGCACTGCCCCTTGAACTCGATAGCAGTACTCTCGCCCTGTCTGGCCGCTTGATCGATGACTCCGGCAACGATTGACCCGGTCAATGGCTGATATTCCTCTCCACCCGGAAGCCGAGGCGCAATATAGTGATGCAGTCAGGTTTCCGAATTCAATCCTACGGTTCCCGAATGCCTGATGTAAATGCAGTTGTCGTTCTTCTAGTATGGTGATCTCGATGGGCAAGAACCGCCCCACCGAGCGTGTTATTGAGGGTCGAGGACGTTGTCACTGTACGCTTATAGCAAACCCAACCGAATCGGACCAAGGCCCATCATGGTCGTGAACCACGCCACCCCAGCCGGTGACGGCGGGAGCGCACTTAATTGTGCGCGGCGCCCTCGTCGACGATCATCGGGGCATCCGAGCGCTCCGTGCCGCACTCATGAGAGCTCAGCAGATCCACTGCGGCCCAGAGAGTCCCTGCAGTCCCAAACGTCTGTAGATTGAGGTAATCGTCAGGAAATTCCACCTCGAACTCGTCCTCGATATCTACTGTCACGCTCACTATTGCCAGGGAGTCGAGCCCCAGTTTGGTCAGCAGCCGGTCGCCATCGATGGGATCGTTCCCTAGAAGAGGCAGGTGCCGGCGCAAGATCATCTCAAATCTGTCGGGCCACGGACTGTCTGTCATCGGTATCCCCTTCCTTTGTGGCGAAGTTCGTTCTAAGCGGTGCGGCCTATTCGCTATCGGCGCAATCCTGAAACCAGCGTGACCGCAACGTCGACGCCGACCTCGGCGATCGCATCGATCACGCACGCGTCATGCTGCGCTGCCATGATCAGGCCATGCTCGATGCCGTCAAAACCAGCACTTACCGCTTCGGGGAGGCCTCGGGTGCACGTTGCGTCACTCGTCATCACCGTAAGGCCGCGAGCAGGTGCCTCATCCGCGAGTGCCCGGAGTTCGGCATAGCGATATTGGACCCTGTCGCTGACCGGGCCGGGCGCCAGCTCCCGGCCGGTGACCATCGCCTTGATCACGTCAACGCCCTGCGCTAGTGGGTCCTGACCGCCGACCGCACGCCGTCCATACGATCAGCTTCCCCCTCCGAGAAACCGGCAATAGCCGCGCCCGCTGATAGTCGGCGGACCTGATAGCAACCGGTCCGGGTCAGCGACTGGACTCGGGGCGAATTCACCCCGGAACGGCAACAGCACGAATCCCCGGTCGCCAAGATCACGAACCGTGGTGATGATGCGGCCCTCGTCGATGAGGATGCAGGGCTGCGACAGAGCGCGGCTGAACACGCCATCGAAGAGTTCAGCCGCTTTCAGAGCGAACACCACGTCTCCTTGACAGCACGTCCGCAGGACGAGACGCGGCGTTGCGCGCTGCCATCAGGGGCGCGCAACGCCAGGGCCGAAACCTGCTTCCTGCACGGCGTTGGCAACCGAGCCGGATCAACGAGACAATTGCGGCACGATCTCAGTCATCAATTAGATGCCGATACGACCATCAATCGTCTCACGGAAGAGATCCGCATGACCAACGTGCCGCGCATATTCCTCGATGACATGAACGAGAACTTCCCGCAGCGAGACTGGCCCTTCGTGCGGTACGAAGCCCGCGGTGCCCAGGTCGGGGGTTTCTTCGAGATATTTGTCGGTCTCGGCTATCTCCTCATGCCACACCCGGAAGGACCGCTCTACAACTTCCGGGTCCGCGATCGCGCTGTCGAAATCACCTTCCGGGTCCGCTTGCGAATAGAAATGTGGCGGGGCCTCGCGCCCGGCCATCCAGAGCCGGAACCATCGGCGCTCTACCTCGGCCAAGTGGCGGATGATACCGAGCAACGACATAGTTGATGGCGGTACACATCGACGGGCCAACTGGTCGGCATCGAGCCCTTCGCATTTCAGTTCTACTGTCTGACGATTCCAGCGGAGATGAGAAATGAGCGTAGTCCGCTCATCGCCGAGCTTTGGGTCGACGTTCTCCCGCTTATCGTCGTTGGGATCGACGAACATAATTGCGGGCCTAGGATTAGGCGCGAGCCCAGGAGTTGTCATGGCGATAAGGATAGCTAATCACTAGATCACTGGCAAGATGTGACGTCTCATCCGTTACCGCCGCCCTTCACCGTGATCGTCGCGCACCAGCGCAAATCGATCTTCGCGGACAGGGTAGTCTGAGGTCGGCCGAGTCGTGTGTGAACGCACGGCCGCCGACACACGCCAGCGCCATCTTCGATCTCCGCCTTCGCTGTCAGAAGTAGCTGACGAGCTCGCCGCGGCGCCGCACATCGAGCGTCACGCAATGGAAGCCGCCGCCGAGGCTGCGCCCGTGGCGCCAGCGGCACGGTATGGGCGTGAAGCCAGCCTTCTCTAGGTCGCGAATTAGGGGCTGCTGGATGTCTTGCACGATGACGTGATCCTGGTCGAGCGACAGGACGTTGATGCCGATTGACTGGGATGCCAGGAACGGAACACCGTCCTGTTCGAGTTCGACGGGTTCCTCGAACTCGGCGTATCTAATGAAATCCCAGCTCCGCAGGCCTTCCGGCAAGGCATCCACGTTGACGTCGTCCCGGATCAGCAGGACACCGGGGCGGAGCGGCAGCAGCTTGCCGTCGATGTGGTTGTCAGTAATCTCGACGACATGGACCTTGTGCGAGCCGGCAAGATGACGTGACAGCCACCGGGCACCCATGCGGTGATTCTCCGTCGAGACATTGAACACGAGGTCCCTGCCGAGCCGGGCTATCTGCGCGGCGTCGAACATGATCTCCGGGAACAAATCGACAGGCACGTCGCCGTCGTATCCGCTTCGCGCCACGTAGCTGTAGTCAAAGTTGCGATCAAGCAAGCGAGACTTCGGGACGGCAGTCCACTTCGCGCCTGCGTTGAAGTACTCGGTGAAAAGTTCCCGGTAGAGATCTGACTCGAAGTAGCGGGACCGCACCATGGGCGGGGTCTCGATGATCTCATCGCCAACGACCAGGAACAGGTCGCGAGGCATCATGGCGTGGCCCATCGGAGCGGTCCATGCCGGGGTCTTAGTTTCCGGGACATGGTTGAGCATCTCGGGCCTGCGCACGGTAACGTCGGCCTGGTCGAGAATATCGATGAACGACGCGATGTCTTCCAGGCACTCCTCCTTCAGCCGATTATTTGGCTTGAAATTCGGACGGTGAAAGACTTCGCGATTTGCCGGATCGCCAAGATTGTCATAGAAGAACAGCCGGAAGGACGTGTCGGTATGGTAGTCGAGATGGTACGGCGCGCCGACAATAACCTCCTCGAGCTGACTCCACTCGTCATGTGAACCGACCGGCTGCGCTGTGTTCATCCGTTACATATCCTTCGCTGACCCGACGCGGGCGCTGGAACGAGGGGTTGCCACCTTGCCTTGCTACCGGCCCGGGAGCACTGGCTCGCGCCACCGAACGTCATGCCGTGCGAGCGAGTCGAGCTGGGCACGGACGGCCGCAGCGCCGGCGTCGACATCGGAATGATCGCGTGCAACCATCGCGAGCCTCTCGATGGCTTTCTCGATCGAGATGCTGGCTGCTGCCGACGTACCAGGGAGCAGTGGCTCTTCGTAAACGCCCTGCCAGTAAAGCAAGACCGCTTGGTCGTTCGTCCGGCGGACCCGATCGAGCGTGCCAGCGCGAAGAGTCTCCGCCTCTCGGCTATTCATGCCGACATGTGACCAGGCGGAGTCTGAGTCGTAGGGATCGTCGACACGGATCTGCAGGAGTTCTCGCTCGCTCCACAACGGCATGGTTTCGTCACTCATGCCGAACAAATGGAGTTGGAAACGGCCATGGTACTCATCAACAAGGAAGCGCTGGGTGTCGTTGAACTGGTCATGAGTTTCGCCTGGATACCCGACAATGAAGCACACGGAGTAATCCATTCCGCTGCCATGTAGGAGCTGGAGGGCCCGGCGGTTTTGCGCCGCCGTAACGCGCTTGCTCATCTGCCGGAGTGTTTGCTCATTCATGGACTCAAAACCTATAACCAGACGGAAGCAGTGCGACTGAAGTAGCTTCTCGACAAAGTCAGCAGACTTAATGACGTTGGCCCGGCTATAACACTCCCACGGCACTCCAGTGCTCGGCAGAATCTCAAACAGCTCACGCAGCCTCGTCGGCGGCACAGTGAACGTAGAGTCCATGGCCTCAATGACGCCCGCCTGGTTCTCTTCGGCATATGTCAGCCAGTCGTCCCTGATTTTCGTAGCCGACTTGTACCGCCACTCCGGGGTGGCGAGCGGGAACCCGCAAAATTTACAGTCGAACGGGCAGCCTCGCATCGATTCATAGGGCACGACCCGCAAGGGGCCGGGAAACGATGGCGACGGGAATTCGTCGAGGTTGATGTATTCGATCCGGTTGATCTTGATCTGCTTGTCGTCGCGCCAGACCAGGTTGGGTACGACATCGAAATTCCGGCGGGCCGCGAGTGCGTCGAGAAACGCGGGCAGCGCAACTTCTCCGTCGCCGCGGACAATAGCCGTTAGCTCGGGATGTCGGGCCATAGCGACGGAATACTTCAGATTGGTGTACTGGCCGCCAGCAACAACCGGCAGGCCAGGCAGATGTTTGCCGATCCAGGTCATCGCCTCGCTCAGCATCCGCAGATTCCAGATGTAGGTCGTCGAGAGCAACACGACATCGACCGCGCCGAGATGTCCTGGCGAGATGTCGTCCCAGACCGCCCGCATCGGTACATGGACGTGATCGTGGCCGCTATGCTGCAGGATCGACTCAAGCGTGAAGGTCGTCAGGTGCGCGGGCTCTTGTGCCAGGGGCCGAAGCAGTGGGCGAGCGGTGCTGCCGGTGCAGTAATCAAGATCCTCCAGCCGAAAGTCCCGGCAGTCGGCCCTGGCGAGCATGGCGCATGTGGCCGGGTCAGGCGTGGCGTCAAATAGCGACCCATCGAGGTAGGACGAGCTTTTCGAACTCGGGCCGAGGCCGGAAAGGAGAGCTGCTAGCACTGGCCGCCACCCTTCGTCGGAGGAATGCCGGACTACGACCGCAATGGATGCAGGTCACCTGAGCTGCGCAAGCCGACAGTCCGGCGAGCGTCAGATCGGCGGCACGAGCGGCAGGGCTGCACTCGGACGGCCTCCGGCTCGGAGTACTCGCTAGGACGACATGACCCAATATATCTGGATCGGCCGTTCTACGGTAGGGCGGGCGGTCCATTCGCCAGGGCCTAGCCTCGGACTTTCGCGCCGAATAAGCAGCTGAGTCGCGCAGCCGTGTCTGACGACCGCGGGGGCATCGTGTCCCATGCTGGCGCGGTGCTGCTGACTGAGACCGCCCGGATTACCGGACTGGCGGCGGGATTGTCGGGTGAGCTAGACGGGCGTGCGCAGGCAGGTGCTAATGCGTGCCGATTGCGGCGGCGGCACGCACAGTTGCTCATGGCTGACCCGGCCAAGGCCGACGCGGCCAGTGCGCGGTCGGGTTCACCATCACCGACGAGGTCGCCGAGGCGATCGGCAAGGTACCGCTGCACGCGTGGAGCCCGGCCCACGACAGGGCGGCGCGCCCGCGACGGCGGGTGGGTGGTCGAGGCTTAGGTTCCATTTTACTACCATTAGGGCCCGGCGGGCGTCTTGCGATTTTCGTACAGGACAACTAGCTTTAATGCGTAGCTTTAATGTCGAGGCGGGCCTCAGGTTCGGGAGTTCTGCAGGGTGTCATCCGGCACGGCCCGCAGCGGGGCAGAATTTGTCGACGTCCCATGCGTGGCGTACCTCAACTTTGACGACCTGCTTGTCGTCGACACATGTCAGCACTACGCTCCGGCTGCCCCGGAGCTCGTCCCTGTGACCGGGATATTCGATCTTTCGCTGGTTCGGGAAGGAGCCCGGCATAGCTGGCGCTTACACCGAGTCGCTCAGACCCATTCGCGCCGCGGGGCTGAGGCTCAATCCGAAACTATGTCTTCGGAGGTTCGACGATGTGCGGAGCAGGTTGTACCTGGATCTTGACAGCATCCAGCTGAACCTGTCGGCGTCAGGGAGCGAGTTGCACGACGGACCGCAGCGGCTGGTAAGCATGCTGGACGACTCAGGCCAGGCATTCTGAAACTCGGCAAGGGGACTATCGAGTATGAGTCGGCAGGGAATCGATCCTGTGCTCACGACAGGACGTCGTGGCTTGCGTCGCGGAATGAGCAGTCCACCGACAGTCACGCCCGTTGCCCGACCCCAGCGATTGCCGTTGTCGTTCGCGCAGCGGCGAATGTGGTTCCTGCGTCAGCTCGAGGGCCCGAGCCCGATGTACAACATCCCGCTGGCTTGGCGACTGTCAGGTCGCCTTGACGAGACGGCACTGCGCGCGGCGCTTGCCGACGTCGTGCGACGGCATGAAAGCTTGCGAACAGTCATCGAGGAGACGGACGGCGCACCGTGGCAGCGTGTACTTGCCGCGGACGAAGCCGCTCCGGTCGTCGAGACCGCCGGGACGGCGGCCGGCGCCTTGCCCGGCGCCCTCGCGGACGCCTGCCGCCACGTCTTCGACCTGCGGAGCGAGTTGCCGATCCGAGCTTGGTTGTTCCGCCTCGCCGACGACGAACATGTCTTGGTACTGGTCTTGCACCATATTGCCGCGGATGGCTGGTCGGTCAGGGCGCTGCTCGGTGATCTGTCCGCCGCGTATCGGGCCCGGCTACGTGGATCAGATCCAGCCTTGAGTCCGCTCCCGCTGCACTATGCGGATTACGTGCTGCGGGAGCGCGGGATTCTCGGTGCTGACCATGAGCGGCCGAACTTGAGGTCTGAATTGACGGGGTACTGGGCAGCTGCGCTGGCCGGCCTGCCGGAGCGGATAGCGCTCCCGACGGATCGCGAGCGCCCCGCGACTCCCAGCGGCCGGGGCGGTGCGGTGCGGTACGTGACGGCACCCGAACTCGTCGACCGGCTGGATGCGCTCGCACGCTCGACCGGCGCGACGTTGTTCATGGTGCTCCACGCCGCGCTTGCGGCGCTCCTGACCCGGCTCGGGGCAGGCGCGGACATCCCCCTGGGCGTCCCTGTTGCCGGCCGTACGGACCCGGCGTTCGATAACGTCATCGGGCTCTTCGTGAATACCGTGGTGCTCCGGACCAGCACTGCGGAGAACCCGACGTTCCGGGGACTGGTTGGCCGCACGCGCGCCGTGAACCTGGCCGCGCTTGCTCATCAAGATGTTCCTTTTGACTGGGTCGTCGAGCGACTGAACCCAGTCCGCTCTGCGACCAGCAACCCGCTCTTCCAGGTGATGCTGGTCGCAGAAATTGATAACGCGACTGACTTCGAGATGCCTGGCTTGCGGACGACTACAACTGAGGTGCATACCGGCATCGCCCAGTTCGACCTGGCGCTGAGCTATCACGAGCAGCGCGGCCCGGATGGAGGGATTGCCGGGCTGAGCTGGCTAATCGAATACGCAACCGATCTGTTCGATGCCCAGACGGCACTCAACTTCGTCCAGCGCCTGTGCGTCCTGCTGGAGTCGGCGGCGGCGAATCCAGACCTGACCCTAAGCGAGCTCGAGGTTCTGCTGCCGGGAGAAAGGGATCAGATCCTGACGAGGTGGAACGACACCGCAGTGACCGGGGCCGCTACGACAGTGCCTGAGCTGGTTGACCGCGCCACTCGGGCTGAGCCCGACGCCGCCGCGGTCGTGTGCGGCGGGCGGACGCTGTCCTATCGCGAGCTGGGTGCCCAGGTGAACAGCACGGCGCGGTTCCTCATTAGTCGCGGGATCGGGCCAGGCCACATCGTCGCCATCGCATTGCCCCGCAACGATCTCATGATCGTCGCGCAGCTTGCGGTGCTGACGGCCGGAGCGGCGTATCTCGCCATCGACCCGCACTACCCGGCGTTCCGCATGGCGGGCATGCTCGACGATGCGGCCCCCGCCCTGGTGCTGTCAGATAGCACCTGCATCATCGGGCTTCCCGACAAGGGCATCCCCATGGTGGCCCTGGACCAGGAGGCCGCTATAGCGGCGTTCGCGACTGCCCCGCTCGGTGACGTCGACCGACTGGCTCGCCTGCTCCCCGACCATCCCGCCTACGTGATGTACACCTCGGGCTCGACGGGCAAGCCGAAGGGCGTCATCGTGACGCATGCCAGCATCACGAACCTCGCGCTGACCTACAGTTCGGCTTCGGAGCTGTTCGGCGCGGCCATAGCGTCGCTTCGCGACCCGGCCCAGTGCGGCGGCGACCCGCCACGTCTGCGGGTTGCGCATACAGCGTCATGGTCGTTTGACGCGTCGTGGGACGCCACGCTGTTGATGCTCGATGGGCACGAGATGCACATCATCGCTGAGGACGCGCGGGGGGACCCGGAGAGCTTTCTGGCCGTCATCCAGCAGGCCGGCATTAACTGCCTGGACGTCACGCCCACGTTCGCCGAATCGCTCGTGTCGGCGGGTCTGCTGGAATCGCTCGGCCCTGATCAGCAGCTCCTGCTGATTCTCGGCGGGGAAGAAGTGCCGCAGCGTCTGTGGGCCAGGTTGCGAGACCGGTCTAATATTGCGGTCCTCAATGGGTACGGTCCGACTGAGTGCACTGTCGACGCCGTTAACTGCCGGCTTCGGCACGAGTGGCCCGTACCGGCCATCGGCAGGCCAGTTGCGAATGCCCAGGCCTATGTGCTCGATGACTGGCTGCGACCGGTTGCTCCGGGCGTGGCGGGCGAGCTGTATATCGCCGGGGCGGGCGTGGCCCGCGGTTATCTCTGCCGGCCGGGACTCACGGCAGAGCGCTTTGTGGCCTGCCCGTTCGGCGGCAGCGGCCGCCGGATGTACCGCACGGGTGATGTGGTTCGCTGGCGCCGGGACGGCTGGCTGGACTTCGTCGGGCGCACGGATAGGCAGGTGCAGCTCAGGGGTTACCGGATCGAGCTCGGAGAAATTGAGGCCGCCATTGCCGGTCATCCGCTCGTGGACCGGGTCATTGTCGACGTCGCGGAATACTCTCCGGCCGACAAGCGCCTCCTCGCCTACCTGGTTACGCCGGTGGGCGTCACGCTGAGCCCGGCCGTGGCGCGTAGTTACGCTTCCGCTGTTCTGCCCGCCCACATGATTCCCGCGGCCTTCACGATTATGACGGACCTTCCATTGACGCCCAGCGGGAAGCTCGATCGCGCAGCCCTGCCAGTACCTGACTTTCTTCCTCAGCCGCCTGCACGGGCTCCGTCGTCCGGCCGCGAGGTCGCCCTGTGCCGAATCTTCGCCGAGGTGCTGGACCTGCCGAGCGTCGGACCGGACGACAGCTTCTTTGAGATGGGCGGGCACTCCTTGCTGGCGGCGCAGCTGGCGTCAAGAATCCGGGAGCAGCTCGGCGCCGCGCTCACCGTGCGCGACCTGCTCACCCGCCCGACGCCTGCTGAAGTCGCCGCATTCCTCGAGCCGGCCCAGCAGGACGGAGAGAGTTGAGCACGCACGCCTTTGATGGCGACTCCGGCTGGCCGCCAGTTCTTGACTGGTACCGCAGGCACGCGAAGCCTGGTGCCGTAGCTCCGGAGCTCGGGCACGACCTGGTCATTTGTCTCGATGACATACTCCGGGCTGAAGCGGAGTCCTTCGGCCAGCTGCTGGGTCGTCCGGTCTGCTCGGCCGATGCGTCGGCCGGCCAGATTCTCTTCCGCGACGATGTGGCGTCGGCCCTGGTCCTGAGCACAACGGGCCAGCTCTCGACCAGAATCGTTCGGGATTGGACGGACCGTGCGACGCGAGCCCACACCCCGGTCGGATTCGTGCTGGCGGGCACCAGCGGCGAAGCCGGCTTCCTGCTCAGGAAATTCACCATGGCCCACCTGGCCCCGCTAGCGCTGGCAGACGGCCTCATCAATACCGACTCGGCTCGCTGCGGCGCACTGGCTGAGCTGAAGGTCGCGCGTACCGACCACGTCGCTGCAACGCTCGCCGCGGATTGGCGCGTGCTGGCTATCCGCGCTCCGTCGCGGCTGGCTCACATGAACCTCGGCTCGCATTCGGTATGCGGGGCCACCTCCGCCGAGAAAGTGGGCGAGCGCACGCTGGCGGGAGGATGCGATCCGGGCAGGGGGCTCTGCCGCGGTGTGAGCGGGTTTCAGCGACAGTCGGCCCCCATCAGCTCGATTAAGGCGCTAGTGCTGATCTTGATGGGGTGCGGCACATTTGACCTTACCGGCGAGCATTACCCGACAGATGCGAGCCTGGCCTCCGGTGCGCTGCGCGGCTACGCGGCCGCCGCCATCGGCTCCCTTGACAAGCTGCACGACTGCTGGGACTCGAACGAAGCCGTGCTAGCGGCCCTGGCCGCGGGGATGAGCCTCGGCGCCATGACGCTGGCGCTGAACGACTCCTACAGGTCGCCGGGCGGCTGTGCCTTTGCCCTGGCCGGGGACCCTGCCGTGCGGGTCACGAGCATGGTGCTCGAGGAACCCGACGACACGCCAGCGGACCCGGGCAATGGGGCCGTGGCGGCCGAGGCGGCCGGCATGCCCGCAGCGAGCTTCGATCCGCGGTCTCGCGCGATAGTTGCCCCGGCTATTACCAGAGAGGACGAGGCACGCGCGCGAGCGCTTCGCGCCACCCTGCAACAGGCGCTACAACGAGCACGCAACGCGCTCGGCTTGCATCGAGCCTTGACCGAGTTCTGCGCCGACGCCACCGCTGAGCAAACCGCTGCGATTGAGGAACTGGCCCGATGCGGAAGCCTGGTCGAGGCTGCCGCGTGGACGGGGCTAGAGGATATCAATATTGCGCTGGAATTCGGCCGAAGCTACGAGCCGGATGCCATCCATTCGCGACTGGACACCGCTATGCGGCGATGGGATGAAGCGCTAATCACACTTGCATGCACCGTTAACGCCATGTATCTACATTCCGCTTTGCATCGCAATTATATCTACGTCGGCCCCGCCGAGCTGAGGAACTGCGGGCACTGCGGGGCCGCAGTTACTGAGCACCGGTTCGAGGACTCCCAGGGAGCAGGCGATGCCCGCCTCGTCAGTGAATGCCAGCAATGCGACGCGAATTTCAACGTAGTGCAGGGCGGAGTGAGAATCGAACCGCGCGTCCAGCGGCGCGCCTATGAACCTGGCGATTGCGTTCCCGTCACCTTCAGGCTCACAGGCGACACGGCCAGTCACCCGCCGACCGGTCCGCTGGCCATCATCCTCAGCGCTGACAGCATGCGCCACGACGCTCTGGACGTGCACCGTATTGATGAAGGGTCCGGGCCGCCACGCACCGCTCATATCGAGATCCCTAGCGACGCTGACAATGAGTTCTTTCCGCTCTGGTTGATACATTCACGCAGGCTCCAGGTGACCTTCGGGTCGGTCCAGCTGGCGGTGTGCAGGCTGTCCTGAGCAGACCGATCGACCTGCATCAGCCTCCGGCGCTGATCACGATATCGGACTCGACGCCCAAACGCTTAATCACGCACGAACGGTGCAGGCCAGTGCTGAACCGTGACAAAATATCCGACGTGGGTCTGCTGCGCGAACGGGACTTCCGGCTGTTGCTTATTGGTCAGTCAGTGTCCTACGTGGGCAATGCGGCGGTGCCAGTGGCCTTGGCGTTTGCCATACTAGATCGCACGCACTCAGCCTCTGACCTGGGTTACGTGCTCGCTGCGGAGTCCGCCGCTCAAGTTGCGTTCCTGTTGGCTGGCGGTGTCATCGCAGACCGGGTCTCCCGCCGCTTTGTGATGCTCGGTTCCGACGGTGCGCGCGGAATCACCGAGGCCGTTCTGGGATTTCTTCTCGTGACGGG
>JASHOV010000156.1 GCA_030038495.1 Streptosporangiaceae bacterium
GCGGCGCGGCTGCACCTGGAGGCCGATACCGGCATGGGTCGCGGCGGCGCGATCGCCGCGGACTGGCCGGCCCTGGTGGCCGCGGCGCTGGCCGCCCAGGCGGAGGGGCTCGTCCGGGTCGTGGGCCTGTGGTCGCATTTCGCCTGCGCGGATATCCCCGGTCATCCGGCGACCGCCGCCCAGCTCGAGGCATTCAGGGCCGCGGTCGGGCTGGCCGAGCGGGCCGGGTGTAAGCCCGAGGTGCGGCACCTGGCCAACACCCCGGGCACGCTGGCGGTGCCAGAAAGCTACTTCGACCTGGTGCGGCCGGGCGGCGGCGTGTTCGGGCTCTCGACGACGCCCGGCGGCCCGCCAGACTGGCTGCGCCCGGCCATGACGCTGCGAGCGCGGCTCATCCAGGTGAAGCGGGTCCCGCCGGGAACACCGGTGTCCTACGCGCACCGCTACGCGACCGAGCGCGAGTCGACGCTTGGCATTGTTCCTGTCGGCTACAACGAGGGCGTACCGAGGAATGCCACGAATCTGACCGACATGTTCTTCACCAGGGGCCGTCGGGTGCGGATCGCCGGCACCGTCAATCTCAACCACGTCGTTGTCGACCTCGGCGATGGTCCGGCCGAGGCCGGAGACGAGGTGATCCTCTTCGGCCCCGGCGACCAGGGCGAGCCGACCGCCCAGGAGTGGGCGGACAAGCTCGGCACCATTTCCTACGAGATCGTCTCCCGGTTCACCGGTAAGGTGCCAAGAACTTACTCGGGAGTAACAGGGACCGGGAGCGCCCGGAGCCCTGGGAGCAGCTGTGAGGTGGCCGTGGACGGGAGAGCTGATGGCCCGGTGGCGACGGCTCACTAGCACCGTCGGCGTGGCCGCGGGGGTCGCAGCCGCAGGCGTCGGTGCGGTTATCGCAATCGAGAAGGTCGCCGTGGGTCGGCTGCGCATGCAGCCAGATCCGGCCGCCGCCGAGCCCTTCGGCCAGCTGCGGGGCCGCGCGGTCACGGTGATCGCCGATGACGGGGTGCCGCTATATGCGGAGGTGAGCGGGCTGGAGGACGCGCCGGTCACGCTCGTGTTCTGCCACGGGTACTGCCTGAGTCAGGACGTGTGGCACTACCAGCGCCAGGACTTCGCGCAGGAGGCGCGGCTGGTGTTCTGGGATCAGCGCGGCCATGGCCGGTCGGGCCGGTCCAGCCCGGGCCGCATCAGCATCGATCAGCTCGGATCCGACCTGTCCGCGGTGCTCGCCGCGACGGTCCCGCCGAAGAGCACCGTCGTCCTGGTGGGCCATTCGATGGGCGGAATGACCATCATGGCGCTGGCCGACCAGCAGCCGGAGCTGTTCGGGACCACCGTGGCCGGAGTGGTGCTGATCTCCACGGCGGCCGGCCGGGTCGACCCGGTGAGCTGGCTGCCGCCCCCGCTGCGCCCAGCTGCCCGGCTGGCGGCGCCGACTGTGCTGCGCGGCTCGGCCAGGGGAAGGCGCGCCGAGCTGGTCGAGCGCTTCCGTGCATCCGCCGGTGACCTCGCGTTCCTGTCCACCCGGCTGATCGCGTTCGGCGACCCCGACATCAGCCCGGCGGCGGTCGATTTCCTCGAGCGCATCATCCGGGCAACTCCGATCGACGTGATCGCCGATTTCTTCCTGGCGCTCCGCGACCATGACAAGCGATCGGCCCTGCCCGTGCTCGGCCGCGTCCCCGTCGTGATCCTGGCGGGCGCGGATGACCGCTTGATCCCGCCGCGGCTGACCGAGGAGCTGGCGGCCGAGGTTCCCGAGGCCCGCCTGGTCGTGGTGCCTGGCGCCGGGCACGCGATCATCCTGGAGCGGCCCGACATCGTGACGGAGGAGATATCCGACCTGGTGGCGGTCGCGGTCGACGCGGCCCGCTCACGAGGACGCCGGCGATGAGCGAGACCGCACGCCTGGCGTTCACCGTCGAGCGGCGCGTGCCAACGTCCGGGGCGATGGCCGGGCTGGGCGGCCGGCTGGCGGGGCTGCTGACCGCGGGCGACCTCGTGGTGCTTTCCGGGTCTCTCGGAGCCGGGAAGACCACGCTGGCCCAGGGAATCGGCGCGGGCCTGAACGTACGGGGCCCGGTGACCTCGCCGACGTTCGTGATCGCGCGAGTGCACCCGAGCCTGGCCGGCGGCCCGGACCTGGTGCACGCCGATGCGTACCGGCTGGGCAGCCGCGCCGAGGTGGACGACCTGGACCTGGACGCCGACCTGGCCACCTCGGTCACGGTGGTGGAGTGGGGCGAGGGACTGGTTGAGGCCCTGGCGGGCAGTTACCTTGCCATCGGCATCGAGGCGGCCGCAGCGGCCGCAGCGGACGCAGCGGACGGACCCGACGGCCTGGCCGATCCCGATTCCAGCGAGCCGGATCAGCCTCGTACGGTCCGCATCTCGGGCTGGGGAGATCGGTGGCGGGACGCGGCCGCGCAGGCACTGCAGGCCCTGGCCCGCGACCGGTAGGCCGGGCGTTCCGAATTGTCCTCCGCAGCACGGTTCGCACTACTAAACTTCCGGTGACCCGATGGTTCGCCGTGTCTGATCGCGGTGGCAGCGCCCTTCCGGAGGAAAGCGTTGACTGAGCAGGGCACTCCGCCTCGTCGCTCCGCACGTCAGCCTGACCTTGGCCGTCGCGACTACGACCGGCAGCGGCCGGACCGGGCGCGAGCAGACCGGCCAAGGCGGGTCGAGCGTCAGGCTCGCCCGCCCGGCTGGGATCAGGACGCCTTCGGACCCGACACCGACGCCGACCTGCCGCCGTGGGCGGGCCCGTCGGTCCATGCGACCAGGCCGGGCGGCACCCGGCTCCGCCCGCCCGCCCCGGCCGACGACTACGATCCCGGCGACCGCGTAGATCCGTGGGAAGGCGACGAGCCGCCCGAGTGGCCGGACGAGCCAATCCCGGCCGGCGCGCCGGGTGGCGGCCGGCCGCAGCGCACGCGCCGGTCCGGCCGCAGGGCCGCGGCGGCCAGGCTGCGCAAGTCGCGGCGCAGGGTACTGCGCTGGTCCGGCATCGCGGTAGTGCTGTGCATCGTGGCCGCCGGTGCGGCGCTGATCCTGACCCACAAGACCACGCCCAAGCTTCCGTACGTGACCTCGCTCCTGCACGGCGAGTTCAAGTCGGTGCCCGACGCGTGCACGGCGCTCAGCCCGGCCGTGATCGGCCAGTACCTGCCGGGCAGCCACACCACCGTCCAGCCGCTGGCGACCTCGACCGACAGCGAGTGCAGCTTCACGGTCGACGGCAATCACAACTTCCTTATCCTGACGCTGGGGGCCGAGTCCTACCAGCCCTTCGCCGCCGCGACAGGGAACGGCAGCGCCTCCCAGAACGCGCTCGACAACTTCGCGGTGGCCAGGGCGCTGCTCGCCGACCCGCCCAAGCACTCCGCGGTGCCGAAGGCCGTGATCTCGCCGCTGACCGGGATCGGGCAGCGGGCGTTCCTGGCGATTCAGGTCGAGCACACCGGCGGGATCGCCAGGGACGTTGCCACCGTGACCGTGCTGGAGCGTAACGACGTGCTCACGGTGTCCATGTCCGCGCAGGAAAACCGCGGCTTCGGGCCGGTGCCGATCGGTACCTTGCAGGCGGACGCGCAGGCGGTCGCGGGCTCGCTGCTGAAGAAGGCGCTCGCGCAGCCCACCGCCTGACCGGCCTCGATCCGGGCCAG
Organism: Streptosporangiaceae bacterium; assembly: GCA_030038495.1. Classification (GTDB taxonomy): domain Bacteria; phylum Actinomycetota; class Actinomycetes; order Streptosporangiales; family Streptosporangiaceae; genus JAJYUU01. The sequence continues at coordinate 3,681 of JASHOV010000156.1, forward strand.
CCCTTTCTAGCCTGGGTCGGCGCGGCCCGGCCGCGCGGTCACGGCGCCCCGCAGCCGCATTAGGCTGGACAACCGTGCTGTTGCTCGCCTTCGATACCGCCACTCCCGCGGTGACCGTGGCCCTGCACGACGGGACGCGGGTCATCGCCGAGGAGTCCGCCGTCGACGCCCGCAGGCACGGCGAGCTGCTGGCCACGGCCATCGCGCAGGTGCTGCGGTCGGGCGGCGCGGCGCACGGCGACCTGACTCACGTTGCCGTCGGCACCGGCCCGGGCCCGTACACGGGCCTGCGCGCCGGGCTGGTGACCGCCAGCGTGCTGGCCAGCGCGCTCTCGATACCGGCTGACGGAATCTGCACGCTGGACGTGATCGCTGCCGGCGTCGCTGGCTCCCGCGACTTCCTGGTGGCGACCGACGCTCGCAGGCGCGAGCTGTACTGGGCGCACTATGACGGGAACGGGCTGCGTCGTCGCGGGCCCTTCGTCGGCCCGCCGGCGGACCTTCCGGCCGGCCTGCCCATTGCCGGAATGGGGCCGGTCCTGTACCCCGAGCTCGCGGCCGAGGCGCTGGGCCCGGAGTACCCGTCCGCGGCGGAGCTGGCCGGAATGGCCGCGGCCCGCGCGCTCGCCGGGGAGCCGCCGCATCCGCCCGAGCCGCTCTACCTGCGGCGCCCGGACGCCAGGGAACCAGGGCCGCCCAAGCGGGTAACGGAGCCTTCCCCGGCCAGGCGAGGTGCCCCGTGACCGGGAACAGCGTGACCGGCGGGCCGGAGAACGCCGTCCCCGACACTGCGCGGGACCCGGCCGGGCCGCGGATGCGGATGATGACCAGGGCCGATCTGGGCGCGGTCCTGCAGCTTGAGGCGGCGCTGTTTGGCGAGGAGGCCTGGTCGCGCGAGATGCTGGCCGGCGAGCTCAGCCAGCAGCCGGCCAGTCGTTACTATCTGGTCGCCGAGGAGGCAGGCGGACTCAGCGGTTACGCGGGCATGCTGGCCGCCGGCGAGCAGGCCGACGTCCTCACGATCGCGGTGGCGGCCGGCCGCTGGGGACACGGCATCGGCTCGGCGCTGCTCGCCGCGCTGCTGGCCGAGGCCAGGCGGCGGGGCTGCAGCGAGATGTTCCTTGAGGTCCGGGCGGACAACACGCGCGCGCAGCGGCTCTACAAGTGGTGGGGGTTCGCCGACATCGGCATCAGGCGGGGCTATTACCAGCCTTCCAATACCGACGCGATCGTGATGCGCCGTGACCTGGCGACCGTCTCGGAGGCCGAGATGGTCGGGACCTGGGGACGTGCGAGATGACGGCTCTGGCTTTCTCGGGACCGCGGGCGGCCACGGGACCGCTGGTGCTCGGGATCGAAACCTCCTGCGACGAGACCGGCGTCGGGCTGGTGCGCGGTCATGAGCTGCTGGCCGATGCGGTGGCCTCGAGCGTGGACGAGCATGCGCGGTTCGGCGGCGTCGTGCCCGAGGTCGCGAGCAGGGCGCATCTGGAGGCGATGGTGCCGACGGTGCAGCGGGCGCTGGAGCAGGCCGGCGTGCGGCTTGCCGACGTGGACGCGATCGCCGTCACCGCCGGGCCCGGGCTCGCAGGGGCGCTGCTGGTTGGCGTGTGCGCGGCCAAGGCCTACGCACTGGCACTGGACAAGCCGCTCTACGGGGTGAATCATCTCGCCGCGCACGTGGCGGTCGACCAGCTCGAGCACGGCCAGCTTCCGGCGCCGGCCATCGCGCTGCTGGTGTCCGGCGGGCACTCGTCGCTGCTGCTGGTGCCGGATGTGGCCACGCAGATCAGGCCGCTGGGCGCCACGATCGACGACGCGGCGGGCGAGGCGTTCGACAAGGTGGCCAGGGTACTGGGCCTGCCGTTCCCCGGCGGACCGCACATCGACCGGGCGGCGGCAGAGGGCGACGCGGCTCACGTTCCCTTCCCTCGCGCCAAGTATCGCGACGGAACCAGCGATTTCTCGTTCTCCGGGCTCAAGACCGCGGTCGCCCGGTGGGTCGAGGCGCGGGAAGCGGCGGGCGAGCCGGTGCCGGTCGCGGACGTGGCCGCGTCCTTCCAGGAGGCGGTCGCGGATGTGCTGACTCGCAAGGCCGTGGACGCGTGCCGCGCGCACGGAGTTGAGCACCTGGTCATCGGCGGCGGAGTCGCGGCCAACTCGCGGCTGCGGGCGCTGGCGCAGGAGCGCTGCGACGGGGCCGGGATCCGGCTGCGGGTGCCGCGGCCGGGCCTGTGCACAGACAACGGGGCAATGGTCGCCGCCCTCGGTGCCGAGCTGCACGCGCGCGGGGTGCCGGGGTCGGATCTGAACTTCCCCGCGGACTCCTCCCTGCCGGTTACGATGATCACCACGCCTAGCTGACCTGGGTAGATGGTGCCGGGCCGGTTTGACGCTGCCATCCTGGGGGGCTACAGTGCGGACTGGCACTCACTAGGGTAGAGTGCTAACGCGACGAGGTTGGTCTGGCACCCGCGACGGCAGGCCGACATGGTCGACTCTCTAATTCAGCTAGCCCTTTCCGGAGGGGGAGGTCAGATCGTGACGACCGCCACCAAGGTTGTTCTGAAGCCGCTCGAAGACCGGATTGTGGTGCGCCCGCTCGAGGCCGAGCAGACCACCGCGTCCGG
>JASHOV010000157.1 GCA_030038495.1 Streptosporangiaceae bacterium
GCAGCACCACGGTCGCGGGCACCAGCAGCGTGCGGACCAGGAACGTGTCCATCAGGATGCCAAGCGCGAGGCCGAGGCCGATGTCGCGGACCTGGCTGTTGCTACCGCCGGCGGCAACCGTCAGCACGATGAACGAGCCAGCCAGCACCAGGCCGGCGGAGGTGACGGTCGTGCCGGTGATGCCGACGGCCTTGGCGACCGCCTCGCGGAGAGGAAGCTTGTGCGCTTCCTCGCGTATTCGGGTCATGACGAGGATGTTGTAATCCTCGCCCAGCGCCAGCAGGAAGATGAACATCAGGAACGGCATGAAGAACTCCAGGCCGCCGCTGTTGCCGATCTTGATGAACACGATCACCGAGAGGCCCAGGGCGGCCAGGTAGGAGATGCCGACCGAGGCGATCAGGTACAGCGGTGCCACCAGGCTGCGCAGCACCAGCGCCAGCAGGATACCGATGGCCAGGATCGCGATCGGGAAGATGCGCTTCAGGTCGCTGGTGGATATCTGGCTGATGTCATACAGCGCCGGTGCCTCGCCGCCTACACCGGACGCGACCGCGCCGGAGGCCTTCTGCGCGTTGGTTGTCGCGGCCCTGATGGCGGGCACCGCGTCCAGCGCGGCCGTGCTGCCCGGATCGCCGGCCTTCAAGCCGGTAGAGAACTGCACGGTCCTGCCGTCCGGGCTGACGTAGTTCGCCGTGGCCCGGTACAACTGGTAGGCCTGCACCGGGATCTTGCCGCCATCGATCGACGCCGGCGGGGTCGTCGGCAGTGACTTGGCCGGACCGAGCGCGCCGCAGAGCCCGGCGTACTCGGCGGGCGTCAGCGTGATGCCGCCTACCGGGTCCAGCGGGCCGGTGATCTGGGTAAATTGCCCGCTGGCCCGCAGGCTGGAGTCGAGCGTCGCCAGCGGGGCCGGATTCGTGCACACGGGCTTGCTGAGCTTGAAGATCAGGCTGGTCGGGTTGGCCGCGGACTGGGGGAAGTGCTTGGTCAGCATCGCCTGGCCGGCGGCCGAGTCGCTGCCGGCGGGCGGCGCGGTGTTACCGCCGAAGCCGGCCGCGGTGTAGCCGAGGACGGCGAAGGCAAGCCCGCCGAAGAAGATGACGCCTGCCATCAGGGTCGGCACCGGGTGGCGCACGATCCTTCCGGCCACGCGGCCCCAGACGCCGGTCTTGCCGGTGCCCTGGATGCTCCACGGCAGCAGCTTGGGCTTGCCGAACATGGCCTTGAACAGGGATCGCTTGACGGCGAGGAGGGAAAGCCTGATGGACAGCAGAGCGGGCAGCAGGGTCAGCCCGGCCAGCAAGATGACGGCGACGGCAATCGCGAACGGCCAGGCCAGGTCCGAGTAGAAGGAGAACGACGCCAGGAGCAGCGTCAGAACGGCCGCGATGACGGTCAGCGCGGACGCGCTGATCGACTCGCCGACCCTGGTCACCGACCGCACGATCGCGTCCCTGGCCGCCGGCCGGGGATGGGCGACATCGGCCAGGATGCTGCCGCCCACGCTCGCCCGGCCGGGGAAGTTGTCGCCCGACGTCTCGTGCTTACTGGCCCGCAACTCCTCCCGCACCCGGAATACCAGGAACAGGCCGTAATCCGTGCCCGCGCCGATAACCAGCACGATCAGCAGCAACTGGGCGATCGGGGAAACCTGCAGGCCGTGCTTGGCCGCCTCGGCGACCAGCGGGCCGGCAATGGTGACCGAGATCGCGGCAGGCAGCACGGTGGTGATCGCGAGCGAGAACGATCGGAAGATCAGTACCAGCAGGAGAATGACGAACAGCACCGACAAGCCCTGGACCTTGTTGCCGGTGTTGCCGGACGCCTTCTGCTGGTCGACCTGGACGGCGAAATCGCCGGTGACGTGCGCGGACAAGCCGGAGGGCAGGTGTGCCTGGCTGATTTTCGCCCGCAGGCCGTCGACAAGGTTGGTCGCATAGCTCTGGTTACCGCTGCCCGCCGCGTTGGCGAAGGCGACGAACTGCTGGGCCTGGCCGTCGGTGGACACGCCAGCGTTGATCACCTTGGTGACGTTCGGGACGGTGGCCAGGCTCTTCTCCAGTGAGCTCAGCGCCGCCGTGTCAGCACTGGTCAGCGGCCCGCTTGTGGTCCCGGCCACGACCGGGATGGTGAACTGCCCGGAGGTGCCGAACGGCGCGGCCAGATCGGCGGCCTTGGAGCTCGGCGCGTTGGCCGGGAGGAATTTCTGGTTGTTGCCCTGCGTAACGCTGGCCAGAGAGGGTAGCTGAGTAGCAGCGGCGATAGCGCCGAGAATCCAGATGAACAGTACAAGCCATCGAAAGCGAACGCTGAATCGCCCGATTGCCCCGTAGATCGCGTCGACTCGCATGGCCCCGAATCCTACGTGACCTGGGTTCCTGCACGGACCGTAGCCCAGGCCCGTTCCTCCGGCGTACACGATCCAGTTACCATGTCGCCTTTCTGGCGGCGTCGTGATTATCGCCGATCCCGACACCCGCAGGCCGCGCGGTGAATACCCTGCCGGGGAGTACTGGTCAAGGATGCGGCTGACCTGGCCGGTTCCGATGCCCGGATAGTCCGGGACATGCCGGGCGTGGTGCTGGCCTGGCCGGGCGAATGCCGCCAGACTCGTCTATGGCTGGGCTGGCCTGCAGGCCTAAGGGCAGCTCCGCCCGCGCGGCCGAGCAGCCGCACAGGAGGGACAGCAATGCAGGAGCTGCGCCTGGTCGCAGTAAGCGAGGATGGCAGTTACGCGATCCTCGCGGTGCCAGGGCGAAGCGGCCGGTTCCTGCTGCCCATCGACGAGCGGCTGAGGACCGTGGCCAAGGGTCAGTTCTCCAGGCTCGCTCAGTACGAGATCGAAGTGGAGAATCCGTTGCGACCCAAGGAGATCCAGGACCGCATCCGGGCGGGCGAGACGGCGGACGAGATCGCCGACGCAGCCGGCATCCCGCCGGACCGGATCCGCCGGTTCGAGGGGCCGATCCTGGCCGAGCGGCAGTACCAGGCGGAGCAGGCGCAGCGGGCCACCATCCGCGGTCACGGTGATTCCGGCCCCGGCCCTCGGCTCGGCGATATCGTCTCCGAGCGGCTCGCCCAGGCCGGCGCTAGTACCGAGACCGCCGAGTGGGATTCGCGCAAGCGCCAGGACGGCAACTGGCAGGTGCAGCTCCTGTTCAGCATCGGCGGCCGGACGGGCTCGGCCGAGTGGCTTTACGATCCCAGGCGGCGGCACGTGATCCCCGACGACGACCAGGCGGTCCGGCTGAGCCTGCCGCAGTCCGAGTGGAGCGGCGTCCAGTTCGCAGAGCGCAAGCAGCCCGGCGCTACCGTCACCCCGATCAGCTCCCGGCATACGGCTGCGCATGCCGAGCCGGCTCGCGAGCCCGGCCTTATCGCGGCGCCCGCCGCCCCGGCCTTCGTTCCCGGCCCGGCCCCGGCCGCTGAGCCTGCCGCCAGGGAGGCCGACTCGCCGCTGGTCGTCGCGGAGCAGGGGCCTGCCGCTGAGCCCGCGCCCGAGGCCGCG
>JASHOV010000014.1 GCA_030038495.1 Streptosporangiaceae bacterium
CGGGCCGGCCCGGCCCGCTCCAGCCGGGCCGCCAGCCCGGCCGGGGTCGGCGCCTCGAACAGCACCCGCACTTCCATCTCCACGCCCAGCACCGCCCGGACCCGGCTCACCAGCTGCATGGCCAGCAGCGAATGGCCGCCCAGGTCAAAGAAACTGTCCTCAGCCCCGACCCGTTCCAGCCTCAGCACCTGCGCGAACACCCCGCACAACAGCTCTTCCCTGACCGTGGCCGGCTCCCGGCTGCCCGTCCCGGCCGCGTAGTCAGGAGCGGGCAGCGCGCCGCGGTCCACCTTTCCGTTGGCGGTCAGCGGCAGCGCGCCCAGCACCACCACCGCAGAGGGCACCATGTACTCGGGCAGCCGCCCCGCCGCGAACTCCCGCACGGTGTTGGCTAGCTCTGGCGTGGCTAGCTCTGGCCGGGCCAGCCCGCCATTGCCGCCGACGACTCCCGCCCCCCCATCGGCGTCTCCATTCGCGGCCGCGGCGTCCCCGGCCGGAACGACGTAGGCGGCCAGCCGCCTATCGCCCGGCGCGTCCTCCCGCGCCACGACCAGCGCCTGGGCCACGTCAGGATGGGCGGCGAGCACGGCCGCAATCTCCCCCGGCTCCACCCGGAACCCGCGGATCTGCACCTGATCATCGGCCCGTCCGGCAAATTCCAGCAGCCCGGCTGGAGACCACCGCACCACGTCCCCGGTCCGGTACATCCGCGCCCCGGCCGGCCCGAACGGGCAGGCCACAAACCGCTCCGCGGTCAGGCCCGCCCGGCCCGCATACCCCCGCGCCAGGCCGACCCCGGCCACATACAATTCGCCCGCCGAACCGGCCGGGACCGGGGACAGATAGCCATCCACCACGAACGCTCGCGTATTCCACATCGGACGACCGATGTGCGGGCTGTCATCCTCGGACAGCGGACCGGTCATGGTGGCGCACACGGTGGTCTCGGTCGGTCCGTAGCCGTTGACGAAACGACGCCCGCCTGCCCACCGGGCCACCAGCTCCCGGCCCAGCGCCTCACCTGCGGACACCAGGGTGGCCACGGACGGCAAGCTATCCGGGGGCAACACCCCCAGCACCGCGGGCGGCACGGTCAAGTGTGTGACCCCATGACGAGCCACCAGATCCACGAGGCCCTGACCCGGCAACAGCTCGCGTGGCCCCGCGAGCACCAGCTGAGCTCCGCTGCACACCGCCATGGCCAGCTCCACCACCGACGCGTCGAACCCCGGCGACGCGAACTGCAGCACCCGGCAGCCGGGCGTGACCTGAAGCTGCTCGATCTCGGCCACCGCCAGGCTCACCAGCCCCGCGTGGGACACGATGACTCCCTTGGGCTGGCCAGTGGAACCGGAGGTGTAGATCACATACGCCGGGTGCACAGGAAGCAGAGAGCCGCCCCGCTCGGCATCGGCCAAATCTGTCCCGTTGAGGCCCGCCAGCCGGGCGATCACCTTCGGGTCATCCACCGTCACCCGGGCCAGCCCCGGCACGCGCAGGCGAGCCTGCACCGCTCTGTTGGTAACCGCCACCGCCGGGCGCGCATCAGCGAGCATGTAAGCGATCCGGTCCGGCGGGTACGCCGGATCGACCGGCAGGTAGGCGGCCCCGGCCTTGAGCACCGCCAGCAGCGCCACGATCAGCTCGGCGGAGCGTTCCAGGACCACGGCCACCACCGACTCGGGCCCCGCCCCCCGCGCCGCCAGCACCCGCGCCAGCCGGTTCGCCCGCCCGTTCAGCTCCCCGTACGTCACCACGCCGGCCTCGCCGGCCACCGCCACCGCCTCCGGGCACCGGGCCGCCTGCGCCTCGAACAGCTCCGGGAGCGTAACTGCGGGCACGCCGCGGGCGGTGTCGTTCCATTCGGCCAGGATCTGCCGCCGCTCGTCCTCGGCCAGCACGTCCACCTGGTGCACGCGGGCCTGCGGGTCACCGGCCACCGCGGCCAGCACCCGCATCAGCCGTGCCGCGACGGTCCCGGCCGCGGGCCGGTCGAACAGGTCAGCCGCGACCGTGATCGATCCCCGCAGCCCCGCCGGGCGACCGCCGGAATCGAAGCTCTCAGCCACGGTGATATCCAGGTCGAACCGCGCCGTCCCCGGCCCGGCCGGAAGCTGCCCGGCCGTCACGCCGGGCAGGTCCAGCACCGGCGGGGCGTTGTTCTGCACCACGAGCATGACCTGGAACAGCGGATGACGGGCCAGCGACCGTTCCGGGGCCAGCACCTCCACCAGCCGCTCGAACGGCACGTCCTGGTGATCCAGGGCGCCCAGTCCCGCCTCTCGCACCTGCCTCAGCAGCCCGGCGAACGACGGGTCCCCCGACACATCGGTGCGCAGCACAACGGTGTTCACGAAGAACCCGACCAGGTCATCGAGGGCCTCGTCGGTCCGCCCGGCCACCACGGTGCCGACCGGAATATCGACCCCGGCGCCGAGCCTGGACAGCAAGACCGCCAGCGCGGCCTGCGCCACCATGAACAACGTCACCCCATGGGAGCGGGCCAGTTCAGCCAGCTGCTGGTGCACCCCGGCCGCAATCTCCACCGGCACGCTGTGCCCGCGGTGGCTGGGCACCGGCGGGCGCGGCCGGTCCGCCGGCAGCGCCAGCTCCTCGGGTGCCCCGGCCAGCGCCGCCCGCCAGTAACCCACCTGCTGAGCCAGCACGCTGTCCGGGTCGTCTTCCGACCCGAGCAGCTCGCGCTGCCACAGCGCGTAGTCGGCGTACTGCACCGGCAGCGGCGCCCAGTCTGGCGCCCGCCCCTCGCGCCGCGCCGCGTACGCCGCCGACACATCCCGCGCCAGAACCCCAGTCGACCAGCCATCAGCGGCGATGTGATGGACCACGACTACCAGCACATGCTCATCCGGGCGAACGGCGAGTAGCCGGGCTCGCAGCGGAATGGCCCCGGCTAGCTCAAATGGGCACGCCGTCACCTCGGCGACCGCGTCGGCCAGGTCGGCCTCGGCCACGGGTGTCACCGGAAGCCGCCATGCCAGCTCTGCAACTTCCAGGAACTGCTGATAGGGCTGCCCCTCTTCAGCGGGGAACACGGTGCGCAGCACCTCGTGCCGGGCGATCACGTCGGCCAGCGCTGCGCCCAGCGCCGCCACGTCCAGGTCTCCGGTCAGCCGCAGCGCTACCGGGTTGTTGTAGGTGGCGCTCGGGCCCTCCAGCTGGGCCAGGAACCACAGCCGCTGCTGGGCGAACGACAACGGCACCCGCTGCGGCCGCGGGCGGGCCGCCAGCGCCACCCGGGCCGGGCCGGCCCGCTCCAGCCGGGCCGCCAGC
>JASHOV010000158.1 GCA_030038495.1 Streptosporangiaceae bacterium
GGCCGTAGCGCGATGAGCGCACTGAAGGTCTCCGACAGGCCCTCCACGTAAGCGTTGCCGTTCTGCGCGATGATCCCGGCGACCCGGTCGGGGCGCCGCACCGCCAGCCGGAACCCGACCGGCGCGCCGTAATCGAAGAGGTAACTGACATACCGCGTCAGGCCGAGTCCGGTGACAAAGCCCTCCATGGTCTCGGCCAGCGCGTCGAAGCTGTAGGCGTACCCGTCCGGAGTCTGGGTGCGGCCGAATCCCGGATAGTCGGGCGCGATCACCCGGTACCGGCTGCCGAGCGCCTCGACCAGGCCGCGGAACTGATGCGATCCGGACGGGAAGCCGTGCAGCAGCAGCAGCACCTGCGCGTCGGGATCATCGGGCACCGACTCGCGGTAGAAGACTCGGCTGTCACCGGCGTCAAGGTACCGGTAGCGAACAATAGCGGTCATTCCCCGCCTTTCTCGATCGTGTTGCATTCTCATCCTCACCAGCGTCAGCCTGCGCTCCTCAGCGGCCCGAAGAAGGAGCGAAGCTCGGCGGCGACCTGCTCGGGCTCCTCGTGAGCCATGAAGTGCCCGCCCCGCTGCGGCGTGCTCCAGTGACGCAGGTCGGCGAAGACGCGCTCGGCCAGACTCCTCGGGTACCCCGCATAGGCCGGCTCGTTGCTCAGGGTGACCGCGGCCGGCACGCTGATCCGCGGGACCGGCTCGTTCAGCGAGTAGTCGTAGTACTGCCGGAACGACGACCCGATGGTGCCGGTGGCCCAGTACAAAGTCGCCACGGTGAGCAGGGTGTCCTTGTCCCAGCGGGTCTCCAGGTCACCTCCGCAGTCGCTCCAGTCGCGGTACTTGTCGATGATCCAGGCGACCAGCCCGGCCGGGGAATCTGCCAGCGCCGCCGCGAGCGTGTCCGGCCGGGTGCACATGATCTCGCTGTAGCCCTGGTCACGCACGTCGTACTCGTCGCGGGCCCGCAGGTACGCCTGCTCCGCCGCGGTGGGCGGATCACTCGCGAAATCGGCGGTCACGACCGCGGAGGTGATGTGTACCCCGGCGACCTCCCGCGGGTACAGCGCCCCCAGCCACTGGGTCACCCCGCCGCCGATGTCCCCGCCGAACGCTCCGAAGCGCCGGTAGCCCAGGACCTGCGTCATGAGCTCGTGCCATAGCCCGGCCACGCCCCGGCGGGTGAACGGTCTGCGCGGCAGGTCGGAGTACAGGAAGCCGGGCAGCGACGGGATGACCACGTCGAAGGCGCCGGCCCGGCCGCCGGTGCCAGCCGGGTCGGCCAGCAGCCGGGCGGCCGCCAGCATCTCCGCGAAGCTGCTCGGCCATCCGTGCGTCATGACCAGCGGTAGCGGGGCCGGCTCCCCGTCGGCGACCGTCCCGCGCAGGTGCACGAAATGCACCTGCCGCCCGGCCACCTCGGCGACGTAGTGCGGGTAGGCGTTGAGTGCCCGTTCCGCGGCCGGCCAGTCGAACCCGTCGGCCCAGTAGGCGACCAGCTCCCGCAGGTACCGCGGATCGGTCCCGGCCGCCCAGAACGCGGCATCGGAAGGCTGGGTGAACCGGGTCCGGGCCAGACGCAGCCGCAAGTCGGCCAGGACATCATCGGACACGGAAATCTGGAAAGGCTTAGCTGTCATCGTTCCTTCACTCAGAAGCGCTGCGCTGACGGCACTCCCGGCTGCGGACGAAGCTACGCAGGAACGGGGAGTGCCCGGACAAGGCGGTCATTCAGCATCGGGCTCACCTCCCCTGGTCACGTGACTGCGTGAGCTTATCTGCCACCGCGAGCGACGGCAAGCAGATTGTTCGGGCCCGGGGATGAGAAGGTCGGCCTATCCGATTCCCGCGAAGACGGTGGGTGAACATGAGTGCAGGTCCGCTGTCCGGGCTACGGGTCGTCGAGCTGGCTGGCATCGGGCCGGGCCCGTTCTGCGCGATGCTGCTCGCGGACCTGGGCGCCAGGGTCCTGCGGGTCGACCGCCCCGGCGCGCCGGCCCGGCAGGCGAGGCAGCAGCTGCTGAACCGGGGTCGGCAGTCCGCCATCGTCGACCTCAAGCGTCCGGAGGGCGCGGCGGTGGTGCTCGCGCTGGTGAGCCGCGCCGATGTCCTGCTCGAGGGCATGCGGCCAGGGGTTACGGAGCGGCTCGGGATCGGCCCGGCGGAGTGCATGCGCCGGAACCCCGGTCTTGTCTACGCGCGCATGACCGGCTGGGGCCAGGCCGGGCCGCTCGCGGCCACTGCCGGTCACGACATCAACTACATCGCCAGAACCGGGGCGCTGCACATGATCGGCCGGGCGGGCGGGCCGCCGCAGGTACCGCTCAACCTCGTCGGCGACTTCGGCGGCGGCGGTATGCTGCTCGCCTTCGGCATCTGCGCCGCGCTCTGGGAACGGCAGCGCTCGGGCCTGGGCCAGGTCATCGACGCCGCTGTCATCGATGGCACCGCGGCCCTGCTGGCCCAGGCGTGGGGCGCCCGCGCCGCCGGCCTGTGGCGGGACGAGCGGGGTGTCAACCGGCTCGACACCGGCCTGCCCTGGTACGAGGTATACGAGACCCGCGACGGCCAGTGGCTGGCGGTCGGCGCGCTCGAGCCGCAGTTCTGGGCCGAGTTCACGCGCATCCTGGGGCTTGCGGAGCTCCCCGACCGTGACGACACTGGGCGCCGCGAGGAACTGCGCGCCGTGATCGCCGCCCGGTTCCGCCAGCGTACCCGGGCCGAGTGGGAAGAGGAGTTCGCCGGCAGTGATGCGTGCGTCGCGCCGGTGCTGTCCATGAGCGAGGCAGCCAGGGACCCTCATATCGCGGCCCGGCAGATCTACCGTGACGAGGACGGCGTGATCCAGCCCGCGCCCGTGCCCCGGTTCAGCCGGACCCCCGGCTCGCTCGGCGCGCCCCCGCCGCTGCCGGGCGAGCACACCCGCGAGGCGCTGGCCGAGTGGGGTATCGAGGATATCGACGGCCTCATCGCCGCCCGCGTCGTGCGGGAGGCGCCTATCTGAGCGGGAACGCGGGCCTACGTGGTGTGACCCGTGGTCTCGCAGACAGCCTTCGGCGCGACTTTCGAAAACCGGTTGAGCACGAGACCGCCCGTCCGGCTGCTGCCCTTCCGGCGGCCGGGCGAGAGCCGCCTCCGGTTCCTTAGCGACAGGGCGGCGAAAATCTCGCCTACTCGCGCATCCGCCTCGCGCTGCTGGGCCGCTGTCATTGTCTCCGGTGCCATGTAGCGTAGGACGTGAGTCGGCATGAACACGATTCCTCCCGGCAGTCTTTCGAAAGATTCTCGCCACACGTTCTAGTCTCTGGGCCCCGGAGAGCTATGTCAAACGAATAATTGCCGGTATCTTTCGAAACAGGTGCGGCACCGGCCCGGACCCGGAGGAGGCAGTAGCTGTGCCCAGGAAGGCAGTCTCGGAGCCCGCTACCGCCGACGCCACCACATCGTCACCGGCCGCAGCTCGCCCCAGCGTGAGCACGCTGACCAGCATTGCCGCCGACGCCGGCGTGTCGCTGTCGACCGTGTCGAAGGTGCTCAACGGCCGTACCGACGTCGCCCCCGACACGCGGGAGCGCATCAGCCAGCTCCTGCGGCGCTCCGGCTACCAGCCCGGATCGCAGCTGGGCTTCGGCGTGGTGGACCTGCTGCTAGGCGCGGGCGAGTGCACCGTAGCCAAGAGCAGCCCCTGGGCCGAGGAGCTGATCAGCGGCACCGTGCAGGCCGCCGCCGCGGCAAATCACAGCGTGATCGTGACGCCGGTGAGCACGCCGCGCGAGTTCGACCGCTGGCTCGAACTGGCGGCAGTCCGCGGTACCCACGGCGCGCTGAGCGTGCTGCACCTGCCCCGCGGCGCGGAACTCAGGCAGCTCGCCGCCGCCGGCATTCCCGTCGTGGTGCTCGATCCGGCCGAGGAACCCGGTGCGGAAATCCGGTCGGTCGGCACCACGAACTGGCAGGGCGGCCTGAGCGCGACCCGCCACCTCATCGAGCTCGGCCACACCCGCATCGCGGTGATCGCCGGACCCGCGGACCTGTGGTCCAGCCGGGCGCGGCTGGACGGTTACCGCGCCGCCATGCTGGCGGCCGGGCTGCCGGTGGACGAGCGGCTGATCCGGCGTGATGCGTTCTCGCCGAGCGGTGGTCGGGAGCAAGCCGCCCGGCTGCTCACAATGGCCGACCGGCCGACCGCCATCGTGGCCGGCAGCGACGCCCAGGCCTTCGGCGTCCTGCAGGCGCTGCGCGATGCCGGGCTGCGCGCGCCCGAGGATGTCAGCGTAGTCGGCTTCGACGACATCCCGGTCGCCAGCTGGGCCGCCCCCGCACTCACTACGGTGCGCCAGCCGCTGGCAGCGATGGCCGCGACCGCGTTCCGCATGCTGCGCGCGGTGGGCGACGACACCGCGGCGCAAGCGCACCACATTGAGCTGGCCACCACGCTCGTAGTCCGGGACAGCACGGCCCCGCCGGCGAAGCGACGCCGGTGACGCATCAGGCGTCGGAGCCAGTCGCTGAACCTCTTTCAGGCGTCTCGGGCAACCTGGTAGGTGACGAAGGCAAGGCCGTCACCGATGGTCATCACACCGATGAGGCGCAGCGGCTTTGCCTGAGCTGGTTTGTCCGCCGCCGGACCGCCCAGTTCGGCCCTCCGCCGGTGTCCGCGGGAAGTCCTGCGGCCAGCGCGGAGTTGACGCTGGAAACGTTCCGACAGCCTGAAGGGAACCGCACATGAAGGCCATCGTCGATGGCGCGGTCGTAGCGGATGCTCCGGACCCGGACCTGATCTCCATCGAGGGCAACTACTACTTCCCGCCTGCCTCGATCAGCGCCGGCGTGCTCAGTGACAGCCCGACGCCGTATAACTGCCCGTGGAAGGGCGACGCCCAGTACCACGACGTCTCGGTGGGTGGCTCTACTCACCACGACGCCGCGTGGAGCTACCCAGACCCGTACCCGGCATCCTTCGATCGTGTCGGCAGGGACTACAGCGGATATGTCGCCTTCGACAAGCAGCAGGTAACGATCGTCGAATAGGCCCGCATATCGGCAGACATGCGGGTCGGCCGGATCAACCGCAGGTCCGCTGGTTACGCTGGCCAGCATGGCCGATGACTACCGTGCGCCCGGCTGGTTCACGCGGAATGTCTTCAATCAGCTCGTGGCGTTCCTTACCCGGCAGGGCATCAGCGTGCTCGGGTCGCGGATCCTGGCGGTGAAGGGCCGGACGAGTGGCCAGTGGCGGACCACCCCCGTGAACCTGCTCACCCACGACGGCCACCGGTATCTGGTCGCCCCCCGCGGCGAGAGTCAGTGGGTGCGCAACCTGCGGGCCGCCGGCAGCGGCGAACTGCGTGTGGGCAAGCACGCCGAGAGCTTTCGCGGCCGGGAGCTCGCTGACGACGAAAAGGTGCAAGTGCTGCGTGCCTACCTGAAGAGGTGGAAGGCGGAGGTCGGGATCTTCTTCGAGGGCACCGGGCCAGATTCTACCGACGACCAACTCCGCGCCATCGCGCCCAGGCACCCGGCATTCGAGGTGCTTGCGGTCCAGTAGGCCGTGGGTCGGCCGAGTCACCTGGCGGCTTCAGCGGAATCAAGCAGGTCCTTGGTTAGGACGGGCCTGACCGCGAGGCCGGCGGCCGGCAGGCCGCTGGTACCAGGGCTGGATCGGTCGATGGCGCAGATGACGGTAGTCACCGTGGCGCCCAGGTCCCGCAGGGCCCTGGCCGCGGCAATGACGGCACCGCCGGTGGTGATGACGTCTTCGACCAGCACCACCGTGTGGCCGGCCGGATCGCCGCCCTCGGCGATTTGGCGAGTGCCGTAGCCCTTGGCTTGCTTGCGCACGAACAATGCGGGGATTCCTGTGGCCTGGCTGAGCAGCGTGACCAGCGGGATTCCGCCTAGTTCCAGTCCGCCCAGCAGATCGGCGCCGTCGGGTACGAGGGTTTGCATCTGGGCTGTCACCCGCGCCAGCAGCAGCGGATCGGCCTCGAACAGGTACTTGTCGAAGTACTCAGCACTGACCTGGCCCGACCGCAGCGTGAACGTGCCGCGCAGGCGACACCGCGCATTGACCTCGCCCGCCAGCTCAGTAAGGTCATCCCGGATCACGCCAGTGATCATGCCAGACCGCTGTGCGCTGCGGTCATCAGGTGGCAGTCAGTCATCGACGCGCAGCCTGCACTTTATCGATGAGGGATTCGAGCACCGTGTCCTGTGCCGCGAGGTGTTCCTGGATCTTGACAGCTTCGTGGAGCACGGCGTCGGCGTCGTTGTACGTGGCCACGGATCGCTTATCGGCCGCGGCCGCGAGCACGTTCTGCCCGACGATGATCACCGACAGCAGGACTAGCTGGAGGAAGGTCTGGGAGACCCAGGACACCAGGGTGACCGCGCTGTGCGACGCGATAGCGCCGGGCAGGCTGACAATGGCGATCGCGGCGAAAGCATAGGCACACCACATCGTGCCGACCCCGTTGGTGACCTTCACGGCGAACCACGCGTTGAACCGGGCCACCACATTGTCGGCGGGCATCAGGTCGGCGACCTTGATCGGGCCGGAGGACGGCCCGCCGGTGAGCTTTTGCTGAGTCCAGTGGTGCGGTACATACCGGTAGATCCGTGATTCGGTCATGATGGCACTCCCCCCTGTCATCCGAGCCCGCCCCCGGCGCAGCCCCCGAGACCATGATCGCGCATCGGCCCGTCAGCCTTCGTAAGGTGGGGCTCTCTGGTCGCGCTGGTGCTGGTAGCTGTGTCCCTCGGTCGGTCAAACTTCGCTGCGGCCATCGGGATCGGGGTCAGCCGCTGCCGCCGCTGGCCTGGCAGGCGTTGGCGATGCCCCTATGGGCCCGCGCCTGCTCGCGCTTGTCATCGCACCGTATCGCCAGAGCCAGCGCGGCGGCATGCCGGGCGCAGGCCCGGCCGACCTGGCTCGCGGCGAGGAATGCTTCGCCAAGACCGTTGAGCGCCTCGGCCTGACCAGAGCAATTGCCGGACTGACGGTGCAGCGCGAGCGACCGGCGCAGGTGGCCGATTGCCTGCTGGCGGCGGCCCTGCCGCAGCTCGGAAATGCCCAGCCAAGCCAGCGTCTGGGCCTGGCCGAGTCGGCTGCCGATCTCGCGGCCCAGCCTCAGCGACTGCCGGAGATGGCCGGCCGCCTGCACGTAGCGGCCTTGGCGCAGTTCAAGTTCGCCGAGGTTGCCAAGCACGTAGGCCTCGCCCGATCGCAGGCCGGCGTCACGGAAGAGTGCCAGTGACCGCCGCAAATGTCCTGCGGCCTCCTCGTAGCGGCCCTGCCGCAGGTCAACGACCCCGATGCCGTGCAGTTCACGGGCCTCACCGGCATGGTCGCCGGTCTCCAGGTAGATGGCGAGCGCCTTCCTGTGGCATCCAGCCGACTGCTGGTAACGGCCCCGGCAATACTCGGCAGTGCCGAGGTAGCCAAGCGCTCGGGCCTCGCCGATCCTGTCACCGTCCCGACGGCAGATCGCCAGGGCCTGCTCGAGGTGCGAGGCGGCCTGGCGGAGGTGGCCCTGGGCAGCGTCGGCAGCACCGAGCATCGTCAGAGCCGCCGCTTCCGCGGTCCTGTCACCGGCCCGCACGGCGGCGCGGCGGGCGTGACGGTGCATCGCGGCGGCATCGGTGAAGTAGCCGGCATCCGGGTAACGGAAGATGGTCGCGGCTAGGCCGATCGCATGGCCGGGCCATCCGTGGTCGGCGGCATGCGCGGCCACCGCGACCAGGGTCGACCGCTGCGCGTCTAGCCATGCCAGCGCTGCCGCCGGGCTGGTGACCGGCGGCACCGGGCCGACGGGCGAGGGTAGCGCAGGCTGGTCAGGGTCGGCGGGGAACAATGCGGCGGCCGCGATGGCGGCGGTGGCGAGGTACTGATCGAACATGCGAGTCAGCGCCGCCTCCCGCTCCTGCTCGCTGCCGGAGTCGGCAGCCTGATCGGCGGCGTAGGCGCGGAGCAGGTCGTGCATGCGGTAACGGCCCGTACCGGCGGGCTCGATCAGGTGGGCGCGGGCCAGCAGGTGCAGCAGCCAGCGAGCCTGCCGGAGCGTGGTGTCAGTCAGCGCGGCGACGGCGTAGGCGTCAAAGTCGGCGCCGGGGTGCAGCCCGAGCAGCCGGAAGGCGCGCGCGGCCTCGTCGTCCAGATGCCGGACCGACCAGGAGAACACGGCCCGGACCGCCGTTAGCCGATCCCCGGCAGCGTCCAGCAGGTCCAGCCGCTCCTGGTGATCAGCGAGCTCTGACGTAACCTCCGCCAGCGAGGCGTCGGGTGAGGCAGCGGCGCGCTCGGCAGCGACCCGCAGGGCCAGTGGCAGCATGGCACAGTACCCGGCCAGCGTCACGCTCGCTTCAGGCTCGGCATCCACCCGCTCGCCGATCAGCGCTCGCAGCAACCCCACCGCCTCGGCCGGCGGCAGCAGGCCCAGGTCCAGCCGGCGGGCTCCGTCCCTGGCCACCAGTCCGGCTAGCGCATCGCGGCTGGTCACCACGGCCACACACGACGGGCTGCCTGGCAGCAGCGGCCGGACCTGCTCCGCATCCGCGGCGTTATCGATCACGACCAGCATCCGCCGGCCCGCCAGCAGGCTCCGGTACCGCGCCCCGCGATCCGCGGTCCCCGCCGGAATCTCGTGCTCGGCCACGCCCAGGCTGCGCAGGAACCCGGCCAGGGCGTCACCGGCCGACACGGGCTGGCCAGGGTCATAGCCACGCAGGTTCACATGCAACTGGCCGTCAGGAAACCGGTCCGCCACCTGGTGGGCCCACTGCATCGCCAGCGCCGTCTTACCCACCCCGGCCATCCCGGCAATCGCCGAGATCACCAGGGTCCGCGGCCGCTGTGCGCTGGCTCGCTCCAGCGTCCCGGTCAGATCCGCCAGCTCAGCTGCCCGCCCTACGAACTGCGGCACTGGGCCCGGCAGCTCCCGTGGCACCACCGGTCCCGGCCTGGCGCCCGCCGACCTGGCGCCCGCCGGCCTGGCGCCCGCCGACCTGGCGCCCGTGGGCCAGGCACCACCCGGCGGCAGTTGCCCGGACTCACCAACCGCCAGGACCGGGCCAGCAGCAAGGATCTGCCGGTGCAGCTCGCGCAGTTCGGCTCCCGGCTCAGCCCCCAGCTCATCTACGAGCACCCGCCGCGCGTGCCGGAACGCGGCCAGTGCTTCGGCCTGGCGGCCGTCGCAGTACAGGGCAAGCATCAGCAGGGCGTGCAGGTGCTCGCGCAGCGGATGAGCCGCGGCCATGCGTTCGAGCTCCGCGATGACCGCGCCGCGGCGGCCCAGGCGGAGCTCGGCGTCGATCCGCAACTCGGCCGCCTGCAACCGCAGCTCCACCAGCCGCGGAATCTCGCGCAAGGCCAGCGCCTCCGACTTCACGTCGGCCAGCGGCTCGCCGCGCCACAGCGCGAGTGCCGCCCGTGCATGATCAGCCGCAGCCTCCCAGGAGCCGCCGCGCGCAGCGTTGCGCGCGGCGTCGAGCAGACCCTCGAACCGGGCCAGATCCAGCTCCCCGTAATCAACGCGGATCACGTATCCAGGCGACCTGGTGGCGATCCGGGGCTGGTCCGCACTTCCCAGCACACGACGCAGCCTCTTCACGTAGTTCCGTATGGTCACCGCGGCTGACGGCAGCGGAGCGGACCCCCAGAGCGTCTCGGCGATCTCGCCGACCGACACGACCCGGCCGGCATTCAGCAAGAGCACGGCGAGTACGGCTCGCTGCCTGCCCCGCGGCACCGGCAAGGCCACCCCGTCGCGGCGCACCACTACCGGCCCGAGCAGGCAGAACTCCAGCTTCGGCGTCATGCGACCTCCGCCCGGCTTTGGTGCCCAGAGCTACGGCTACACGTTAGCTACGAGATTGCTACTACCAGACGGAAGACTAACCGCCATGTCGCTAAGAACGCCGCATCGACTGATGCTGACCGCGGCCGCCGCCTCGGCGCTGGCACTGGTGCCCGCCGCCGCGTCCGTGGCCTCTGCATCTGGCGCCGCCGCGCCAGGCCAGTACACGACGATCGACGTGCCCGGCGCGGTGAGCACCGTTGCGGTGGGCATCAATGACTCAGGAGTGGTGTCCGGGTTCTACTTCGATAGCAGCGGTAACGAGCACGGGTTCCTCGACCGGGACGGCACGTTCACCACGGTCAACGTGCCCGGCGCCGCGGACACGCTGCTGACCGTCACCAACGACCTCGGCCTAGCGGTCGGGTACTACATCGACAGCGGCGGCGTCGCCCACGGGTTCGTCGACCGGGGTGGAACAATCACCACGATCAACGCGCCGGGAGCCGGCTCGGCATCCGGGCAGGGCACGTTTGTGGCGAACATGAACAACCTCGGGGTGATCGCCGGCTTTTACATCGACGCCGGCGGCGTCCAGCACGGGTTCATCGAGCGGAACGGCGGCTTCACCGCGGTCAACGCACCGGACGCCGGCACCGCACCGAATCAGGGCACAAACCTCGGGTACATCAACGATCTCGGCGAGGTCACCGGGAGTTATACCGAGAGCAACGGCGACACCATCGCCTTTGCCGGCCCGCTCGGCCGGTTCACCACGGTCAGCGATCCGGCCGGACCCCCATTCAGCACACTCACCGCGGCGATCAACGACGCCGGGGTCGTCGTCGGGGAATACACCGACACCGCCGACGAATTCCACGGGTTCTCTGACGTGCGCGGCGTGTTCGCCCCGGTCGAGGACCCGCTCGGGACCGCAGGTACGAATGTCGCGGGCATCAGCAACCTCGGCGTGATTGTCGGGTTCTACGTCGACAGCAGCGGAAACTTCCACGGGTTCGAGCTGAGCCCCTGACCGTGACCGCCGGCATCACCGGATCAGCGCGCTGTAGGCGTTGAGCGCGGGCTGACCGCCGAGGTGAGCGTAGAGCACGGTGGCGGCCGGCTCGATTTCGCGGCGGCTGACCAGGTCGATCAGCCCGGCCATGGACTTGCCCTCGTAGACCGGGTCAGTGATCATGCCTTCGGTCCTGGCGGCAAGCCGCATCGCGTCCAGGGTCGCGTCATCGGGGATGCCGTACGTGCCGGCGTGATAGCCCTCGTTCAGCTCGATCTCCGCATCGTCCAGGTCGCGCTCGACGCCGATGAGCCGGGCGGTCTGGCGGGCGATGCGGGCGACCTGGTCGCGGGTCTGCGCGGGCTTGGCTGACGCGTCGATGCCGAGGACGCGCCGCGGTCGGCCACCGGAGGCCTCCAGTGCGGCGAAGCCGGCGACCATGCCCGCCTGCGTGCTGCCTGTCACCGAGCAGACCACGATCGGGTCGAAGAAGATGCCGAGTTCCCGTTCCTGCTCGGCGACCTCGAAGGCCCAGCCAGCGAACCCCAGGCCACCCAGGGGATGGTCGGATGCGCCCGCCGGAATGGCGTACGGCCTGCCACCCGATTCCTCGACCTCCCGCAGCGCCTCCTCCCAGCTCTGCTTGAAGCCAATGCCGAATTCCGCGGGCACAAGCCGCACGTCCGCCCCGGCTAGCCGGCTGATCAGGATGTTGCCGACCTTGTCGTACACAGAATCCGGCCAGCGCACCCAGCTCTCCTGGATGAGCACGCAGCGCAGGCCCGCCCGGGCGGCGACGGCCGCGACCTGACGGGTGTGGTTGGACTGCACGCCGCCGATCGACACCAGCGTGTCGCAGCCCTGAGCGACGGCGTCGGCGACCAGGTACTCAAGCTTGCGGGTCTTGTTACCGCCAAAGGCGATTCCCGAGTTGCAGTCCTCGCGCTTCGCCCAGACCGACGCGCCGCCGAGATGGGCCGACAATCGTTCCAGGGGATGCACCGGCGAAGGGCCGAACAGCAGCGGATACCGCTCAAAAGAACCGATCGACATCCCGAGCTCCCCACACCAGTACCGGCTTTCCCAGCATCATCGGACCGGGAACGGGGGCTCGGCAAGGCGAGGCGGATTCGGATCGTCCGCAATTGCGCGTATCGTTCCCGGCATGGCTACCGAAGGAGCTCGGCTCAAGCTCGACCGGTCCGCGATCCTGGCGTTCCGGCGGCACGTCGGCGCGCTCGATGAGCGGCTTGAGCCCGGGCCGCGCTCCCTTCGGCGGGCGGCGTGGGCCGGGCTGCAGGACAGCATGCCCAGGGCGGCGCTGCTGTCCATCCACGCGCGGGTCGGCGAGACCGAGCCGACGGCGTGGGAGCACCCTTCGCTGGTCCAGCTCTGGGGGCCGCGGTTCAGCGTATTCGTGGTCGCCGCGGAGGACCTGGCCGTCTTCTCGCTCGGGACTCTGCCCGACGATGCCAGGGGCCTGCACCGGGCCAGGGACCTCGCCGCCCGCCTGGAGGCCGCCCTCGACGGCGCGCGGATGCCCTACGGACAGGCCGGCGCCGCGGTGGGCGTGCACCACAACGCGCTGAGGTACGCGGCGGCTACCGGCACGGTACTGATCCGGTGGGAAGGGGCGCGGCAGCCGACAGTGTGGACCGTGCCGCCGCCGGAAGTCGACCCGCGCGACGCACGGCTCGAGCTTGCGCGCCGGTACCTGCACATCTACGGACCGGCGACGCCCGAGTCCTTCGGCGCGTGGGCGGGCATCGGCCCGCGGCCGGCCGCTGCGGCGTTCGCGGCGCTCGGCTCGTTGCTCACGCCGGCACAGACGCCGGTCGGCGAGGCGTGGATCCTCAGCGCCGACGAGGAGGTCTTCGGCACCGCCGAGCGGCCGGCGGCGACCCGGCTGCTACCGAGCGGCGACGCCTATTTCCTCCTGCAGGGACCCGACCGCGACCTGCTAGTTCCCGATCCCGATCAGCGCCGCGCGCTGTGGACCTCGCGTGTCTGGCCCGGCGCCCTGCTGCTCGGCGGCGAGATCGCCGGAACGTGGCGTCGCGCGGGCAGGGTGATGACGGTAGAACCCTGGCGCCCGCTGTCACCCGCGCAGCGCGATGCGGTTGCGGCGGAAGCAGATTCCCTGCCGCTACCGGGACTCTCCGGGCCGGTGGTCGTCCGCTGGGATACCGAGATTGGCTAGCCCGCTGCTGAGAACTGCGGCGGTTCTGGGTTCGTGGCGTGCCAGGTCTTGCCGAACCAGCGGCGGCTGCGGTCGGACCCGAACGCGGCCATGTCGGCGGCCAGGTCAGCCGACGGCCCTTCGAGCCCCCCGGATGGGGTCTGCCCGCTGAGGAACGTGACATCGACCTTGGCGATCATGCCACGCCCGAGCTCCAGGTAACCCGCCGGCGACTATCTGCCGGATCAGCGCGCCGGTCGCGGCGCTGAACTCGGCCAGCCAGCCCGCGCCGTCGGAAAAGCTGGTGCCGGTCACCCAGACATCGCCGCCGTCCGCGGCGATGCCCCCGCCGCCGTCGCTGTTCGCCACGATCGGCGGGGAGACCCTGCGGACCAGCGCCCCGGTCGCGGCGCTGAACTCCGCGACCACCCCGTCGCTTATCCCGCCCCCTTTGCCTCCGGTGCTGTTGGTCACCACCCAGGCGCCGTAGCGGTCCGACGTCATCGCGAATGCGATCTGCGGCAGGGAGGACGAGGACCCGACCCGGATCAGCGCCCCTGTGGCGGCGTTAATCTCGGTGACCGTCTGGTTGCCGCCACCGTCGGGGTTCGTGGCCACCCAGATCGCGTTCCCGGTCGCGGCGATCCCGAGCAGCCCGTTGAGCCGGTACCGGCGGGCCGCGATGACCCTGACCAGCGCGCCGGTAGCGGCGTTGATCTCGGTGACCGAGGTGTCGTTGGCGACCCAGACCGCGTTCCTCGCGATCGCGACCCCGGTCGGCTCGAAAAGCCGATACCGGCCGGCCGAGATCACCCTGATCAGCGCGCCGGTACCGGCGTTGATCTCGGTGACCGCATAGCCCCCGCTGGCGATGCCGTCGCCGCCGCTGGCGACCCAGATGGTCTTCCCGGCCGCGGCGATCCCGGCCGGCGCGATGAGCTTGTACCGGCGAGCCGAGATGACCCTGATCAGCGCGCCGGTAGCGGCGTTGATCTCGGTGACGGAGCCGATCGGCGTGCTGCTGTCGAACCCGCTGTTGACGACCCAGACCGTATTGCCGGTCGTAGTGATCGCCACCGGGGCGTTGAACCCATACCGCCGGGCCGAGATGACCCTGACCAGCGCGCCGCTGGCGGCGTTGATCTCGGTGACCGAATCGCCGGAGTTAGCAACCCAGACCCGCCTGGAGGCCACGGCGACCGCGTCCGGATAGCTGAACTCCGAGCCGGGCCCGCGGATGCTGGCGGCTGCTCCGCGGGCGGCGCCGGATACCCGCGCCGACGCCGGCGCCGCGCACGCCACCGAGGCGGCGAGCGCGGCGGCGCAAATGCCCGCGACAACCCGGCCGGTCATTTTCTCTGGCGTCATGTAGTCGGCCCTTCCGTATCCGCCTCGGCGAGGCTGCCCCGGTGCGCGCTTCGTGGAACCGTTCATCACCACTCAGACGCTCTGGGAGGCTCCTGACGTTCCTTGCCGGCATCGGTTTGCCGCGTCATGCTCCGTCCTGGCAGTCTTGCGGTCGTGACCGGCCGCCTTTCCGTGCCGCTATCAGTGCTCGACCTGTGCCCGGTGCCGACCGGCGAATCGACCGCTGAGGCGCTGCGCCGCAGCGTCGACCTGGCCCGGCACGCCGAGCGGTGGGGTCTCACGCGGTACTGGGTCGCCGAGCACCACAACCTGCCGGGTATCGCGAGCTCGGCGCCGGCGGTTCTTGCTGGCCGCATCGCCTCGGCCACATCGGCGATCCGCGTGGGCTCGGGCGGGGTGATGCTTCCGAACCATGCGCCGCTGACCGTCGCCGAGCAGTTCGGCACGCTCGAGGCCATGCACCCCGGACGGATCGACCTTGGGATCGGCCGGGCTCCCGGCACGGACCAGGCGACGGCACGGGCACTGCGGCGGAGCACAGGCGGGCTGGCGGCAGCGGACTTCGCGGCTCAGGTCGCGGAACTGCGGGCCTACTTCGCCGGCCAGGCTGTTGCCCTTACCGCGGGCGGTGATGGCCCGACCGGCCAGATCCGCGCGATCCCTGCGGAGGGGAACGAGCCCGCCGTGTGGCTGCTCGGCTCGACCGGCTACAACGCCGAGCTGGCGGGACTGCTCGGCCTTCCTTTCGCCTTCGCCTACCACTTCAGCGCGGCCAACGCCCGGCCCGCGCTTGCGCTTTACCGCCGGACGTTCACGCCGTCCGCCCGGCTGGCGGAGCCGTACTGCCTCATCAGCGTGTTCGTGCTCTGCGCGGAAGACGACGTGAGGGCGCGCTGGCTGCACGGCTCGGCCCGGCTGTCGGCGCTGCACCTTCGGGCCGGGCACCCGTCCACGCTGCCGAGCCCGGAAGAGGCCGCGCGGCGTCTCTACTCGGAGGCGGAGCAGAACGTGATCGCGGAAGCAACTGCGTCCCACGTCGTGGGCGGCCCTGACTCGGTCCTCGAGCAGCTCGGCGAACTCGTCGCGAGCACCGGTGCGGACGAGCTGATGGTGACGACCAGCACGTTCGCGCACGCCGACCGGCTGGCCAGCTACGAGCTGCTTGCCCCGGCCGGAGCCGGCCAGGGCAAGCAGCTGCCGTCAGCCCTGCTTGGCGTCCCCGGCCCGGCGCTTCCTGGACATGTCCGCCATGCCGGAGGTCCCGGCCAGGCCGGGGATCCCGCCGAAAGCCTGGGGTAGCGGCGGGTAGTTCACCGGCTCCGGGGACACCGACTGCACGCTGTCGGCCGAGCAGATGTCGGCCGGGTCGAAGGCCGCGGTGCCCAGGAGCACCTGCAGCAGCGACTCCGACGGCGGGCTGATCGCCGGGCCGATCACGTCCGAACTGGTCGGGATGCGCGACGGCGGTACCGCGAACGGCGCGGGTACCGGGAACGGCAGCAGAACCTCCCGCAGGTTGCGGGCGTACTGGTCACGGGCCGTCAGCGGGGTCAGCCCGAACGTGGACTCGATCAGCGCGAGGCTGGAGCAGTGCTCGTACGGGCCCTCGTGCACGACCCGGTGCGGCCCGGCCAGATTGGACACGACCAGGCCGGGCACGCGGAAGCCGAGCTGCTTGTAATTCGGGTAGAGCTGGCCGTCAGTCGGGGTGGTGCTGTCGCCGGCGTGCATCACGTTGGCCGGGTTGGTGTCGTCGATGACCTGCGGCGGGGGCACGTGGTCGTAGAAGCCGCCCCACTCGTCGAAGGTCACGATGAACACGGTGTCGTCGAGGTAGCCGTTGTCGGCGAGCGCGTGGTACGCGTCGGCGATGAACCGCTCGCCGAGCCGGATGTCACCCAGTGGGTGGTCGTCCCCGGAGGTGCCTGTTCCCTCATTGTCGAAGGCGGGATCGATGTAGCACACGTTCGGCAGCGTGCCGTTCTGGCAGGCCGCGACGAACGAGGTGCCGGCCGACAGCGCGGCGGTGGAGGCGTCGGCGTCGGAGAAGGGATGGAAGAACGCCTGGTACTTGAACACCGCGCCGGGCTCGATCGCCGGGCTCGCCCACAGGGCGAGGAACGGCGCGTCCCGGTAGTAGTAGCCGCCGGTCGGGATGCCGTCGGAGTTCGGGACCGGGGACAGCTGGTCCCAGATCGTCGGCAGCGTCGACGGCGCCTCGGAGTTGTGGTCCCTGTCGGTCTGGCCCGCATGCTGGTAGAACCGGTTGGGATAGGTCTCCCCGGCGAACGCGCAGAAGTAGCGGTCCAGCGTCGTGTAGTTCTCGGCCAGCGCGCCGATGACGGGCAGGTCGGGCAGCGCCTTGCGCCTGCCATCGCGATGGAAGTTCGTGTAGTAGCCGATCGGGAACGTGTTCGCGGCCGCCAGAGTCACGCCGGCGTTGTCCTGCGGGGTCGTCGGCCGCTGCAGGAAGCCGTCCATCCGGCCGTAGTCGTACTGGACCAGCCAGCCCTCCCAGCTGTGGTCAGGGTCGCTGTACCCGCAGCCCTGGAAGTCGGGCGCGAGCGGGTAGTTCGGGTAGGTGTTGCCGTCGACCGCGGACACGAACGTCAGGTCGTGCCTGCCGTCCGCGCCGGGCAGCCAGCCAAGGAAATGGTCGAACGATCGGTTTTCCATCATCAGGATGACGATGTGACGGATTCCCTGCGAGCCGTCGGCACGAATGGTGCTCGAGGCGCGGGCGGCGGCCTGGCTGAGCAGGTCGGCGCCGGTGATGGCGAGGCCGGACGACGCGGCCGAGATCTGCAGGAACCTGCGGCGTGTAAGCATAAGACAAAAGTAGGACTCAATGGCCGATCACAGTTGTCTGATAGGCCCACAGAGGCTGAAATTACCAAGAAATTTCTGCCGTGCTAGGGCATGCCGAGGGAGGGGCCGCCCGCATGGCGGCCCCTCCCTCGGCGGGATCCGAACTAACCGCCGGCGCCGTCGGTAACGTCGCCGTATACGGTCTGGTTGAACTCATTTCCGCTGACGGTGAGGTCCAGCACGACGTAGATCTGCCATTGCCCGGCGGTCGGGCTGGCCGCGGTGAGCTCGGCGTCGCCCACCGCCTGGCCGTTCACCGTCTGCGGCGTGCTCGCGGTCGCGACGACCGTGCCGCTCGGGTTGACCAGGTAGTAGGTGAACTCGTTGTCCGCGCTGGCGTCGGTGGCGTGGAGACTGACGTCGAGGTCGGGCTGCCCGGCCGGGACATCGATCTCATACGTGTTGATCTGCCCGATGTCCCGCGCGCTCGTGCCGATGATCTGCGTCTGGAAGCTGCCGCCGTCGGACGGAATCAGGGTCCGGAGTGCGATCGGCACCGAGTCCGCTGCGCCGTTACTCGCGGACAGCTGCACCGATTCCGAACTGTCACCCGGCTGGACCGGCAGGAAGAGCTGCAGCGGTATCGACACGCTCGAGCGGGCCGCAATCGTGACTGGCGCAATGGCAGGCGCGGTGTGGAAGTACTGCCCGTAGACCCGGAACGACATCGAACCGGTGTAGGTGCCGGGCGCGGCCGGCGGCAGCTCAACGTAGTCGTCGATGCCGCCCCACAGGAACCTCGCCGTCCACAGGCCGGGAGTCGGATCGGTGACCTCGGCGTGCTGCATGTTCGGCGCGCTGCCGGCCTGTCCCGGCGTGCCGTCGTCATAGGACTCCTGGACGACCGCGCCCTGCGGGTTGAACAGCACGAACTCCAGCACGTTGCTGTTGGTCGGGTCGGGCCAGATCATGTCCGCGTCCAGCCGGCTCAGGTGCGGCGGGACGTTGAACGTGATCGTGGTGGCCGCGGTTGCGCCCGCCACCGGAACCGGCAGGCTGGGGTTGGGCGCGCTGACGTTCTCGGTGACAACCGGGCTTATCGGGAACTGCCCGCCAATCCAGCGGTACCTGCCGGTCACCGTGGTGGCCCGGCTGCCGGCGTTGTACAGGCTGACGGACTGGTCGCTGACCGAGCCGCCGTTCCCGCTAACGTCCAGCTGGGACGGCGAGGCGATCAGGCCGGGAGCGTCGTCCGCGCCCGCATATGTGGTGCCCGGCATCTGCTGCGCCGCCTTGACCGCGGCGTAGACGTCGAGCAGGCCGGCGCCCTGCTCGTCGGCCGGGGCGTCGATGTTGGTGGCGGTGCCGGTCAGGATGTCCTTGATCATCACCGGGGTCGGGCTGGCCCCGTTGTGGGTGTCGCGGTAGGCCTGAATCACGTCCGCCGCGGCCCCCGCGATGAGCGGGGAAGCCTCGCTGGTGCCCGCTGCCGCCTCGATCGGGTAGTCGTCCGGGCAGCCGTTGATGAGCGGGGCGCAGTCGGTCTCGCCGCCGAACCAATCGGACGCGACCAGGTCCACGACCTTGCCGGTCGGCGCGACGCCGCCCGAGGACTGGGCCGCCATGTTGTTGCTCACGTAGCTGTGGTAACCGTCGTTGAGCGCGACGATGTGCAGGTTGTCGACCCCGCCAGCCGCGATCACGTTGGGGTCATCCGCGGCGGTAATCATCGTGCCCTGGGGGCCGCTGTCGCCAGAGGACTCCACCACGGTCACGCCCGCGGCGACGGCCGCGTTGTCGGCATCGGCCAGGAGCTGGCCGAACCGGTCGCCCGGAGTCGAGTTGGTCCCGAAGGACTCCGATATCACGTCGGCGTGTACGGTCGTGACGGCGTTGTCGATCCCGGCCAGGATCTGCGACGCGGCCAGGATGGGGGTGTCGATCTCGGACAGGTCGACGAGTGAGGCGCCGGGCGCGTCGCCCTTGATCGTGAAGGTGCAGCCCGGCGACACGTTGGAGAACGGCAGCGCCTTCGAGTACTGGTAGACGATCAGGCCCTGCGCGCCGACCGACGCCGCGTCCTCGAAAGTCTCGTCGTTGCCGTCGTCGGCGGTGTAGTTCGGCGCGTCGATGACGACATGCGAGCCGTCCGCGCGCTGCAAGTCCGGGTCGCCCGCCAGCTCGTTCATCCCCATGTTGGCGATGATCACGCCCTGGCCGGTGGCAATGGAGTTCGCCTCATCCGGCGCGTTCGGGTTGCCGTTGGAGGCGTGGATGTCGGCTACCGCCTCCGGCTCCTGCACCGGCGTGGACGGGCAGCGCGCCGGGATCACGTGCGTCCGCAGCGGCGCGATTGTCGCAGGTGAACGGCCATAACCCGGCGGTCCGTTGCCGCCCGGCCTGGCGGCGGTACCGACCACTTTCGGGGCGACAGGCCGTGCCGTCTCGGTATGCACCTGCGAGACCTGGACCATCACGTTGGGCACGATCTCGGCTACCGCCGGGTTGTCGCGCAGCTGGGCTACCTCGGCCGCCGACACCGTCGCCGCGACCGCGTCCGGGGCGGTCAGCTGGGTAACGCCGGTGCCTCCGTGAGACCGGATGGAGGCGACGATCGGCGCCTGAACGCCATGAGCCGCAGCGATCCGCTGCTTGGCCTGCGTTCTTAGGTTCATGCCGGCTTGCTGCTGTTTCAGGACCACGATTACCTTGCCGCCGGCAGCGGACCCGTCAAACGCGGGCGCGCCGTGCGAGCCGGCCGACCGAGCGCTGGCAGCGTTGGCGAGAGTTCCGCCGGAGATGGCCAGTGCGAAGGTTAGCGAGAGTGCTAAGGAGGCGCCGGCCAGCTTACGGCGCGACGACGAGCCAGCGAGCACCGGCGGCTTCACCATTGCGTTCGTTCCTTTCCGTTCGTTCCCGAGGCGACGGCGTGGCATTCTCTATCCTTAGTTCGGCTAAAGAAGCATAACTCTCCCGTCGCCGGCTGGCTGCTGCCGCTGATCGCGGTCCGCCGCCTTAGCCGCCGCCCTGGGCGCGGCGCTCTTCGGCGATCCTGGCGTTGGCGAAGCACGCCCAGATGGTCTGGTGCAGGTCGAACCGGTCGCCGTATCCGGAGGCGACGATCGTGTCCGGCGCGATCGCGGCTTCGTGGCAGGTGGTGATGTCGCCGTCGATGACCGGGAACTGCGGGCTGGCAGGCACCGGGGTGCCATCGGGCCGGGTGAAGCAGAACCCGCCGCCG
>JASHOV010000159.1 GCA_030038495.1 Streptosporangiaceae bacterium
TCGTTACCGGTGGGACCGACCCAGGAGCCGTTGCCGCCGCCGGCGCAACCGCCGTCGCGGCTGTCGCCGGGATCTGGGCACCGCGTGGCATGCCCGGAGGGCAAGGGAAGCCGCTGCGGCCGATCTGAAAGCCAGCATCGATGCAGTGACCGACAACGTCTGCGCGGCGGCCGAGGCTGAGTACCGCAGGACTGAGATTGCCGAGAAGCCAAGGATCGACGCCACCTGCATAGCCGCGTTCAACGCCACGATAAACGCTGCCGTGTCGCATCGCGAGGACACGATAACCGCCAGGGGCGATAGCGCACTGCATCCGCCCAGGCCCGACGCGACCCTCAGCGCCGCGCGCAATGCCGTCGCCGAAATCCAGCTCATCGGATCCGCTCCCGTCCGCGGCATCGCGGGCAGTCTCCTGATCTGGTACCTGGAGTTCATCTAGGACTCGGAGAAGGGCGCGACGCTGGGCGACGGCTCAGTCAGAGGGCTTACCTGTAACGGTCATCGTCTGGCCAGAGATGCGCGTCTTATGCATACGTGCTGCGCGTGGCAAACCCTGCAAAGGACGTCCGATGAGCAAGATCGTGGCGGCGATCGGCGCTGCCGCAATGGCCGTGCTGGTAGCCGCCTGCGGAGCCAGTTCGCCGCACCTCGCCACGACTCCGGCCGCGGAAGACACAAGGACCCCAGCGAAACCCAGTCCGTCTCGATCGGCGGGGGCATGCAAGCTGAAGGTGACGACGGACTACATCGTGCGGTACGTGGTGCCGGGCCTGGCCGCATCGAGCCAGGAAATCGGCAACGTCGATTTCGCCAACTGCACACCCACATTGCAGGACTTCGCCTCGGAGCAGCCCACCGAACCGGGTGACTGCACCTCGATCGCCCTGGCGTCGGAGAATCCGCGCTACAACGTCAACTCGACTGCCCCGGCCATGCCGCTGCATCACGTCATCTTGGCGATCGGTCCAGCCTGCTGAGTTAAAGATCGGAGCCATCGTCAAGTGAGACATCGCCAGAGGCCGTTACTCGCGATCAGCGCCGCTGCTGCCGCGGTGATCACCGCGTGCGGCGGCTCATCTCAGCCGGCTACCCATCCTTCCGCGCACGCTTCGCCTGACGGTCTCACGGCAGCTCAGGGCGCGCAGATATGCATGGACCTCAACACCTGGATTCCGGGCGCCGAGAACCAAGATCAGCCGAGGTTCAATGCCACGCTCGAAACGGACGAGACCGAGGCTGTCAGCGCAGGCAGTCAGCTCGGGAACGATCTGCAGACTGAGGACAGCGATCTCCGGGAGGACAATAGCCTGGCAATGATGACAGGCGTGATCAACAACGAATCCGGGACCACCAACACAGCCGCGCTGTCAAACGACTGCGCGGCTTACGGTGTGACTTTGGCTTGGGGGTCATGATCAAGCGCAAAGAGCCTGGAAGCCAAGGATCCGGCAGCTCGATCCGCCGGGTACGGAGGGACCGGACCTGCTCTGTCTCATCGATCCTGGCAACGATATCCAGCAAGGTCGTCTGCACGCCGCCATGCGGGTAGAAGAGAGTCGGGGACAGTGAGGCGCGCAGCAGGAAGATCCGCCGGACTGTCTTTAGGGTCAGCCACCGCGGATTGAGGCAAGATCCGGAACCCATGCGGACTGGCGCCGCAGCCGAATGGTCCTGAGGACGCATTTGCGCATTTCAGCGGGCGTAATCAGCGGCCCGGACGAACGGCCTCCGGAGCCGTGTGCGCAGGTTCGAATCCTGCTGGGGGCGCAGCTTATAGGCCATATTTCGCGCAAGTAATCGACTAAACTAACTATCGTCGCCCAGGCGCACGAAAAAGGCCTGGCAACGGCAGCGTTCATTCAGCAGAAGCCTGCCCTCCCCCGCATCCCGCGCGGAACATCACGATAGAACTGCGAGAGAAACCAGGCACCCGACGGCGTTCCGCCCACGCTGCACCAGTTCGCTGCCGCGGTCAGCAGCAAAGAGCAACGGCCAGAAGGCCGTGCGCCATCGCGCGAAGCCGGTCTCGCCGGTCCTGCCCGGACTGCCACTGAGTCCCACTCCGTCCCGCTGCCCGGCACTGCCGACGGCTCCTCCTACGCGCCCAAGATCCTGCCGATCTCACCGGGTGCTGACCCAGTACGGCTGCCGGGCCGGCCGTGCCTGGACGGGCCACCGTCGTCCCGGTCCGCCGCTACGAGCGCGACCTGCCCGGCGAGCTGATCCACTTCGACGTCAAGAAGCTCGGCAACATCCCCGACGGCGTGGGCTGGCGCACCGTCGGACGCCGGCAGGACAAACGCAATGCCTTAGCACCGCTCTCCGCAAGGGCAGCCACCCGGTCCTGGGCTACAGCTACCTGCACACAGTTTCAGACGACCACTCGCGCCTGGCCTGCACCGAGATCCTGCCCGACTAGCGCAAGGACGCCGCGGCCTGCGCCCCAGCCGGCATCATCCGCAAGCGCACCCGGCCCTACCGGCCCCCAGACCGAGGGCAAGATCGAAAGATTCCACCGCGCCCTGGCCGAGGGATGGGCCTGCGCCCGCCCCGACTCCACACAACCCGAACGCCACACCGCCTTGCCAGACTGGCTCCACACCTACAACAGTCACCGCGGACACACCGCACTCGGCGCCCGCCCGCCCGCCGCGTCACCGAGCTGTCAGGTCATTACAGCTAGCCGAGGCGCTTCCTGGCCCGGCAGGTGGTCCTGCTGGCTCTCAGGTCGTCCTCGTGTCACCCGGACAGAGGTCGGCAGCGGGCCCGGAACTCGGCACCATCCTCTCCGGCCCGGCAGTAATGCTCGTGCATCTGGCGCAGGCGATGACATCGGCGAACGCGGCCAGCGGCCCGGCCCGGCCCGGCTTGAAGGTCTCGGTGTAGCAGGCGGCGCATCGCTGCCACAGGTTCCCCGGTGAAAGCGGCGGGCACATCCGGCAGGTGCGGCCGGGCGACGCCACTTACCGCGTTCCCGGCAGCTGCAGCCGGATCTCTGCACCGTCGGGAAGATCCGGGTCATCGGGATCGTGCACCAGCACGTACTCCTGGAGCAGGTTCGACGCGCTGACGGCCATGTCGTGATATCTCTCCGCGCTGTTCCACGGCCTGGTCCTGGTGGTGTTCCCCCTCATTCTGGCGTCGAAATCTGCCGCCTCGAGCACAGCGACCAGCGACTTCCCACGCGCGGTGAGCCTGCAGACCAGTCTGCAGCGGGCCGAGCTGGGCTCGTAGCCGAGCCGGTCTATCTCCCAAGGCTCGGTGAACCTGGTCACCGACCCGCTGATCGCATCGGTGCTGTCAGACTCCATAATCTCCCGGAACTCCGCCAGGAAGCTGTCCCCGAACTCCGCCTCCGTCACGCTTCCTCCTCTGCCACCCACGGCCTGGTGCCGGGGAGCCAGGTGCGTGGCACCCCGGCTGCCATCTCATGGGCAGAGCTCATTCACTCTCCTGCCACGGTGGCCATATGCGGTCACGATCGTCCCGTACTTCGCGCCGGTAATCGTCGCGATCACGGTGAATGTCCAGACGTAGTAGTATCCCCCGTCCTCGTCATAGAAGCACTGGTAGATGGGAGCCGACTCCAGGAAGTTCCCGTTGGACTGCTTCCTGAACACCGCCGGTACCTTCAGCACCTGGGCGATCGAGAAGCTAAACGCACCCCAGCCGCCGAAGTACTGGCCCACGTGCGGGGACAGGTGACGATAACCGTACTTGCTGTTCCCGCAGAACAATACGTCGGTCCTATATCCTCCCTTGTCGTACTGCTTAGCCGAGTACCGCGCGATTACCTTACGCGGGGTTACTCCCTTGCCACAGTTCGGCGCCGCAGCGACCATTGATGCCGTGCCGGTGACGTGCAGCGGCAGCGTATCCACGGTGATATTAGCGACCTTAGCGTCCGACGCCGCACTCGCCGACCCGACTGTGAAGATCGCTGCCGTGGCGGTCATCAGCACCGCGGCTGTACTCGTGACGAATAACTTCGAACGACGCATGCCTTCTCCTTTCAAGATCACCCACGCTTCCGGCTGACCTTCTGGCTGCCTGAAATGGCGGGGTGCACACCACCGCAAAGGGGTGGTCGCGGAACACCAGCCTCATGCCGGCCCGCGCCCTCCGATAAGTGAGAAGCAGGCGCGCCGCCCTGAGAGCAGCTCTCACTCGACAAACAGCTAGTGGCCTGGCAGGGCCGCGCCGCAACAGCAACTCTGGCTCGCTGGTATCCGGAGCAGTTACCGTTTGCTCAGGCATGTTTAGCCTTCTTGGAGATGGTGCATCCGTAATGACCGCGCACGCGCCGCAGTGGCCTGCCGGACCCGAACTCTCCTGTGCCGAGCGCATCCGTCGCGACCATCTGGCCGGACTGCCCAGCCCAGATGACGCCGATGCGAGTTTCCTGCACGCCATGGCCAGCGACATCAGCGAGAGCTGCGGCCACAGCCTGTTCAAGGCGCACCGGCTTGCCAGCGGCTGGACTGTTCCCGAGGCCGTCGAAGCCTTCCACGCGATGTGCCGATGGGAGAAGATCAAGCCCCGCGGCCTCGTCGCTAGGTCGTGGCTGGAGTGGGAAGCAGGTGGTCGGCCCAACTGGGACTACCAGGATCTGCTGTCGCGCTTGTTTCACGCCAACCCTGTCCAGCTCGGCTGGGCTGCGGATTACTCGCCAGCCCGGGCGTTACTGGCAAGCCGCACCGCGACCATCACGGCAGATGGGCCCATACCTGGTCCGTCCCGAAATCTTGCCGGCAGCCGCCGCTGGCCCGCGGTCCAGCATCTCCCGCCCGATATCGCCGATTTCACCGGCCGCCAGGAGCAGGCTGAACTGCTGATCAGGCTGCTGGCCGGCAGCAACGTGCGCCCCGGCACGGCCGTGCCGATCGCTGTTATCTCCGGCCAGCCGGGGGCCGGCAAGACCGCGCTC
>JASHOV010000160.1 GCA_030038495.1 Streptosporangiaceae bacterium
CTGCTGTACCTGCTACCCGTCATCCCGTTCGGCGCGCTCCTGCTGATCAGCCGCCGTCCCCAGAGCGTCCCCTTCGCCTGCGGAGCCGCCGTGGGCTGCGCATACGGCGTAGCCGGTATGTTCCTGCTCGACCGCCCGTTCCTGAGCACCGTTGGGGGGACGGCCGCCATCGCCGGGGTCGGTGCCGTCTGGCTGGCGGCGCTGGCGGTGGTCGCGGGCCAGCTGACCCGGCTGTCGTCCGTCCGGCGGCAAGTGCCCAGGCTGCTGGCGAAAGTCCCGCTGCGGTGGCTGCCCGAGCTCGGCGGCCTGATCACCATCGCGGCGCTGGTCGGGTTCGCTATCCGGCCGTACGTCCAGACGGTGCGCGGTCATCCCACCCCTGCGGTCGCCAGCCTCATCGCGACCTTGCAGCGGCTGCAGGGACTTCCTGTCGACCCCGACCGGCTCTACTCCGAGCAGACCTTGTACTGGGTGATCTGGTACATCGGACTGCCGACGGTGCTACTGGGTGGCGTCGGGCTGGCGGCCATCGTCCGCAACAGCCTGCGGGCGCTGCTGACATGGCGTGACCCGGACAGCCGGTGGCGGATCTGGGCGCTGCCGCTCGCGATCATCTGCGCCGGGTCCCTGGCGGTTCTCTGGCAGCCAGATATCGAGCCCGATCAGCCCTGGGCAAGCCAGCGCCTCGTCGTCGTGGTCCTGCCGGGGTTGATCCTCGCCGCCCTCTGGGCTGGGTCGTGGCTGACGTTCCGCGCCCGCGCCGGCGGGGCGCGCGCGGCGACCGCCGTGGTCGTTGGCCTGTTCTGCGCGGCGGCGATGGTGGTGCCAACTGCTGCGACGACATTCGGCCTCGGCATCAGCCACAGCGGGCGGGCCGGCGGGCTGCGCCCGGTTGCGCAAGGCCTGGCCCTGCAGCGGACTGGCTCAGGTCAGGCCAGCGCGGTGAGTGCGCTGTGCGCGCAGATACCGCGGAATGCGTCGGTGGTCATCATCTCGCCGGGCACCGCGTCGCAGTTTTCTCAGGTGGTCCGCGGGATGTGCGGAGTGCCGGTCGGATCCATGGCCGGGCAGCAGGCAGGCCGCATTAACTCGGTGCTTGCCGCCATAGCGGCGGCCGGCCGGCGGCCGGTCCTGCTGGCTAGTTCGGAAAAACAGCTCGTCCGCTTCGGCGGTAGTCCGGTCCGGGTGCTTGACCTGTCCACGACCACGGATCCCCAGGAGCTGACCCAGCTCCCGACAGCGCCAACCAAGATTCACTACGGGATCTGGATGACCATGCCGACGTCCGGCGCCACCGGTACCTAGCACAGTGCCCGGGACTGGTCCTACCGAGCCTCGATTTGCCTCGGGCATCAGGTGCCCATACAGTTGAGTACCACGACGCGGGGTGGAGCAGTTCGGTAGCTCGCTGGGCTCATAACCCAGAGGTCGCGGGTTCAAATCCCGCCCCCGCTACCAAGTAAGTGCAGGTCAGAGCCGGGTCGCCGAGGAATGGCGACCCGGCTCTTGATCGTTTGACCGTGGTTTGACCGTGCGACGGGGCGCGATGACGTGTTCATTCGCGTCCCTACGCGGCAGTTGGCGGCGTCCTTAGCTTCTCCGGGCTCGCGCCCAGGATCCGCAGCAGGTCGGCGGTCGCCACGCGGTAGAGATCCCCGACGCGGATCACCAGGCATGGGAACTTGTCGTGACGCGCGAGTTCGTAGGCCTTGGTGCGGTCGATGCCGAGGATCTTCGCGGCGGTCATCAGGTCGATGGTGACGGGCAGGCTTGCGAGTTGGCTGACGGTCAGCGGGGCGGTGTCGATGGGATCCTCCTGGGTGTGTACTCGACTCGGGTCGCGGGCTAGCGGTCCAGGTCCGCGACGTAGGCGGACGGTGCGCCCTCGAAGGGATTGCCGTCCAGATCGATGAGCCGGACCTGGCGGTATGAGCCGTGGATCGGCATCCAGACCTGCCCGGCCGGGCAGGTCACGCGCGAATCGATAGCGGCGGTGGCGATGCGCAAGCCGAGCGAATCCGCAGAGGCGGCGAGGGGCCAGGTGCTCGCTGCCGGTGTCGTACTCGAGCATGAACGCGATCTCCCGGCCACTGTCGGCCCAAACGCCAGCCCCGTCCGGCTGCGGGAGCGACGCGAGCGCAGACAGGCTGATCGGGTACTGGTAGAAGAACTCGGTGGTGCGGCTCCCGGTCAGCCAGGTCCGCAGTTCCCCGGCGCCTTGGCGGGCGTGCGCGGCAAGTGCGACGAAGAACCAGTTGGTCCCGATCATGTGGGCGAGTCGCTGAGAGCGCTGTAGCGCGACCTGCCGTCCGGCGCGCGCCTGCGGTAGCCACTTCCTGTCATCGCGGTCCTCAGCGCCCAACAGCACTGCGCCGAGCGGGCCGAGCAGGTAGTGCCACGGCGCCGACCCGGTCGCCCGGTTCGGCCGGAAGCGGTTCAGCGCGCCGAGCCGTGCGAGCGCATCAAGGCGGTGGCGCGCTGTGATGACGTTGTTGAACGCGAGCGCGGCGAGTTGGTCGGTGGTCAGCACTCGGTGCTCGGCCACGGTGCGGACTAGATAGCGGTCGCGCTCGGTCAGCCGGGCCGCTGCCTTAAGCGCCGCCTGGTCGTCGGCAGCTCCGCCATGCGTGCGCCCGCGGAACAGGAGATTGTGATGCCATCAGCCATCAGTCCCGGTTCGACCCAACAGGTGCACTCCGCCGCTGACCAGCGATCCTGCGTGGTTTGGGCCCGGCGATTGCGTCGGCCGTTCTGGGAATCCGGGCCATGGTCCGGACGACCGTCCGGCCGAGGGGCCAGGGCAAGCGAAGACCGGCGCAGCAACGATGGGCCGAAGAGTGTGGTCAGTCAAAGCAGTCACCTCACATGGAGAAGTCCAGATTCTGTGAGCTCTCCTCACGTCCGCTGCCAAGATCGTTATGAACTTGGTGCCGCGTCACTGATGCTGTCGCCGCCGCCGTTTGGGAGGTGCGGCTGCGATCACTGCGTGCCAGGCATGCAGTGACGCCCCGTATACAGAAATCCGGTTCGAGTGCCAGTTATTGACGCCGACAACCGAAAGAGGCGGCTCAACTGGGTAAGGCCGGCGCGCGGTCTTTAGGGCATCCCTGCCAGCAACGACGTCCTGTGTGGGCGAGCGGTGCATTTGTAAACGACTGGCTAGTCACTGGTGCCGCGGGCCGTGCCAGCCTCGTCTGGGGCCACACCGCGCCTCGCGGGTGCGGACGTCGACAGCCGCCACAACGGCCACCCGGCAGTGTCGCGCTCAGATCGCCATTAATTGAGCGGCAGCCGCGGAAAGTTTCGGGGGGTGAGCCGGAGAATTACGAGGCAGGACGGCGGCATCCGAAGGAAGGAGTGGCATTGGCAGGTGATGAGGGCTGCCCGGACCCGGACCGGCGGGAGCAGCGGTTCCAGGAGCTCTACCGATCTCATTACCGTGCCGTGCTGGCCTACGCGGTGAACCGTCTCGGACCGGGGGACGACGCAGAAGAAGTCGTTGCCGACGTGTTCACCACCGCATGGCGGCGCCTGCCGGTCATCCCGCCGCCGCCCAGCGACCGCCTCTGGCTGTACGGCACTGCACGGCGGGTCATCGCCAGGCGCTACCGCAGCGCGGGCCGCCGGCACAGGATGCTCGGCCGGCTGGCAGCCGAGCAGCACGTCGCTGGGCAGGCTTCCGGGGACTGTGATCCTGGGCAGCAGCGGGTCCTAGCGGCGCTGGCCAGGCTCAAGCCCGCAGAGCGGGAGGCGCTGCTCCTCGTCTACTGGGAGGAACTCAGCTATGCCGAGGCCGCTCAGGCCCTCGGCTGCTCGGCGAATGCGGTGGGCATTCGCGTGCACCGCGCGCGGGCGCGGCTGCGCGCGCACCTTTGTCCTGCCACTGAAGGTGCCGTGCCTGTCGCGGCCATCATCGAACCTCAGGGAGTCAGGAATGGACTTTGACACGATGCTGGCCGAAGCCGCTCCGGCCCGGCGCGAGCGCCTGGAGGGGCCCGAGGGTCCGACC
>JASHOV010000161.1 GCA_030038495.1 Streptosporangiaceae bacterium
CACCCCGCCCTCCCGCCGGGGCATCCGCGAGTCGATCACCGGGCGGATGCTGGCCGCAGGCGGGCGGGCCGCGATCGCCAGCCGTCCCGGCGCGGGCACGACCGTCACCGTGAGCTGGCCGGCATGACCACCGCCCGCATGAACACCGGCCGCATGAACACCGGCCGCATGACCACCGGCCGCATGAACACCGTGCAGCCGACGGCCATGATGTCCGACCGGTATCAGCGGGCCTTCACCATCGCTGTGATCTTCCTGGTCGCGGGCTGGCATCTTGCCGGCGCGGGCGGGCAGCTGGTGCGTGACCGGCCGGCGTTCGCCTCGTTCCCCTTCCAGGCCCTGATGTGGCTGGTCATGGCGCTGGCTATCACCGCCGGGTCGGCGCTGGTGCTGCGCGGAGCGCCCGGCTGGGGTCCGGCCTGGGCCGTGGCCGTGGTCGCGCTGGCCGCCAGCACGGCTTCGGCGGCGGCCAGCCCGGCCGGCCAGATGCTGGCCGTCAACTGGGCGTGGGGGAGTGCCGGCTGGATTGGCGTGCTCGTGCTGCTCCGCCGCCGGTTCGCCGAGCTTGCGTGCTTCCTCGCGGCCGAGGCCATGGCCACCCTGGGCGTGCAGGTCTGGGACGGACTGAGCCGCACGGACCTGGCGGGGTTCCTCGCCGTGCTGGCCTGGTCGACCGGGGCCCAGGTGGCCGTCGCCGCTGGGGTCAGGGCGCTGGATGTCGCCGCCGGCCAGGCCGCCGCTGCGGTGCAGCGTGAGGACGCCGCGCGCGAGCGGGCGGCTACCGCGGAGATCATCCGGGCCGCCCGGCACGCCCGCTGGCTGGCACTGCAGGAGAGCGCCGTCCCGCTGGTCGCCGAGCTGGCGGCGGGGACGGCTGACCCTGGCGACGGGCAGGTGCGCATCAGGTGCGCGGTCCAGGCCGCCCGGCTCCGCCGGCTGCTGGCCGAGGGCGATGAGCTATCCGGTTCGCTGGTGCACGAACTGCACGCGAGTGCCGATGTGGCCGAGCGCCGCGGGGTTGCGATCGAGGTCGAGACGGCCGGAGCGCTGCCGCAGGTCCCGGGCCCGGCCCGGCGGGTGATCACCGACGCCGCCATCGCGATCCTGACCGCCGCGCGCAGCCAGGTGCGGATCACGCTGGCGACGGTGGCCGCTGGAATTGCCGTCAGCTTCGTCGCCGATACCGGCACGGTCGTGCGGCTGCCCGCGGCCGGCGAGGGGGTTGTCATCGAACAGCAGCAAGACGGCGGCATGCTCTGGGCGGAGGCGCGATGGAACAGCCAGTGACAGTGGTCATCATCGAAGATCACCCGGTCGTCACCGCCGGGGTGGCGTTCTGGATCCGGTCCGATCCCGGCCAGCGGGTGCGGTTGGTGCAGACGGCGCGCGACCTGACCGGGCTCCGCGCTGCGCCGCGGCCGCCTGCCGACGTGGTTATCCTCGACCTGGAGCTGTCCGGCGAGCTGGTCACCGCGCAGATCCCCTGGCTGGTGGCAGCCGGGCACAGGGTAGTGGCCTTCTCCGGGCACACCGATCCGGCCATCGTGATGGAGACGCTGGACAACGGCGCGCATGCCTACGTGTCCAAGGAGGAAGGCAGCGACCATCTGGTCGAGGCCGTGCTGGCGGCTGCCGCCGACCGGCCGTACGTGACCCGGTCGCAGGCCAGGGCGATGCTCGCCGACCAGCGCCCGGCCCGGCCGGCGCTGTCGCACCAGGAGCGGCAGGCGCTGCTGCTGTGGTTCCAGGGCATGTCGAAGGCATCGGTCGCGCGGCGCATGGCAATCAGCGAGAACACGGTCCGGCAGTACATCAACCGCGCGCGAGCCAAGTACGCGGCCACCGGGCGGACCTCACCGAGCAAGGACGCGCTGCTCGCGCGCGCGATCGAGGACGGCGTGATCAAGCCGGACGAGATCGGGCCGTACGAGTCATTCGCCCGCATGGCCGATCGCTCCTACCCGGGTGCCCCGGGCCGGTGAATGATCCGGGGCACCCAGGCTCCCCTCCGGGAACTTCCAGCCAGGCGTGGCCGGGCACCGCGGTGTCATCGGAAACGCGGGCTGGTGCACAGAAGTGAGCCTGCCGGTCGAGGAGCTCACTGTCATGACGCCCGATCGGGCGACACGACCTTCCAGTTGGCCCGGCAGTGAGCCGTCTCGGCCGCCTGGAGGTAACCGGTCCGCCACGTGGCATTGTGTCCGCGTTGGGCTCCGGGTTGACGGAATCCTGAGAGCACAGCTGAGCGGCCCTTGAGGCCGCGGCGGAACGATCACGCGGGTGTAGTCACGCGGAGGTGAGATTCCGCAGGTCGGGACCCCCGCGATGCCGCGGCCGCACAGCGGTCGCCGGCCTGCCGAGGTGCGACTGTTCAGCGGAAGCGCAGTGATTGACCAGCCAAGAGTTAATGAGCCATTCGGTCTGGTGATGTCAGAAAGCGAAACCTGATTCGGGGTGCGAGCGATGAATGAGAACCATGAACGCTCGCAAGCAAGCCCGCTGGGCTGCCGCAGCCGCTGCTGCGGCAATCGCTACCGCCGTGGGACTTACGGTCGCCGCCGTTGGCGGCTCTGCCGGGGCTGACGCCTCCGGGCAGAGCTATGCCGCCCCTTGTCCCGCCACCGACCAGGTCACTCCGGCC
This sequence comes from Streptosporangiaceae bacterium, assembly GCA_030038495.1. GTDB lineage: Bacteria > Actinomycetota > Actinomycetes > Streptosporangiales > Streptosporangiaceae > JAJYUU01. Next base: position 2,642 of record JASHOV010000161.1, read on the forward strand.
CTCAACACCAACCTGATCGCCAACCCCGGTGCCGAGGACGTGACACCGCTCACCAGCCTCGGCGCCCCGTCCGCCGACACGGTGAACGTGGCCGACTGCTGGACGACCGGCAACACGAGCCAGGCCGCGCCGTACGCCGTGGTCGAGGTCAACTCGTACGCCTCCTACTCCACCGCCTCCAGCGATCCCGACAAAGGCGCGAACTTCTTCTGGGGCGGTACGAACGAAAATGGCGTCAGCGCCGCAGTCGCCGACTTCGCCACGCAGGTGATCAGCCTGGGCTCGCTGAATGTGGCGGGGCAGCCGTTCGAGCTGTCCGGTTATCTCGGCGGCTACCAGACCCACAGCGACAGCATGAGCGTGACCGCCACGTTCGAGGACTCCGGCGGCGCGACCCTCGGCTCGGCCCAGATCGGGCCCGTCACCGCGGCCCAGCGCGGCGACATCACCGAGCTGCTGCACCAGGCGTGGTACGGGACAGTGCCGGCCGGCACCACCCAGGTCCTCGTCGCCCTTAACCAGGCCGGCAGCGGCGTCACCCTCAACGGGTCGGCCGACGACCTGAACCTGACGATCGGCTCCAGCGCGGTACCGTCCGGCCCGCTGCTGCAGAAGCTGCCGTACACGGCCACGGGCCCCGACGGCGGCCTGCGCCTGCCGGCCGGCGTCTCGGCCGCCAACGGCACCGTGTACGCGTCCAACACCAACGAGAACGTGCTGGCGGCCCTGCAGGACGGCAACACCTCGGCGATCGCGGGGTCGCTGGAGGCCTTCGGCGAGCACGGTGACGGGGGGAACGCGGGCTCGTCGACGCTGTACCAGCCGGCCGGCACCGCCGAGGACGCTCAGGGCGACGTGTTCATCGCCGACAGCGGCGACAACGTGGTCCGGGAGATCACCCCCGACGGCGTGATCCACCGGTTCGCCGGCACGGGGTTTCCTGGTGATCTGCTCGCCGGCCGGGCCACGCTCAGCCAGCTGGATCACCCGGACGCGGTCGCGGTCAACGCCGAGGGTGATGTGTACATCGCGGACACCTACAACAACCGGGTGCTCAAGGTGACTCCGTCCGGGCTCATCACGGTCGTCGCGGGCAACGGCCGCCCCGGCTACAGCGGTGACGGCCACCCGGCCGTCTTCGCCTCCCTGGACCAGCCGACCGGCCTGGCTGTCGATGCGATGGGCAACCTGTACATCGCCGACTCCGCGAACAACGTGATCCGCCGGGTCGACGCGAGGACCGGGATCATCACCACGGTGGCCGGCGACTACGCCGCCGACCAGGCGAATGACGGGCTCGGCGGCTTCAGCGGCGACGGCGGCCCCGCCACCAGCGCGCAGCTGAACGACCCACAGGGCATCGCCATCGACGGCGCCGGCGACCTGTTCATCGCCGACACCTTCAACAGCGCGATCCGCGAGGTCACCCCGGCTGGCGTCATCTCCACCGTCGTTGGCGTGGTCGGAGCGGACGGCGCCGCCCCGACGCCCGGCGGCGAGACCAGCGGTGTCGCGCCCACGGCCTCGCACCTGAGCGGCCCGCAGGCAGTCGCGGTCGACCTGTCCACGGACACGCTCTACATCGCCGACACGCACAACAGCGCGATCGCTGAGGTGTTCGGCGTGGCCCAGCCCGGATCGGGCGCGGGCCCGGTGGCCCCGACGGCGAAGTCCTGACGCCCGCCCACGAGACGAAGAAGAGACACGCGATGAGCAACAAGCGCATTTACTCGTTCAACCCGGGCATGATGAACCCGGCCCTTACCCGTCGCCGGTTCCTCGTCAGCGCGGCGGGCCTTGCCGGGGCGGCGGGCCTCGCGGGGGCGCTCCCCGAGGCCCTCGCCCGGGCCGCGAGCACCAGCCCCCGCTGGAGCGGGACCAACCTCTCCCAGGTCCAGCACGTCGTGTACCTGATGCAGGAGAACCGGAGCTTCGACCACTACTTCGGCACCTATCCCGGTGTCCGCGGGTTCGCCGACCCGCGCGCCACGCGGCTGCCCAACGGGATGTCGGTCTTCCAGCAGCCCGACCCGGCCAACCCCGACAGCTACCTCGAGCCGTACCACATGTCGACGATCACGACCGGCGCGGCGGCGGTGCCGTCACTGTCCCACGACTGGCGGGACCAGCACGCGGCGTGGAACCTGGGCGCGAACGACAGCTGGCTGCCCGCCCACATTGCCTCCGACGGCATCGTCAACGGCTCGTTCACCATGGGCTACTACGAGCAGCCGGACATCCCGTTTCACTGGGCGCTGGCCCAGGCGTTCACCGTGCTGGACAACTACCACTGCTCGGTGCTCGGCCCGACCTACCCGAACCGGGCCATCTGGGAATCAGGCACCAACGACCCGCAGGGAACCGGCGGCGGCCCCATCCTCGAGACCGTCACGCCGAATCCGCTGACGTTCGAAAGCGGCGCCGAGACGCTGTACAACGCCGGGATCAGCCTCAAGTACTACTTCAACACCGAATGGCTCCCGATCTACACCGGCTCCTGGTTCGCGAAATTCCAGACGCCGGGACTGGTGGACACCGCGCTGTACAACTCGGTGAAGGCAGCAGGCACGCTCTACGGCAACGGGACGCCGGGCGGCATCGGCGATCCGGACAGCCCGACTCCGGCCAGCAACCCGGACCTGGCCTTTGAGGAGGACTGCGCCAACGGTGTGCTGGCGGCGGTGTCGTTCCTCGGGACCAACGCCAGCGAGCACCCGCCGGCCATCCCGGCCGCCGGCGCCCAGTTCCTCGCCACGAAGCTGGAGGCCCTCGCCGCGAACGAGGACCTGTGGAATACCACGGTGTTCGTGATCAACTACGACGAGAACGACGGGTTCTTCGACCACGTCGTCCCGCCGACCCCCAACATCGAGGAGTACCCGGAGGAGTTCGTCCACCTTCCCTCGCCCAAGGGAACTCCCGGCGGCGGCCTGCCTGTTGGCGGCGGGTTCCGGGTCCCGGCCTGGATCATCTCGCCCTGGACGGTCGGCGGGAACGTGTTCTCTGACGTCTCCGACCACACCTCGGGCCTGCAGTTCATCGAGGCCGTGGCCGCCGCCGGCGGGTTCGGCGGCGTCGGCCCGGTCACCTTCCCCAACATCAGCCGGTGGCGGCGCGCGACCTTCGGGGACTTCAGCCGGGCGCTGCGACCCGGGGCCGTTCAGCCGGCCCCGTCCAACACCCAGTTCGACCCGGCCACGAGGGCCGCCGACCTGGCGGCCCAGCAGGCAGCGTCGACGCAGCCGCAGACGCCGCGCCCCGGCGCGACGCAGAATTTCCCGTACCGCAACTGGTAGTCAGCTGACACCAGGTCCGGGCCGCCCGCCACCAGCGGGCGGCCCGGTCCGTCTCGCCGGTCCGGTCGGGTGGCTGGCGGCGGGCGAATGACCCGCCGCGGGTGAGGTGGCCGCCGGAATTCTGGAGATACCCCGCTGCAGATCCTCTGGTGGAAGGTCACGATGAACACTGAGAATGGCAACGGCTCGCGCGCCAGAAGAGGTTGCGCTTGATCAGCTCACGCCGCCGGCGGAACGAGCTGGCCAAAGCCGGCAAACCCAGCCCGGTCAGGTCGGGGAAGGCGTTCAGCCTCAAGAGCGGGCGGCCGCCTCTCACCGCCGAGAGCGCGACCAGCTGGGCTGTCGCCCGGCTGCGCCGGAACCCGGTCATACGTTCCTTGTGGCCGGGCTGAGGCCGTTCTGGTCACGCTGAGGCCGGTCCGCCGATTAGGGCATCAGCCACACCCCGCGAACGGAGCAGGCCCTGGTCGCAGTTAACCCCCCGGTGCGGGTGAGGACACCGCGGGCCGGGACTGACAGCCTCGAACACGACGCGCGTCCGGCTGACGGCCGACGCGGCGTGAAATGCCAGGTGAACAGGCTCGGCGACTACGCAGGGAGGACGGCATGTCGGAGTCCGGCAGCACATTTGTCCTGGTAGCGACGTATCCGGACGAAATGGCGGCACGGGAGGATTACCAGGTCGTCAAGGACGCGCACTCGGCGGGCCTGGTCGGCTTCTACGATGCGGCCGTTATCACCAAGGACCCCACCGGCAAGGTCCACGAGAACAAGGACGAGACAGCAACCCGCCACGGCGCCTGGTGGGGCATCGCCGCCGGCGCTGCCGTCGGAGTCATCTTCCCGCCTGCGGTCCTCGGCGCCGCTGCGGTCGGCGGCGTTATCGGCGGCGTCAGCGGCCACCTCGCCAAGGGCATGTCGCGCTCGGACGCCAGAGCGCTCGGCGACTTCATCGACCCGGGCCAGGCCGGTCTCGTTGTGGTCGGGGAGAGCAAACTCGAAGACGCGATCAAGCAGGCCGTGACCAGGGCGGAGAAGCAGACCGCCAAGCAGCTAGACGTAAGCCCTGAGGACGTCGACCGTACCCTGCAGGAAGCCGTCAGGGACATGTAACCGCCCCGTCGCAGCGTCCAGGCCAGCCTTCCGAGCGGTTCCCGCGCCATCGGCTTGGTCAGTTGCCGTGTTCACGGTGAACCTGCTGACCGCGCTCCCGCGACTCGCGGTGCCGAGGCAGCCGACACCTTGGCGGCTTTTCTAGCGGCCCTGCATGTAGTCGACTTCGGCGACATGCGCGCGGACGACCCGGCCTGTGACCTGGCTGCCGGCTGGACGCTTCTCCCCAGCTCCGGTGGGAACTTGCCACTACCTTCAACGCGGACTTGACGGTAGTGGCTAGGACCTAGCGGGCTGTACGACGGTGGCCATGGTGCTGATCAGCTCGCGGAATCGCCGGACCGGCCCGGTTTTGCCGGCGATGTCGAGGTCGCGGTCCGACCCGGCGAAGATGAGAGCGGCCAGGGCTTGCGTGGTGCCGGTGACCGAGACGTCGGCCGGTGCGGCCGGGGCGCCCGCGGTGAGGGACCAGTGGCGGCCGTCGCTCTCGGCCAGGTAATCCGCACCGTCGAGGCGGAACAGCCAGCGGGCTGGCTGGTGGTCGCCGCTGGCGAGGTCGATGGCCTGGATGACGCTGCGGAGCAGGTGCTCAGGATGCAACGGCTCGCCGGGCTGGGGCCAGCGCCATGCGTGCCGTAGCCCCCACCCGTTGAGCGATTCGATGACGGGTCCGAGGTCGGCTCCGGCCGGTGTCAGGCGGTACCAGACCTCGCGTCGGCCCGGCTCGCGGTCGGCGGTGACGATCGCGTCGTCCTCTAGTTCGCGCAGGCGCTGGCTGAGCGTCTTCGGGGTGATGCCGCCGAGGCGGTCCATCAGGTCGGTGAACCTTTTGGCGCCGGTGAGAAGGTCGCGGATGACTAGCAGGCTCCATCGGTCGCCGACGCGTTCGAGGGCGCGCGCGGTCAGGCAGAAGTGGTCGTAGGTGCGAACGTTCCGGGTCACGTTTCCCATGATACTAGTTGACAGATACTATCTACAAGCTACTATCTATTGGATACTTAACTCACCTGGAGGAGGATGTCATGTACGACCCGCCTGGCTATCTGTGGGCGCTCACCATCGCCGGGATTATCGCGATCCCGGCCGCAACCTGCCTCGTGCTGTACGGCGGCGCGGTGCGTGACGGCCTGAGCCGACGCCGCGCGGCGCTGCTGGCCGGGGGTGCGGCCGTCGTCCTCGGCGGCTGGTTCAGCGCCAGCGCCGTGATCGCGGGGCACGGCTGGTACCACACGCGGCTCGGTCAGGGCGTGCCGTGGCTGCCGGTCGCGGTGGCCGGGTTCCTGGGCGTGCTGCTGGCACTGCGCCAGATCCCGGCAGTGGCCCGCGCCCTGGCCGCGCCCGGCATGGTGCACCGCCTGGAGCTCCCGCACTCGTTCCGCATCGTCGAGGGATCAGCCTTCCTGCTCACCATGGTCCTCGGTCATCTGCCCGCCCTATTCGCCCTGCCCGCGGGCCTGGGCGACATCGCTGCCGGTATCGCCGCGCCACTGGTTGCCCGCAGGCTCGCGCAGGGCACGGGCCGCCGCGCTGCCCTGTGGTTCACCGCATTCGGCATGACCGATCTGGTCACGGCCCTGACCCTCGGCGCCCTCACCGGATTCGATCTGGTCCACGTCATACCGTCCTCTGCGCCAATCAGCGGGCTGCCGCTCGCGCTGATCCCGACAGCCGCCGTGCCGCTGCTGCTCGCCCTGCACATCACGTCCGTGCGGGCGCTGCGCGGCACCCGCGCGGCGCCACGGCCGGCCACGGCCCCGCTCGCGGCCGTCGCGAGATAACAGAGGAGAGAATGCAGCTCATGCCGGTGCGCGAACGTCCCGCGGGCATTATTTGACGCACCCGCGCCGGTCTGGCAACCTAACCGCAAACGGCGTCGACCGGGCGCCGAGCTGTGGAACGTCCGCCCCAGCCGGGGTTCCATTGGCGAAGGGGATTCGCCCTCACGGTCGTCGAACGTCACTGGCCATCTCTAAGCACCGCGCCGCTGGGGGACGAGGGTGTCAAGAGGAGGCTGACCATGACGAAGGACGGCAGTTTCAAGAGAGTTGTCCGCCACCACGCGCAGGACACCGGTCAGCGCTATACCGATGCGCTGACCGATCTGAACGGTCTCGGCGCGCGAATGCGCCACGAGCCCGCCGCCGAGCGGCTTCTCGGCCATCTGAGGGATCACTATGGCATAGACCCGGTCGCTGCGACGAAGCTCAGCGTGTACAAGACCTACGTCTTCCGCATCGACTTCAGCGACGGCGACCCGTGGGTCGCACGAGCCTTTCCGCCCGCCCGCCCCAGGGCGGGTGTGGAGGGCGACGCCGCGATCCTGCGGTTCCTGGAGCGCCAGGGCTATCCCGCGGAGCGCCCGGCGGTCGACGACGCGGTATCTGACTTCGATGGCAGTGCGGTCCTCGTGACGCGGTTCGTCGAAGGCGGTCAGCTCCCCGACGGCGCAGAGAAGTTCTCCATGATGGGTGACCTGCTCGGACGGCTGCACGCGCTGCCGTACGACGGTTCCGTCAGCCGACCGGGTGGAGCGAGTGGTGAGGACCCCAGCCGTGAGGGCACCCCGCGCCAGGACCTGATGGCCGCCCTCGCGTTCCTCGACGCCGTGGATACGAAGGTCGGGGCCGCCGATCGCGAGCGATTCAAGCGGCTCAGGGACAAGGTGCGCTCGGCCGACGACGGTCACGGTCTTCCCGAGGGGTTGCTCCACGGAAACCTCCTCCACGCCCCCGATCACGCCATCCTGAGCGAACAAGGGCCAGTCGCGATCAACTGGAAGGCGTCGGGGCGCGGACCGCGCCTGGCCGACTTCGCCTATCTGATCTGGGGCACGGGTTTGTGGAACCCACGCCGGCCGAACCAGGAGTGCATTGACGCGGCCGTCAACGCCTACCGCCGACATGTCGAGCCGACCGAGGACGAACTCGACCGGCTCGAGGCGGTCATGTACATCCGCACGCTTTACCTCGTGTGCTTCGGCTACCGACGTGCGGTCACCGACGGCGTGAGGTTCCGCGAATGGGACTTCATCCATCCACCCGAGTACTTCAGCTCCACCGCAGCCGCAACCCGAGCCGCGTTCCGCCGGATATGACGCGATCATCCGTATTACGCGGATTCCATGCGGCTAACAGCTTGGGCCGGCCGCGCAGGCGCCGCGCGCAGATTGTCCCGTTCTGGCGGTCAGACCGCGCCCCGCCATCAGCGGGCCGACGCAGATGCGATCTGCTAGGGGAAAGAATGGCTGCCAGACGAGCAGGAGGAACCGGCTATGACTGACGCCTACGAGCCGCCCCGGCCGCGTGATGATGCCCTCCAGGAGGAACTCGACGCGCTGCGCGAGCAGGAGCGCGAAGGGCACTCGACGCCGAGGGAGCAGCGCCGCGCCGAGCAACTTGAGCGCCGGCTGCGTGTCGATGAGCACGGGGCCGAGGCGCGCGACCGCCGGGAGCACGAGGCAGACCGGCAGGATGACGAGGAACGCGCTGACCAGCCGGCCGAGCAGTTCCACCGTGACCGCCGTGAGCACGGCGGCATCCCCGCGCACGTCGATGATGAGCGCCTGGCCCGCCTGACCGAAGAAGAGCGGGTAGCAGCCG
>JASHOV010000162.1 GCA_030038495.1 Streptosporangiaceae bacterium
GGCCACTTCTTCCAGAACACCTGCAGCGTCGTCTCATCGAACTCGGCGAGCGCCCGCTTCGCAGGCACGCTGTTCGCTATGTCCTCTAGATCGTGAATGAGCTCCAGGAACCGATCACCAACGTCATCCACTGGCGGACCCTCCAGGGCGTCGTCCGGGTGTGACATCGACGTTAACCGACACCGCCGCCGCGGTCACTGCCACTGCTCGTGCGAATTGGCTATCGCCGGGCCGGACGTTCGTGTTGCAGCGGGCCAAGCCGCACGCCTTGACCGAGCTGCTATCGCCGCGCCACGCTGAGGCGGGCGTGCCAGGGAGGGGATGGAAGTGAACCAGCAGCACGAGGCGCTCGACATCGGCGCGGAGCTGGCGGCACGGCCCGCGCTGTTGCGCGATGCCTGCGAGCGCGCGATCTCCTACCTCGGCGGGGTCGCGGACCGGCCGGTGCGGCCGACCCGTGAGGCGGTGAACGACCTGCTCGAGCTCGGGTTCCCGCTGCCGCGGCGGGGCCTGGGCGCCACCCACGTGCTGCACGTACTGGACGAGGTCGGCTCGCCGGCCACGGTGGTAAGCAACGGCCCGCGCTACTTCGGGTTCGTCACCGGCGGCGTACTGCCGGCCGCGCAGGCCGCGAACTGGCTGACCGCGGCCTGGGATCAGAACGCCGCGCTGGCCGTCATGTCGCCAGTTGCCGCGAAGCTCAACGACGTGGCGTTGCGGTGGATCGCGGACCTGCTCGGCCTGCCGTCCGGCGTACCCGGCGGTTTTGTCACCGGAGCGACGATGGCGAACGCGACCTGCCTGGCCGCGGCCCGTGACGCGGTGCTCACGCTGCACGGCTGGGACGCGGCACGGGACGGCCTGATTGGCGCCCCGCCGATCACGGTCGTGGTCGGGGCCGAGGTGCACACCACCGTCCGCAAGGCGCTCGGCATCGTCGGCCTCGGCCGGGACCGCGCCATCGTGCTGCCGGCCGACGAGCAGGGCAGGATCGTCCCGCGCGATCTCCCCGACCTGACCGGACCCGCGATCGTCTGCCTGCAGGCGGGGAACGTCAACACTGGTGCCAGCGATCCGTTCGGGCCGCTGATCGAGTGGGGCAGGCGGCACCGGGCCTGGGTCCACATCGACGGCGCGTTTGGCCTGTGGGCGGCCGCCTCGCCGGCGACCGCCGGCCTGGTCGCGGGCGTCGAGGGCGCTGCCTCCTGGGCGACCGACTGCCACAAGTGGCTCAATACGACCTATGACTGCGGCGTCGCGCTGGTCTTCGACCCGCAGACGCTGCGCGCGGCCATGGAAGCCTCGGCGTCGTACCTGCCCGGCACCGGCGCGGAGAACATGGGCCTGACCCCGCAGTCGTCTCAGCGGGCGCGCGGCGTCGAGGTGTGGGCGACGCTCGCGGCGCTCGGCCGCGACGGCGTCGCCGCGCTGGTCAGTCGCGGCTGCGAACTGGCCCGCAGGTTCGCCGACGGGATGCGCGCTATCCACACCGGGGCAGGCGGCTGCGAGGTACTCAACGACGTGGTGCTCAACCAGGTGCTGGTGTCGTTCGGAGATGCGCCGCGCACGGACGCGGTCATCGCCGCGGTCCAGGAGGACGGCACGTGCTGGTGCGGGCCGACCACCTGGCACGGCCGCCGGGCTATGCGGGTCAGCATCAGCGGCTGGAGCACGACCGAGGACGATGTCGATCGCAGCATCGCCGCGGTCCGGGCCTGTGCACTTGCCATCCAGTAGGTGCCCGGTGCCCGGCCGCCGGCCGCCCGGCCGCCGCGCCGCCCGGCCGCCCCGGGTCTGGAACCACCGGGCCAGATGTGATCGTCTGGGACTGTGTTCGCCTGAAACCAAGGGCCGCCACATGCCTGAGGGCGTGATCGCCTATGAGCAGTAGCCACTCGCTGGCCCTGTCGGCGCTTGTAGCGTGGCTGCTCGCCGAGTCGCTAGGCGCATATATGGCCAGAAATTGGGTTAGAAGCGGCGGGGCGGCGCGGCGGCGAGAGCACCCCGACGGCATGTCCCTGCCGGTGCTGCTCGGGCATGCCGGCCTGAACCTGGCGGGCCTGTGCAGCTGGCTCGGCTTCGTGGCGACCGGCTCGCCAGTTGCCGCGTGGCTGGCCATCTGCCTCCTCGTTCCCGCTATCGGGCTCGGGGTGTCGACCGTCAGCATCTGGACGCCCTACCCGGTCGCGCGCCAGTACGTCGATCAGTCTGCCGCGGAGGACAGCCGCCCGCGGGCCAGGGCCATCCCCGACCAGGTGCTGGCGCGGTCGCTCGACGAGGAGGAGAGCGCACGTCAGCTCATCGACGAACTGCTGGCCAGGAACCTCGCGCTCGAGGAACGCGAGCCGCGCACCCTGCCGCTGGATGTCCGCGCCCTGGTGCCGCTCGCCCACGGCGTGCTTGCCGTCGCGACGTTCCTGCTCGCGATGCTCGCGGCGGTCAGTGCTTCCTGAGGTGGGCGTCCTGACCGGCGCCGGCCCAGTCGCCCGGCTAGTGCCGCCCAGTCGCCCGGCTAGTGCCGGGCGGCCATCTGATGACGGCGCAGCGCGTGGGTAACCGACGCGATCAGGACTTCTTTCACCGACTCTCGGCGGCGGGCGTCGCAGATCAGGATGGGAACGTCGGCCTCCAGGTCCAGCGCGTCCCTGATCGACTCGACGTCGTAGTACGCCGACCCGTCGAAGTGGTTGGCCGCGACGACGAAGGGCGTATCCCGCCGCTCGAAATAGTCGATCGACGAGAAGCTGTCCTCCAGCCGCCGGGTGTCGGCCAGCACCACGGCGCCGAGCGCGCCAAACGCCAACTCGTCCCACATGAACCAGAACCGCTCCTGACCGGGGGTACCGAACAGGTACAGCACAACCCCGCTCGGGAACGTGATCCGGCCGAAGTCCATCGCCACCGTCGTCGTCCGCTTGTGCTCCACCGAGGACGTGTCGTCGATGCCCACGCCGACCTCGCTGAGATCCTCCTCGGTGCGCAGCGGCCGCACCTCGCTGATCGCCCCGACCAGGGTGGTCTTCCCGACGCCGAAACCGCCGGCGATCAGAAGCTTCGTGGTGACCGGCGCCACGGATGGCGCGGCCGGCTGGTCATAGCGCCCGGAGGCCATCAAGCACGCTCCTCAGTACGCTCTCCGCCGCGTTGCCCTGGTCGCTTGGACCGCTGATGGATACCAGCCCCCGTTCTCGCAGGTCGCCGATGAGGACACGCACCACGCCGAGCGGAAGGTCGGTATCGGATGCGATGTCGGCGACCGCGGTAGGCCGCCGGCACAGGTCAAGAAGCCGTCGGTGCTCGGGCCCGAGCCCGCGCTGATCGGCAGCCCGCGTGCCGGTCGCCACCACCATGTCGATCAGTCCGAGGACCGGCCCGGACGCCTGAGTGCGCCCCCTGGTCAGCGCGTAAGGCCGCACGACCGGACCCGCCTCCCGGTCGAGCCAGATGCCCTCTTCCGGGGTCATTCCACTAGCCGTTCCGCCACGTCGGCACCGGGAGTGAGCCGCGGGCCCGTCGCAAGATACTGGCCGAGCCGCCTGACCAGCATCGCCATCTCGTAGGCGATCAGCCCGTGGTCGGCGGTGGCCGGGCACAGCACCGCCAGGCAGCTGCCATGCGCGGCTCCCATGACGAAGAGCATGGCCCTGTCCATATAAATGATGGACTGGCGAGCCTGGCCGCCATCGAAGCGGAGCGCGGCGCCGCGGGACAGGCCCTGGATCCCGGCCGCCACCGCCGCCATGTGCTCGGCATCCTCGCGGGACAGACCCGCCGACGCGCCGAGCATGAGCCCGTCGCGGGAAAGCACGACCGCCTGGCTGATTCCGTCGACCCGCCGGACAAGGTCGTCGAGCACCCAGTTCATCGTGCTGGTGAGTCCCGCCTGCCGCATTACTGATCCTCGGGTGACGGCCACGAGTCCTGTGGCCACGGGCCGTTCGCGGGCCACGACTCGTCCGGGGCCGCGGGCGTCGAGCGCGCGAGGTCCAGTCCGTGCTGAAGCGACTCGACCAGAGCCCGGTTGCTGGCGGGGTTCAGCCCGTCGGAATCGTCGGAGATCCCCTCCTCGGCCGCGGCCGGACCGTCGTCTCTCAGCTGCGGAGCCAGATTTGCCTGCCGCTGCCGACGCGGCAGCCACGATTTTCCTGGCTCTTCGGCCGAGGCCTGTACCGAGGCCTGCAGCGGTGCCTGCAGCGGTGCCTGCGCCGGTGCCTCCGCCGACGGCGGGGGCACGGTCTCCGTCTCCCAGGGCGGCCCGGACGGTCCGAACGCGGGCCGCACACCCTGGACGGGCCACTGACCGGATGCCGGCAGCTCTGGCGGCACGAGCCGCTGCTCGCTATGCGGCCACTGATCGTTTTCCGGCCACTGCCCGGTTTCCGCCCGCACGTACGGCGCCAGCCGCGACATCGGCATCGAGGCAGCCTCCTCGACGGTCGCCGGAGTGCTGTCCCCGTTCGTCACCGCACCCAGGGACCGCGCGGGGCTGCTCCGCATGGGCAGGCCGTGGCCGTTCCTCGTGGCCCCCGGCAGCTCCGGCCGGAACGCGTCGAAGGACTCGGCGAGCGCACCGTCGGCCGCGGCCACGACCGCGTTCGGCAGCAGCACGATCGCCGAGGTACCGCCGTAAGGCGACCGGCGCAGCGTGACCGTGATGGTGTGCTTGGCCGCCAGCCGGGCGACGACGAACAGGCCGAGCTGGTTGCTGTCGGCCAGGTCGAACTCCGGCGGGTTTTCTAGCCGCTCGTTGAACAGCACGAGGTCGTCGAGGTTGATGCCGATCCCGCGGTCCTCGATCTCGACGACGAACCCGTTCGCGACCCGCTCGGCCCGGACCGTGACGTCGGTGCTGGCGGGCGAGTACGTCGTGGCGTTCTCGATGAGCTCGGCGAGCAGGTGGATGATGTCGGCGACCGCGGTGCCGACAACGGCGTCCTGCGAGTCACAGATCACGGTGACGCGCTTGTAGTCCTCGACCTCGGCGATGGCGGCCCGGATCACGTCCATGACGGGCACCGGCTCGCGCCAGCCCCGTCCCGGCGTCGCTCCGGACAGGATGATCAGGCCCTCCGCGTGCCGGCGCATGCGGGTGGTGAGGTGGTCGAGCTGGAACAGCTCGTCCAGCGTCTCCGGCTCGGTCTGCCTGCGCTCCATCGTGTCCAGCAGCGCCAGCTGGCGGTGCAGCAGCGACTGGCTGCGCCAGGCGAGGTTGCGGAAGACCTGGCTGACACCGCGGCGCAGCCGCGCCTGGCCGGCCGCCGCCTCGACGGCGGTGCGCTGCACGGACGAGAAGGCCTCGGCCACCCTGGCCGTCTCGAGGATCCGGCCGCCCGCGATCGGTGCGGCCTCGGCGGTCACGTCAACGTCCTCGCCCTGGCTGAGCCGCTGCACGACACGTGGCAGCTGGTCCTCGGCCAGGTCGAGTGCCGCATCCTGCAGGCCCCTGAGCTCCCGGCTGATCCGCCGCCCGAACCGGACCATGAGCAGAACCGACAGGATGACCGCGAGCAAGCCCGCGGCGAGGGCCAGACTCACCTCGAGTAGCGCCTGGTCACCGACCTGGGTGCCCACCTTAGTGAGCGCCACCCGGTCCTGCGACTCGGCCTTCTGATAGCTCGCGAACAGCGGAGTCGTCACCGCGCCGAACTGCGCCGGCGTGACCGGGATCGGCCCCCTGGCGCCGATGCTGTCGATGATCGCGGTCTCGATCGCGGAGAATTCCCGGTACGGCTGCGAGGTCAGGATCGCCCGGTACCCCGACCCCTGCGCCGGGGGCAGCTCGCTCAGCGCGGCGGCCATGAGCAGCTGCTTGTTGTCGACCTCGGACGCGAATTCCAGTTTCGCGGCCCTGCTCATCTGGCCGCCGGCCGCGAAAGCGCCGGTGATCAGCGTGGTCTCCCGCTCCGCCATCTCCAGCGCCTCGCCGGCCTCGATGCTCGCGGCCGCCTCCTGGTACAGCGTTATGTTGTCCACCTTGACCAGATTGGTATAGACGCTGAACTGGGTATTGATGATCGCGTTGTAGGCGTTGAATGCCGTCAGCGGCGCGATCGAGCCCCCCTCGACCCTCGCCCGCAGGCTGGTGAGCGGCCCGCGCAGCTGGTGCTCCCATGCGGTCAGGGCCGGCCAGCTGCTGGGCTCCATCATGCCGGGACCGGCCTTGACGCCCTTGAAGAACATGCTCATGACGGCGGACGTGCGCGCGACCTGCCCCAGATACGCCTGCTCGGGCATGCGCCGCCCGCTGCTCAGGTACTCGTAGGCGAGAAGGCGCTCCTGGCCCAGCTGTTCGCCCAGACCCTGCGCCGCGCCGCCGTACAGGTTGTTCTCCGTATTGAAGTTGTGCTCGCGGACCGCGCTCGGCACCGCGACACTCGCCGCGAAGGCCCACAAGCCGATTAGCGACGCCAGCGGAACGATGAAGATCGCGGATAGCAGAACCCGGATCGACCGCTGCCGCTTGCGGCGAATCAGTGGACTAGGCATGACTCTCCTTAGGCAGGGCCGCCGGCCGGCCGGAAGATAAGTGGCAAGTGGTCAATGCCGATGAGGCCCGCGGGCCATTCGACCCGGTTGCTGGCGCCGGGCGCGAGCTCGTAGTCCGGGATCCTGCGGTGCCATTCCTCCAGCACGACGCGCATCTCCAGGCGGGCCAGATGCGAACCCAGGCATGCGTGCG
>JASHOV010000163.1 GCA_030038495.1 Streptosporangiaceae bacterium
GTCGGGCCACCAGTCTCCAGGATCTGCTGGTTGGTGGTCTCGTTACCGGTCTCGGTGATGTGGATCGCGTTGACATACGCCTTGCGGATCGGGTCGGTCGCACCGTTCCAGACCGGGTTACGGACCATGTTGATCAGCTTGCCCGGAACGTACTCCGAGATCTGGTACGGACCGTCAGCGATCATGTGCTGCGCCGACGCCGCGCTGCCCGGCAGGTAGTCCTCGCTCTGCGGCGGCGCCGGCGCCCACGAGTCCATCGTCATCGCGCCCGGCAGATAGCTCGACGGCTGGGTCAGGTGCACCGTCAGCGTCTGCCCGCTGGCCGAAAGACCCGCGATCTGGTTGGTGTTCATGTAAGCGTTGATCGCCGACAGCGACGTCGGGCTGACCTTCGCGAACCCGTTGCAGAAGGTCGTCAGGCCCACCACCACGGCCTCATAGTCAGCGATACCGCCGAAGTGCGCGGGAGTCGGGTTGCAGGAACGCTTCATGCCCAGGATCACATCGGCCGCGGTGACCGGCGTCTCCGGCTTGGTGTTCCAGTACACGCCCGAGCGCAGCGTGATCGTCAGCGTCTTGCCGCCGTCGCTCAGCACCGGCATGCCGGTGGCCAGGTCCGGCGCGATCGTCTCCACCTTGCCGGGGATGGCCGGGTAGGCGTACAGGTTGCGCAGCCACAGCCGCTGGGTCAGGTAGCCGATCGTGTAATAACTGGCGTTGTAGTCCATGTAGTCGACGTCGCCCACGCCGAGCATGTTCAGCGTGCCGCCCTTCTGCGGGGCGCCGGTCCCTGGGTTGAGTCCCTGGACTCCGGAGCTGGCCGAGACGGTCGTAGTCGTGCTCGACTTCGTGGAGCCGCCGCAGGCGGCCACGGTCAACGCGAGCACTGAGAGGCCCGCGATGGCCAGAGAACCACGTGTGCGTGTCCGCATCGTTGCTCTCTCCTCCTTATGTTTGTGATCCGCAACCCGCCTCAAGGCCCGGCTGCGGCCGGCCTTCCGTGGTACAGGCGCGAGCGACCCCGGAAATCGGCAGGCGAGATCCTCCCGACATATGCCAGCGTGGTCGAGCCCGCGCCGGCCGGTCCATAGGGAGCAGCAGGCGGATTGACCGGCGGGAATGGGCGAATCTGCCGGAGGCGTGGGTTACGATCTCAGGTCTGCAGCGGCGTCATGTGCTCGGCGAACTCCGCGATGAAGCGCTTCAGCGCGCCCTCATCCTGCTGGATCGCCGCGGGCCTGATCACGAACTTACTGAGCCCGGCGGCGACATAGTCCCCGAGCAGCGAGATCAGGGCGGGCCAGCCCACCGGGACCAGGGTCGCCGGGTCGACGCCGGGCCGGCGCCTGCTCACGGCGGTGGCAAGCTCCGCCGGGATCGAATCCGCGGCCACCGCGACACTGATGCCGAAGTGCTCGGGATCGACCTCCCGACCGGCCAGGGCTGCCGCGGCCTGAATCTGCTCCCGTGCAGACCCGGCCTCGGCAGGGGTGAGGAAGCTGCCGAGCCAGCCGTCCGCCAGCCGGCCGACGCGGCGAAGTCCTTCCGGGGCGCTGCCGCCGAGCCACAGATCCAGCGGCTTGGCGGGCCGCGGCCCGACCGTCGCCGAATCGACGGTGAAGAACTGCCCGGCAAAGGACACGTCGTCCTGCGTGAGCAGGAGCCGCAGGAGTTCCATCGATTCGTCAAACACTGCGGCGCGCTCCCCCGGCACCGGGAACGCCGCAGCTTCCTGGCGCCGGGCCGGGCGCAGTCCGAATACCGGCAGCACCCGTGCGGGCGCGAGCGCAGCGAGCGAGGCCAGCTGCTTGGCGACGAGAACGGGATGACGGCCGGGCAGCACGGCCACCCCCGTTCCCAGCTTGAGGCGGCTCGTGACGGCAAGGGCATGCGCCATGCCGACGAACGGTTCCACGAGGGGCCCGTACACCACCTCGCTTAGCCACAGCGAGTCGACGCCGGCATCTTCGAGCATCCGCGCCGACTTGCCCAGGCGCTCGGGGGTAGCCATGGAGCCGAGGCCGATGCCGATCCTGACCTTCATCGCCCTATCCGATCACATCGGGAACGCGATCCAGGACGACCCCGAAGTGATCCCGGTACGCGGCCAGGACGGCATCGTCACTCGTCAGCTCCCGCTCGGTTTGCGTGCCGGCGCGGGTCTCGATGAGCGTCCGGCCGCTGATCGACACCCGGCCGTCTTCGGTCAGCCGCGAGCAGATCGTGCTGAGCCTGAAGTGCGAGTCCGGCGACGTCTGCTGCCACCAGCAGGTCGGTCCGAAATCCGACATCGAGCGCTCGCGCCGCTCGAGCCGGTACTGCGGCTGGCCGTCCCTGAGCACCTCGATGTCGTTGTCCGGTGCGTCGGCCAGCCGGAACCGGCCGGCCGGGTCGGGCTGCTCATCGCGGCTGTCCATATCCAGCGGGTAATCGCTGTGGCTGCCGAACCCCACGTCCGCGAGCCAGGGCCCGCTGCCGTCGGCGAGCCGGACGATCAGCGCCATGTGGTCGAACGGCGGGCCGATGCCTGCCTCGCCGTACACCCTGGCACTCACCCGGCCGACCGTCGCCCCCAGCGCCTCGAGCAGGAATCCGAAGGCACCGTTGAGCTCGTAGCAGAAGCCGCCGCGCCTGCGGCGCACGATCTTGTCGACCAGCGCGTTCTCCTCAAGGGAGATCGGCTCGGACAGGTGAATGCTCAGGTTCTCGAACGGCACCGCACGCTGGTGGGCGCGGTGCAGGCGCCGCAGCGATCCCGCGTCGATCCCGGCCGGGACGTCAGCATCGATGCGGCTCAGGTACGCCAGTGCTGTCTCGCTGTCCACGTCAGGCCGCCAGCAGGTAGTCGGTGAGGGCTTCCTCGTCGGCCAGTACCTCAGCGGGCACGTCGTGCAGGAAGTACACAGTCTCAGTGAACTCCTGGTCATAACCGGCGGCCGCGGCCATGCCGCCCGCACCAGGGATCAGCACGAAGGTTCGCACCCGACTTCCTCCTGTCAGCCTGTGCCCGGCTATACGATCACGTCTGCGGCCTGCTGGCATACGTGCAACGAGCCGTCACGCGGGGCCGAGCAGGTCCCACTTGTTGCCCGCGATATCGCGGAACACCACGACCCGGCCGTAGGTCTCGGTGCGGGGTTCGCCGAGGAACTCGACGCCTGCCGAGGTCATTCGCGCATAAGCGGCGTCGAAATCGTCGACGCGCAGGAAGAAGCCGACCCTGTCCGCGGTCTGCCGACCCGCGACACTCTCCTCCTCGGCCCTGTCGGCTCGCGCCAGCAGCACGCCCGTCGAGGCGCCGGGCGGGCGGACCACGACCCATCGCTTGGGCCGCCCGTCCCTGCTGCTCACATCCGGCGAGTCCTCGATCAGGTCGAAGCCCAGCGCGTCGACGAAGAAGATGATCGCGGGATCGTAGTCGTCGACGACAATCGAGACGAGGCTCAGGTGCACGGTCCAACTCTAGGTGGCTAGGCCCAGTCGCTCAGCGCGGAAGGTTTCCGTTCAGCCAACGGAAACCTTCCGCGCTGGCCGGTATCCCGGTAGTATTATCTCGATATCAAGATAACTGGGTACTGGAGCGTCGTTGATTCACCACGTGCAGATCGCCTGCCCGGCCGGCTCCGAGGACGCGCTGCGCGCCTTCTACGGCGGGGTGCTCGGCCTGGCCGAGATCGAGAAGCCGCCCGTTCTGGCCCGCCGCGGCGGCTGCTGGTTCCGCGGCGACGGGATCGAGCTGCACCTCGGCGTCGAGGCCGACTTCCGGCCGGCCCGCAAGGCCCACCCCGGCCTGCTCGTCCGGGGCATCGAGGGCTGGGCCGCCAGGCTGGAGGCGGCCGGCTACCCGGTCGCGTTCGACGGCGAATTCCCCGGCATGCGCCGCTTCTACAGCGAGGACCCGCACGGCAACCGGCTCGAGTTCCTGGAGCCGCTGGACTAGCGCGGGGGTGACGGAGGTCGTCCCCGTGGGCCAGCACCGCCGATCAGGCCTGATCGGAGCGGACCATGCGCACCAGCGCCCGCAGCCCGGTGAGAAGTTCCTGGTGATCGCTCAGGCCGTCCAGCGTCGCCTCGATCCGCCGGACCATCGCATCGATCCGGTACCCGAGGTCCTCGTCCCCTGAGCGCGCCGCGCTGCGATCGGCCGCCTGCGCGTCCTGCAGCCGCGTCAGGTCGGTGATCAGGAGCTGCCGGGCGTGCGTGATATCCGCCGCCAGCGTCGCTTCGGTATGACGCAGATCGTCGCCGGCCTGCCGCAGCCCGGACCAGAGGGCGTCCACCGCCTCCTCAACACCCTCGACCTTCTCCAGCAGCGTCTCGACGTCGTCCCGCGGGTGCGTGCTTTCCCTGGTCAGGAGCTTGATCCGGGCGCGGACGTGCCAGAAGTACGCCGCCGCGGGCCGGAACGCGGTCGTGAGCAGGAAGAAGCCGGCCACGTAGTAACCCACGTGCGCACCCGTCAGGAACGCCACCGCAGCCGCGGCTACCGCCGTCAGCAGGTGCGCCCCGAGCGCGAACCACAGCATCCGACGCGCGAGCCTGTCCGCCTCCGCCGCGTCGGCTTCCCTGACCGCGATGCCGCGCTCGCGCGATACCTCCATCGAAGCCGTCGCTCGGTGCGCCGCGAAATAGAGGTTCCACGGCAAGGTCACCAGGGTCATCAGCCAGCCGAGTCCGATCACGACGGCGCCGAACAACAGCAGAGATGTCAGCGGCACCCGTACCAGGTGAGTCAGCCAGGCCACGAACAGTGCCAGCGCCGCGCCGGCCAGTACGAAAGCGAACCAGCCGATTGCCCGGCCCCAGAATTTGCCCATGCGGCCATCGTCGGCGCGGGCGCGGATGTCCGTATCCGCCGTAGTACCCAGTCCCGCTAGGTAATCGGGCCTAGGTCCCTAGCCCAGGCCGTCGAGATGCGCGGTGTCGTTGTAGCCGCGGACGATCCACATCTGGTCGGTGATCACCAGCCGCGAGATCGATGCGTTGGCCGCACCGGTGAAGGCGAACGGCCGGGAGCCGCTGGCCTGCGCGAGTGCCTGCCCGATGAAGCCGCCGTGAGTAAACGCCGCGACGCGCTCACCGGGGTGACTGGCCGCCACGCGGGTGATCACGCCCCGGACCCTGGCGGCAAAGTCCGCGGCGGGCTCGGCACCGGGAATCAGGTCCCAGCGCTCCTCGGCGCCAACGCGCTGCATGATCGGATGGTTCTCGGCCACCATCTTGCGGAAGAGGCCGCCTTCCCAGGCCCCCAGGTGGACCTCGCGCAGGTCGGGCTCGATCTGCGCCGGCAGGCGGGCCTGCGAGGCTAGCGGCGCCGCCGTTTGGGCGGTCCGGCGCAGCGTGCTCACGTAGATCGCCTCGATGCCCGCGCCCGCCAGGCGCGCACAGACCCGCTTCGCCTGCTCCTGCCCGTCAGCCGATAGCGGCGGGTCGCCCTGCCCGTCGACGAGGTCAAACGGCTGGCCGTCGACGTACGCCTCGGATTCCCCGTGCCGGACCAGCAGCAGGTCCAGCGCGCCCGGCGGCGGGGCGAAGCGATGCTGACGGAACGATGCCGGTTGCTGGCCGTTTTCTGCTGTCACAAGTCCTGGATCGTAGCCGCCGCACATCCAGGACAAGTAAGCGCCAGACGTCGATCACTGCCTGCGCTGCCTGCGGACCTGCCGGTAATCGCCGCTGGAGGCCCGGACCTCAAGCCCGGTGAACTTTGCGTACCGCGCGCAGGGCTCGTCGAAACGGCTGACCTCGGCCGCCGAGACGCCCTCGAAAGGCGCGAGCGTGATCGTCACCGAGGTCCGCCCTGTGGTCGCCCGCCACACCCCGACCGCAAGCCCGTCGAGAACCATCAGCGGGTTGAGCAGGTCTCCCTTCACCAGATCGGACCCCGGCATATCCCGGCCGGCCAGCACCGCTGCGCGGTCGGAGTAGGCGACGGTGTACTCATCGAACGCCGGGAGCAGAAAGGCACCGGCCGGCGGCTCGGGGGCAACCTCGGCGCCAGCGCCGAGCCAGTACCGCTGCCCGTCGATCTCGACCGCGGCCAGGCCCGCGCCGGCCAGGTCGGTCGCCTCCCGGACCTCGGCCAGCGTGAGGCCGGACCACCAGCTGAAGTCCCGCGCGGTGGCGGGCCCGTGGCTGCTGAAGTACCGCAGCGCCAGCTCCGCAAGCGGCTCGGCCGGCGTCCGCGGTGCCGGGACCCACTCCTCGAGCAGCACGAACGTCGGCTGGCGGCCGTCGAGCGGGCCAAGGCATATCTCTCCCGCCATCGCGAGGTAGCCGAGGACATGGCCGCCGCGGCTCCCGTTCGGAGACGCGGAGCAGTCGATGCCATGCTGGGTGAGCAGCGCGTACAGATCCCGGCGCTGCATCCTGTTGCCGCCTGCCAGCGCGGCCCGCACAATGTCGCCTGCCCGGCTGAAGACCGCCTCGGTCAGGCCGATCTTCCGGTAGACGTTCGTCATCTGCCGGACCTTGCGCGCGGCCAGCAGGCCAGTCATCCAGCGGGCATCCGGAGCCGCCAGGAAGTGGATCGTGCCGCGCATCGGCCACGTCCGCAGGATGGCGCCTGCCGCGATCGAATCCTCGATCGTCGCCACGGTGGCCCCCCGGACACGCAGCCCGAGTGCCCACAGCGACTGGGCGTACTCCTGCGCCTGGACCGCTCCCAGGTACCCCACAACCGCGGCGGGGTCACCGGCGTCTGGAGAGGTAAGCCGCTGGTTCGCCAGCCGGGCGGCCAGCAGCCGGTCTGGGGTCAGGCTGTCCCGAGCCACGGGGCCATCGTATGACCCCGGTCTGACATCAGCCCACGTGCAGCGATTAACCAGCGCCGGCCCGGGTAGCTGGACTAGGTTTTCGATTTGAGGCTATTGCTGCGGGTACGCACGCGGAGGTGCTGGACATGCGCAGGCCTGGTCTTCCAACTGGATTAGTGCGCGGCGTCCCGGTGATCACGGTGCCGGAGCAGCTTGACGGCGGCAACGCGCGCCTGCTGCTGGCGACCGTGAGGTACTGGGCGGCTTACGGTTACGCATCGTTCGTCATCGACATGAGCAGGACCGTAGCCTGCGATGTGGCCGCGTTCAGGGCGCTGGTCCGGACCCACAATCGCGCGCGGGCCGAGGGCGGCGAGCTGCGCGTGGTCGCATCCCGGCCGCTGCTCTCGCGGTTCGGCAGCGCTCTCGGCGTCGCGCTGCCGCATTTCGCCAGCCTCAGGGACGCGCTCGCGGAGACTCCCGCCGTCGCGATCGAGCCGACCTGGGGCCTGTCCGCCTGACCCTTGACACCCCTGCGCAGCGAGCCGAGGATGTTTGTGGATCTGTGCGTGTTCTGCGGCGGTAACGTGGCACTCGCGTAGATCGCGAGGGAACGCGCCTGGCGTTCTTTTCGCAGCTGAGAAGCAGTTAGTTGGTGCGGTCAGCCTTACCTGGGGCCTCCGCCCGCGGGTCGTTACGGAGCAGCGCGGACGGACCGTTACGCGAGCCCGGATCACCCTTCATTTCCTCCAGCCCGATGGCGGCCGAGCGCGGCCGCGCCCGTGGGCCGCCGTTCCCCGCCTGGATGCAGCGCAGACCCGGCAGCTAGAGGAGAAGCCAGAGGAGAAGATCATGTGGTCAGATGCACGACGTCCCCCCGACTCGCGCGAGGAGGACTCGTGGCTCAGCGACGAGCAGATGCAGCGGGTAGCGCCGGCCGAGACTGAATCATTCCAGTCCCCAGTTCCGACGCGGATGGTGTCCAACGGCGAGTACATGCCGCATCCGCAGACCGAGCAGCAGAAACACGTCGAGTACCGGATCAGGGAACTCGCGGACGAGGCGGCCCACCGGCTCGGCACGAGCCGCCGGGCGTTCCTGGCCGGCACGGGTGGCATGGCCGCCGCGTTCCTCGCGATGAACGAGGTGTACGGCCGGAAGTTCTTCAACGTGAAGCCGGTCGAGATGTATGAGACCGCGGCGTACCGGGAGCGCGGCATGCCGTCGGACGTGTTCGTTTTCGACGACCAGACCCACATCGTCCGCACCAGCATGAACAGCCCCGAGTCACTGCGCGCGATCGCGCAGGGGCCGGGCCCGGTCTCGACCGGCGCCGGCTGGACGTCCAACCCGTTCAACGGCACCGGCGGTAATCCGGCCGGAGTCGACGAATTCGGGAACCCGTGGGCGGACTGGAATCCCGCCCAGCTGGGACCCGACTTCCCGCCGAACCCGGGCCCGCCGACCACGGCGCTCGGCGAGTTCCACCTCGGCCAGTACATCAACCGGATGTACCTGCAGTCGCAGG
>JASHOV010000002.1 GCA_030038495.1 Streptosporangiaceae bacterium
GAGGAGTTCACCGCGTGCAGGTCGGTGACCAGGCCCTCGGCGTCGTCGGGCGAGTGCTGGCACAGCACCCAGGTGAACTGGTAACTGTCCACAGACACCTGTACCGGCACCGTGTCCTTGTCCATGTTGAGCAGGTCGGTGACGTCCTTCTCGATGTCGGTGAACGCCTTGCCCTCGGCCGCACGGAAGCACACCGACCCCGCCCCGGTAGGCCGGAAATCGGTGCCCGCCTCCAGCGTCAGCAGCGCGCCCGGCAGGGCGAACAGCTGATCGAGGTTCGGCGGTACCGGCTTAGTCCGGCCGAGCAGCGTGTCCAGGAGCCCCACCTGGTACCTCCCGCGAGTCTGCCCGGACCGTGCCGGGAACGAGCGAGCGCCGGCGGCCGGCCTGGCCGGCCGCCGGCCGGATGTTACTTGCTGAGCTGCTTGGAGATCTTGTCGAGCTGGGCCAGCCGCTTCTCAAGCGACGGGTGCGTCGAGAAAATCGCCGCCATGTTCTGCTGACCCGGCCGCCTGGCCAGGGCCGGGGCGAAGAAGAACGCGTTCAGCGGCTCGGCCGCGCGCAGATCCTTCGTCGGGATCTTGCCCATGTCCCCTGTCACCTTCACCAGCGCGCTGGCGAGAGCCGACGGCTGCCCGGTCAGCAGCGCGCCCGAGCGGTCGGCCGACAGCTCGCGGTACCTGGACAGCATCCGGATGAGCAGGAAGCTGACCGCGTAGACGACCATGCTCAGGATCATGATCGGGATGATGAGCAGCGCGCTCTGGTTGTTGTTGCCGCCACGGCCCCGGCCGCCGCCGCCGAACAGCTCGGAATAGAAAGCGAACCGCACCATCAGCGCGGCGACGATGCCCAGCAGCGAGGCCACCGTCATCACCGCGACATCCTTGTGCGCGACGTGCGACATCTCGTGCGCCAGGACGCCCTCTAGCTCGTTGTTGTCCAGCTTGTCGAGGATCCCCTGCGTTGCGCAGAGCACCGCGACCTTGCTGCTGCGCCCGGTCGCGAACGCGTTCGGCATGGAGGTCGGGGCGATCGCCACCCGCGGCTTCGGCATGTCCGCGAGCGCGCACAGCCGGTCCACGATCGCGTGCAGCCTGGCCGCGTCCGGCGAACTGTTCGGGGTCACCAGCCGCGCGCCCGAGGTGCGCAGCGCGATCTTGTCGGACCAGTAGTACGACCCGAGCGCGGTGCCGACGCCGATCAGCGCGGCGAAGATGATCAGGACATCGGGGCTTGTCGGCGCGCCACCGTGGCGGTGGGCATACGCGTTGATGAGAAGGACAATCGCAGTGCCGAAGCCGACGAAGAGCAGGCCCATCAGGAACATGGTCGCGCCCATCCGCGCGATCAGCCCGGGGTCAGACGCATAGCGAGTGCGCGCCATCGGCGCCGCCTCCCTTTCCTGGGCGGCCGCGTTGTGTCAGCCGACCCGTTACTTCATTACACATCATGGTGCGCGGTGCTCAGCGCGCGCTCCACGTTCGCTCAGAGCTACCTGCAAGCTGGCTGCCAGCCCTGGCCGCCATCCACATACTGCAACGCAAACGAGACCGTACTCGTTCCCCGCGTTCGACCGTGGTTACCCCGGTATGAGGCCTTCGTCCGTAAGCAGCTTGCGTACCTCCGCCATGGTCGCGTCCTCCTGCGGCACGATCAGGCCGGACGGCTCCAGCGTATCGGGTTCGGCGGGCTCGCCAACCTCCCTGAGCCTGCTCAGCAGCGCGGCCAGCGCCGGGCCGAATGCCGTCTCATCGTCGCGCTCGACGGCGGCCTCAAGCGCGGAATCAAGCTCATTCAGCTCGGCCACCGCCGAGTCGGGGACCTTCAGCTGTCCCTCGCCAAGAATCCGGACAATCATTCGGGGTCCTGTGACTGGTCAACGGCCTGCGCGGGAGCCGCCTCGGCGCTGCCTGCTCCCGCCTGAGCGCCCTCGATCTGCCGCGGCGCGCTGGAGGCAAGCGCCGCCTTCATCTGCTCCAGCTCGTGGTCGACCCCGGTGCTCGCGCCCATCCGGTCCAGCTCAGCCTGGATGTCGTCGCGCGGCCCGCTGACCATGTCGTCCAGCGCGCCCGAGGCCATGAGCTCGTCGAGAGCGCCGGAGCGGGCCTTCATCTGCTCGGTCTTGTCCTCGGCCCGCTGGATGGCCAGGCCGACATCGCCCATCTCCTCGGAGATCCCGGTGAATGCCTCGCTGATCCGGGTCTGGGCCTCGGCCGCGGTGTAGGTGGCCTTGATGGTCTCCTTCTTGGTCCGGAAGGCGTCCACCTTGGCCTGCAGGCGCTGGGCCGCGCCAGTGAGCTTCTCCTCTTCGCCCTGCAGGGCGGCGTACTGGACCTTCAGGTCCTCCAGCTGGGTGTTGATCCCGGCCTTGCGCTGCAGAGCCTCGCGCGCCAGGTCCTCCCGGCCGGCCGCCAGCGAGTCCTGGGCCTGCCTGGTCAGCCTGTCTGCCGACTGCTGAAGCTGGTTAACCTGCAGCTCCAGGCGCTTGCGCGAGGTGGCGACGTCGGCCACGCCGCGCCGGACCTTCTGCAGCAGCTCCAGCTGCTGCTGGTAGGAGTAGTCCAGTGTTTCCCGTGGGTCTTCCATCCGGTCGAG
Source organism: Streptosporangiaceae bacterium (assembly GCA_030038495.1). GTDB lineage: Bacteria > Actinomycetota > Actinomycetes > Streptosporangiales > Streptosporangiaceae > JAJYUU01. The sequence continues at coordinate 2,599 of JASHOV010000002.1, forward strand.
CGCCTTATTGGCCTTGGCCCGGAAGACCAGCTGGACCCGCTTCATGACGCCCATGGGCGCGACCATCCCCTCATCGGAAACCCCTTGCCACGGCGTGTCCGGGGTCGCGGACTCGCGCCAGGGAATGGCAACGGGACATATTGCCGGCAGATCTTTGCCTCCACCCTACGACCTGGCAACGCAGGTCGTCATCATCGAGTGCCCGCTCCGTGCGGCCTTATCGACGTAGCAAGCCCCCGCCACCCAAGTTTCCCGCGTCCGGTGACGCACGGGCCTGGGCCATCGCGCGCACCGCGAAGTTCTGTGCCCTTCGTCCCGGTAGGCTTGGTGTCGTGTTCCGACGACGCTCCACCGATGCGCCAGACATGCTGGACGCCGACCAGGCGCCAGAGCAGGCCGACGACGCCGACTACGCCCAGCCGACCAGGTCCGGCCTGACACCGAAAAAGGCCGGCCCCACGCCCAAGCGCAGCGAGGCCGAGGCCAACCGCCGTACCCCCTACCGTGCGCCGGCCGACCGCAAGTCAGCCGCTCGGGAGGGCAAGCAGCGGGACCGGTCGGAGCGCACGCGCCGGGCCGAGGCGCTGCAGCGGGGCGAGGAGTGGGCGATTCCGGCCAAGGACCGCGGTCCAGTTCGCGGGCTGGCTCGAGACGTCGTCGACTCGCGGCACGGCCTCTCCGAGTACTACCTGATCGCGGCGCTGCCGATCCTTGTGCTGCTCTTCCTGCATGTCGGGGGCCTGCAGGTAATCGCGGACGGCATCGTGATCCTGATCCTGATCGTCGTGATCGGGGAGGGCTATTACGTCGGCCGCAAGGTCGAGCGGCTGGCCAAGGAGCGCTTCCCCGGCAAGAGCACGCGCGGCGTCAAGCTCTACTCGGCGATGCGCACGACCCAGATGCGCAGGCTGCGGATGCCCAAGCCTCGGGTCAATCGCGGCGATCCGGTCTGACCCCTCGCCCGCGCGGTGCGAGACGACCATTAGGTTGTCGCCATGGAATACCGTCACCTCGGCCGGAGCGGCCTGAAAGTCAGCGAGATCGCCTACGGCAACTGGATAACCCACGGCTCGCAAGTCGAGGAGGACGCGGCTGTCGCCTGTGTCCACGCGGCCCTGGACGAGGGCATCACGACCTTCGACACGGCCGACGCCTACGCGGGGACGAAGGCCGAGTCGGTGCTCGGCAAGGCGCTGCAGGGCGTGCGCCGCGAGTCGCTGGAGATCTGCACGAAGGTTTTCTGGCCGACCGGCCGCGGCGCCAACGACCGGGGCCTGTCGCGCAAGCACGTCATGGAGTCCGCGCACGCCTCCCTGCGCCGCCTGAACACCGATTACCTGGATCTGTATCAGGCCCATCGCTACGATCACGAGACCCCGCTTGAAGAGACCCTCCGCGCGTTCGACGACCTCGTCAGGCAGGGCAAGGTCCTGTACGTGGGGGTGTCCGAGTGGCGTGCCGAGGAGATCGCGGCCGCCCTCAAGATCGCCGCTGAGCTCGGGCTCGACCGCATCGTCTCCAACCAGCCGCAGTACAACATGATCTGGCGCGTCATCGAGGCCGAAATCGTGCCACTGTGCGAGCAGGAGGGCATCGGCCAGATTGTCTGGTCGCCGATCGCCCAGGGCGTGCTCACCGGCAAGTACCGGCCCGGCGCGGCACCGCCGGAGCAGTCCAGGGCAACCGACGAGAGCGGCGGGGCGCGCTTCATCAGCCGCCTGCTCACCGACGAACTGCTGACCCGGGTGCAGCAGCTCAGGCCGATCGCCGAGCAGGCCGGACTGAGTCTCGCCCAGCTGGCGGTCGCCTGGGTCCTGCAGAACCGGAATGTGTCGGCCGCGATCATCGGCGCGACCCGCCCCGAGCAGGTGCGCGAGAACGTGCGCGCAGCCGGGATCACGCTGGACCGCGAGGTCCTGCAGCGGATCGACGAGGTGCTTGGCGATCAGGTGCTGACCGATCCCGCGCTGACCACGAGCCCGTCCAGCCGACCCTGACCGGGCCGCCACTCGCGCGGCCTGGTACTCCTGCGGCCTGCTACTCCTGCGGAGGGTGCAGGCTCATCGGGCCGTACTCGACGCGACCGTCCTCGGTCAGCGTGACCTGGTCTACTCCTGCCTTCAGCAGGCCCTGCCAGTGCTCACCCAGCCAGCTCTCCGCGTCGCCCTGGCTGGGCCACGTCTCCTTGACCAGGTCCCGCGATGGCAGGACCGTGCCATCTTCCTTCTCCAACTGCCAGGTCCAGGTCATCTCACGTCCTGCATAGCTAGGATCAAGGCCGGCTCTCGGCGGCCTCATCGTAACCAACCGCGACGGGCAGGCAGGCAGGCAGGCAGGCAGGCAGGCAGGCAGTGGACGCGCTCTTGATAGGCACTGGCGGGTCGCGCGGCTGGCCCGAGCCCGGCTGCTCGTGCGCGTCCTGCTGCCGTGCGGCGGCAGCGGGCCCGGGTCGCGCGGCCGGGCAGGTGCTCATCGACGGAACGGTGCGCCTCGTTCCTGGCCAGCCGCCGCAGTCCTCCCCGCGGACCGGGCCGGGCGGCCCGGCCGGCTACCGGGTGCGTCCCGTGCCCGGCGGCTGGGACATTACCGGCCCCGACGGCGGGAGGCTGCTCGCGTCCGCGGGCCCTGGGCTTGTGCCCGAACTCGACGATGCCGCAGCCCATTTCGATATCGCGCTCCTGGACCTGCTGGCCAGCCCGGCCCAGCTCGGGCTCCTGCGGGCGCGCGGGCTGGTGCGGCGGAGCACGGCGGTCGCGGCCATGTACGCCGACCACCGGGTCACCTCAGCCGAGGAGCTGGCGCGACGCTGCCGCGTGTGGGGTGTCGAGCCCGGCCGGGACGGCATGCTCGTCTCCGGGCCGCGGCCAGTGCCCGCCGACGATCAGGGTCCGGCCGGTCCGCACCGGACCCTGATTATCGGCGGAGCCAGGTCGGGAAAATCGCGCGAGGCCGAGCTGAGGCTGTCCGGCGAGCCCGCAGTGACCTACCTGGCCGCCGGTCCGTGGGCCGGCCAGGCACCGGACACCGAATGGGCAGACCGGGTCGCGGCGCACCGGGCGGGCAGGCCGATCTGGTGGCGGACCGAGGAGAGCCTGGACGTGGCTGGCGCGCTGCGGCGGGGCGCGGGTGCCCTGCTCATTGACGGCATCGGGACCTGGCTGGCAGCGGTAATGGAGACGGCCGGGATGTGGGCGGACCCGCCGGCCGCGCAAGCATCCGACCGGCTCGCAGCCAAGATCGAGGAGCTGATAGCCGCCTGGCGGCAGGCCAGCGGCCTGGTCGTCGCGGTCACCGACCAGGTGGGCGAGGGGCTCGTACCCACCTACCCAGCGGGCCGCGCGTTCCGCGACCAGCTGGGCTGGCTGAATCAGCGGCTAGCCGCCGAGTCCGACCTGGCCCTGCAGATGGTCGCGGGCCGCGTGGTCGCCCTGCCGGCCTGAGGCGAACCATCACGATCCGCGGCTTCGGACCGCGAACGGCACGAGATGGGTCCGCGAAGCTGTTAAGTTCTATGGGCTAGCACTCTGGCTTAGGGCTATCCTTCGCGGCGCAGTCCTGGGTGTCTCGTAATCAAGGTGGTGACGGCATTGACGCGCGTTGTCGTCGTTGGTGACCTCATGACGGACACGGTCGCGCGTGCGTCCCTGGCCCTCGCCAGGGGCAGTGACACGCCGGCCACAGTGACCATGCACGGCGGCGGCTCTGGCGCGAACATCGCCGCCTGGCTGGCGGTAGACGGCGCGGAGGTGGCCTTCGTCGGCCGCCGCGGCGCCGACATCGCGGGCCGGAACCGCGATATGGAACTGATGGGTTACGGCGTGGATGCGCGCCTGGTCATGGACCCCGAGCGGCCGACCGGCACCTGCGTGGTGATGGTCACCCACAAGGGCGACCACACGATGCTGTCCGATCCGGGGGCTAATGCCGCCCTGTCCCCCGACGACCTCCCCCAGGACCTGTTCACCCCCGGCGGCCACCTGCACGTGTCCGGCTACACCCTGCTGAACCACGGATCCCGGCAGGCGGCGCTGGCCGCGCTGAGCCACGCCGACCGGGCCGGCATGTCCATATCCGTCGACGGCGCCTCGTCGGCCCCGCTTGAGCGCGCGGGCGCTGAGCCGTTCCTCCAGCTCACGAACGGCACCACGCTGCTGTTCGTGAACGCCGACCAGGGCCGCGTGCTCACCGGCCGCGAGGATCCTGGCCAGGCCGCCAGGGTGCTGAACGCCTGGTATCCGCACGTCGTCATGAAGCTCGGCCACGACGGCGCGATGATGTACTCGGGCGGGCGGCCCGACCCGCTCCGGGTGCCATCCCAGCCCGTTGAGCGGATCACCGACGGGACCGGAGCCGGGGACGCGTTCATAGCGGGGTTCCTCCCGCCCTGGCTGGACAGCAAGCCGGCGGGCGAGGCGCTGGCCAGCGGGTGCAGGCTTGCCGCCCGCGCACTCACCCTCGTAGGGGCGCGTCCGCTGCTCTGAGGTCCGGCGCCGCGGCCGGGCAGTGCCATCCCCCGCTAGTCGTCGGCATCCTGGTCGCGGAGCGCGCGGAGCGCGGCCGCCTGCTCCGCGGTGATGCCGCGGGCCCGCTGCTCGGCGGCCTCCGCTGCGCTCAGGCCGGCGCCGATCCAGTCGGCCACCTCGTCGAAAGGTATGCCCGCCCGCCACCAGTCGCGGACCGCCTCGGCCGCGCTCATGCCCTTGCGCACCAGCCGTCCCGCCTCGGCCGGGGTTATGCCCAGCGTGCGCCACAGGACGGCGTCGGCCGCATCCACCCCGGCCCGCGCCCACGGCAGGGCTTCTTCCGGATCCCAGGGCCCGGTGAGGTAGCCCTCGATAACCTGCGGCGGGACGCCCGCCTCGTGCATGCGGCGGAACGCTTCGCCGCGGCCCAGCCTGCCGCCGCGGAGCGGGCCGCCGCTGAGCTGCACGTGGTGACGCCGGGCGAACGCCGTCTCTGGCGTCAGCCCGCGGCTCACCGCATCCTTCGCGGCCTGGAGGTCGAAGCCCATCTCGTGCCAGTGCACCGCCTGGCTGGCGTCGATGCCGGCTGCCCGCCAGTTGCCGACGGCGGCCGCGGTCGCCCCGGCAGTTGTCCACTGCGCGGCGACCAGCCCGTCCGGCACCCCGGCCTGCCGCCACTCGACGGCCTGAGCGAGCGTGAACCGCCACCGCCGGAAGCTCTGGGCCTGCTCGCCGGAGAACCCGGCCGCGCTCCAGGCCGCGCCGGCGTCCGCAGCACCGGAGTCGTCGCCGCTTACCACGACCCGGCCGCCCGATCCGTGCCGACGATTACGGTGGTGGCCCAGTCCGGGCTGCGGCCTTCTGAGTCCATCAGGCCGACGACGACGCGCACGCCCTCGGGGGCGCGGCTCGGCCACGGGGTGTGCCCGTCGGTAAGCACGATCACCAGATCCGGCCGCGGCCGCAGCTCGCCGGCCGCGGCCAGGCCCTGGCCCATGTCGGTCCCCCCGCCGCCGCTCAGCCGGACCTCGCGGGCATCAAGTACCCGCTGGTGCTCGTAGGCCTGGGCGTCACAGCAGATGACCCGCAGGTTGCGGCGGCCGAGGCCCAGGCTGCGCAGCACCCCGCCGACCTCGCCGAGCGCCTGGGCCAGCATGTCGTCACTCATGCTGCCCGAGGTATCCAGCACCATCGCGACCTGCGGGAGCGGCTGGCGCAGGCTCGGCAGCACAACGTCGGGAACCGCGGCCGCGCGGCGGGATGGCCGGCGATAGGTGAAGTCGACCCGCCCCGCCACGTCCGCTACGCCGCGGCGGACTGCGGCCGCGAGCTGCCGCCGCCAGTTTACCGTCGGCTCGAGCACGTCCTGCGCCCACCGCTGCCAGCCCTCCGGCACGTCGCCGCGCTGCTTCTGGTGCTCCAGGATCCGCCGGGCCACGTCCCGGCCGAGCATCTGCTTGCCGATCTCGGACAGGCCCGGCCGGCCGCAGTCCCACGGGCGCTGCTGCCCGTCGGCCCCGCTGCCGCAGTCGACCTGCGGCTTGCTGTCGGCGCTGAGCGCATCCCAGTACTGCTCGGCGGTCCATCCGTCGGGCAGCGCGAGATCGGCGGGCGTCACCGCCTCCGCGGGCACCGCGACCTCGCCCGCATGCAGGTCGTCGTTGATTTCCGCGTCGCCCGCCAGGTTCCACCGCTGCTGCTGCGGTGTCCGCGTCTGGGAGGGAACGGCGTGCTCGGGCGCCTCGGCCTTGGCCGGGAACCGCGCGGCGTGCTGGCGGAGCAGGTGCGTGACCTGATGCAGCAGCCAGAAGCCGATCACGGGGAGCTCGGTGCCGGCCAGCACGTCGGGGTCGATGTAGACGTGCCAGTCCGGGTCCGCGGGGAAGCCGCGCAGGTCCGGCGCCGCAGTTTCCCCCGTGACCACGACCGGGTCGAGTGCGAGCACGGCGGTGGCCAGGTAAGGCGCCTGGTGCGCGGCCCAGACCCTGGCGGCCGCCCACCGCTGCCGCAGTTCCGGTGCGAGATCGTGGATCTGGCCCCAGGCGGTCATCTCATGAGCCCTGCGGCTCTCAGCACCGGCACGAGCTCCAGCACGGCCGCCGGAAGCTGCGCGCCGTCGGGCCGGCGGCTGGCCAGCGTGCGCGCGGCCAGGGTGGCGACGTCGGGTGCGCCGGACGCGGCCCTGGCGACCACCCGCCAGGCGGCATCCCAGGAGCCCGTGTCGCCGTAGGCGATGGCGACGGCCACCACCGCGGTCAGCACCGCGAACGCGCGATCACTGCGCTCGGGCAGCACGAAGGAGTCCGGGTCGGCCAGTACCGCGTCCGGGTCGGGCAGGTCGGCGTTCTCCAGCCAGGACAGGAACTCCAGCCCGGGCCCGTCGCCGACGGCGCCGGTCACCAGCACCGCCCTGGCCTCCTCGGACGCGTGGCTCACCTCGCAGCCGGCCAGCAGTCGCGTCACCGCCTCCCAGCTGCGCGGGCTCGGCCAGCCCCGGCTGGCAATCGCGGACGACGCCGGGACCTGCAGCACCAGCGCGGGCCGGACCTCGAGGAACGCCGCGACGGCGGCCCTGGCGCTGCTGACCTGCGCGGGCGTGGGCCGCTCATCCAGCCCGGCCAGTACCGGCACAGGAAAGCCCACCGACAGGCCGCGGGCTACGCTCTTGGCCTCCACCGGCCAGTCCAGGTGGACGAGCCGGTTGGCCAGCGGCGGCGCGAGTTCCCATCCGTCGGCCGCCTGCTCGGGCGGGTTGGCCGCGGCGACGACCCGGACGCCCGCGGGCAGCGTCAGGTCGCCGACGACGCGCTCCAGGATGACCCGCAGCATCGCCGCCTGGACCGCGGGCGGCGCGGTCGTCAGCTCGTCCAGGAACAGCAGGCCCCGCTCGGCCGCGCTCAGCCGCTGGGCCCACCGGGGCGGCGCGAGGTGGACCGAGCCCTCGATCACGACGGGGAGGCCCGCGAAGTCCGACGGCTCCCTGATCGAGCCGATCACGACCTCCACCGGCCAGTCCAGGGCCGTCCCGAGCGCGACCACCGCGGACGTCTTGCCCGTGCCCGGGCTGCCCCACAGCAGCACGGGCACGCCCGACGACACCGCCACGGCGAGCGCCTCGACTGCTACCGCGTTGTTCACGCCGCCTCCTCACGCCAGTGTCTGACTCGCACATAGCAGCGGAGTGAGTCAGGCCGAGTGCGCCAGAACGAACTGGGTGACTGCTTCGCAGTATGCGGCCGGCTCTTCCAGATAGGCAAAATGCCCGGACGCGGGGAAGGTGTGCGTCTGCCCGGCGGGCACGGACTGCGCAAAGGCCTCGATCATGCCGGGCGCGGCGACCAGGTCGTCCTGACCGCGCAGCAGCAGTGCCGGGCGCCTTACCCGAGGCAGCAGGCCGAGTACAGGCTCGTACATGGCGGCGAGCAGCGGCCAGTGCGAGTTGCCGCGCTGCCACGCCTCCTGGCTGAACCCGGAGTCCTCGAGCAGCTGGCTGAGGCCGGCGGCGCCGGCCGGGTCGTGGAAGAAGTGCTCCATGTACCGCGACCCGAGGACCTGCATGGCCTGCCGCGTGCCGTCGCTGAAGGAGAGCCTGCCCGCCTTGGCCGCCAGCTCCCGGCACCGCTCGGCGTCGGCGAGCTGGCCCATCTCCTCAAGCAGCCGCGCCACGACCGGCAGGCGGTAGCGATCCGACATGTCCGCGTCCCAGCACGGGCAGTCGAAGATCACTGACCGGATCGCGCCGGGCCTGCTGGTCACGTACCGCAGCGCGTAGCCGGCGCCCGCGGAGTGGCCGAGCACGGCCCACGACTCGATGCGCAGCCGGCTGCGGATCGCCTCGAAGTCCGATACCAGCAGGTCGGCGGTCAGCGGCGGCGCGGCGGGCAGCGGGTCCGAGCGCAGCGTCCCGCGCTGGTCCACCCCGATCACGCGCAGCCGGGCCGCCAGCCCGTCGCCCTGCGAGCGCATGAAGTCATAGCAGCCCTGGCCGGGGCCGCCATGGATGAACAGCAGCGCGGGCGCGTCCGGGTCACCGCGATCGTCGACGAAAATCCTCGTGCCGTTAACGCGGACCTGCCGCCCTGCCAACTGCTACCTCCAGCGCACCATTCGTGCACTGCCACCCTAGACTCGCCGCATGATCCCCTCCTACCTCGACCAGATGTTCTCGGTCGCCGACCGGGTCGCGGTAGTGACCGGCGGTAGCTCGGGCATCGGCCGCGGCATCGCGCTGGCGCTGGGACGCGCGGGCGCGGCGGTGGTGATCATCGCGCGCGACCGGGGCAACCTGGATGCCGCCGTGGCGGACCTGGCCGCCGCCGGCGCGCAGGGAGCGGCGGTCAGCGCGGATCTCGGGGACCGGGCCGCGGTGGAGCGGGCCGCGGCACTGGCGCGTCAGCCGTTCGGGCCGCCCGACATCCTGGTGAACTGCGCCGGCCTGAACCTGCGGCCGCCGCTAGGCGAGCTGACGGTGGGCCAGTGGGACGAGTTGATGGCGGTCAACCTGACCGCCCCGTTTCTGCTCGGCCAGCGCTACGGCCCGCAGATGGCCGCCCGCGGCTGGGGCCGGATCATCAACGTGACATCCCAGCAGGCCCAGCGCGCCTTCGGGAACAGCGGCGGCTACGGCGCGGCCAAGGGCGGCCTCGCCTCCCTCACCCGCTCGCAGTCCGAGGCCTGGGCGCGCAGCGGCGTGTGCTGCAACGCCATCTGCCCTGGGTTCGTGATCACGCCGCTGACCGCCGAGGTCTCCGCCGACCCGGCCCGCCTCGCCGCGCTCGCCGCGCGGACCATGGTCGGCCGCAACGGCGACCCGCCCGACTTCGCCGGAGCCGCGATCTTCCTGGCCAGCACGGCCAGCGATTACGTCACCGGCCAGATGATTCACGTCGACGGCGGCTTTTCCGCCACCTAGCAGCACCGCGCCGGACGCGTTGCCGGCGCGCGCGGATGCCAGGGCGGAACGAACCCGGCGCGCCGCGGCGGCCGGCGCCGTTTTAAGGCCGCCGGGACGGCAAAATAGCGGCATGGCCAGACGCACCACGACAACTCCCTCGGCCGGCGGCGGGCGCGGCGGCCGCCGCGGCGGGCCGGTCACCGACGCCGACGACGCGGAGTTCGAGGAGAACATCGTCGACATCGACGTCACCGACGAGATGCGCGCCAGCTACCTCGAGTACGCGTACTCCGTCATCTACTCGCGTGCGCTCCCCGACGCACGGGACGGGCTCAAGCCGGTACAGCGCCGGATCCTGTACCAGATGTCGGAGATGGGCCTGCGGCCTGACCGCGCGCACGTCAAGTGCGCCCGTGTTGTCGGCGAGGTCATGGGCCGCCTGCACCCCCATGGCGACAGCGCGATCTACGACGCGCTGGCCAGGATGGCGCAGCCGTTCGCGATGCGCCTGCCGCTCATCGACGGCCACGGCAACTTTGGCTCGCCCGAGGACCCGCCGGCCGCGATGCGCTACACCGAGTGCAGGCTCGCTCCGGCCGCCATGGAGATGACCGGGTCGCTGGACGAGGACACCGTCGACTTCATCCCCAACTACGACGGCACGGAGACTCAGCCCGAGGTCCTGCCGACCGCGTTCCCCAACCTGCTGGTGAACGGCGCGGCGGGCATCGCGGTCGGGATGGCGACGAATATGGCGCCGCACAACCTGGGCGAGGTCGTGGCCGCGGCCCGCCACCTGATCGCGAATCCGGACGCGGATCTCGAGGCGCTCATGCGGTTCGTGCCTGGGCCCGACCTGCCGACCGGCGGCAAGATCGTCGGACTGGACGGGATCAGGGAGGCGTACGAGACCGGCCGCGGCATATTCCGCACCAGGGCGGCGGCGCGGATCGAGAAGCTGACCCCGCGCAAGAACGGCATCGTGGTGACCGAGCTGCCGTACGGCGTGGGCCCCGAGCGCGTCATCCAGCGGATCAAGGACCTGGTCCAGGCCAGGAAGCTGAACGGCGTGTCGGATCTCAAGGACCTCACCGACATGCGCAACGGCCTGCGACTGGTCATCGAGGTGCGGTCCGGCTTCGTGCCCGAGGCAGTGCTGGACGAGCTGTACCGGCTGACACCGATGGAGGAGACCTTCGGGATCAACAACGTCGCGCTCGTCGACGACCAGCCGCGCCTGCTCGGCCTGCGCGAGCTGCTGCAGATCTACGTCGACTTCCGGATCGACGTGGTCCGGCGGCGCTGTGAGTTCCGGCGGCGCAAGCGTGCCGACCGGCTGCACCTCGTCGACGGCCTCATCATCGCGCTGCTGAACATCGACGAGGTCATCCAGGTCATCCGCACCAGCGACGACGCGGCCGCGGCCAAGGAGCGGCTGATGTCGATCTTCGACCTGACCGAGATCCAGGCGCAGTACATCCTGGACACGCCGCTGCGCCGGCTGACCAGGTACGACAAGCTTGAGCTGGACCGGGAGCGGGAGACGCTGGACGCCGAGATCGCGGAACTGACCGCGATCCTCGAGTCCGAGGATCGCCTGCGCGAGCTGGTCTCGGCCGAGCTAGCCGCAGTCAGCGAGAAGTTCGCGACCCCGCGCCGGACGGTACTGCTCGAGGGCTCCGGCGCCGCCAGGACCGCGGCGGTACCGCTCGAGATTGCCGACGAGCCGTGCGTGGTGCTGCTGTCGTCGGCGGGCCTGCTGGCCCGCACCGCCGCCACGCCGTCGCAGCCTACTGGCCAGGGCACGCTGCTGGACGAGTCCCCGGCGCCGTCGTCCGCCGGAACCAAGGGCGCGGGGCCGCGGGCCGCCCACGACGTCATCAGGTCGGCCGTCGCGTCCACGACCCGCGGCATGGTCGGCGTCATGACCTCGGCCGGGCGGCTGATCAGGCTGGGCGTGCTCGAGCTGCCCGCGCTGCCGCCGAGCGCGCACTCCCCCGCGCTGTCCGGCGGCGCGCCGGTGAGCGAGTTCGTCACTCTCGCGGGCGGCGAGTCCGTGGTCGCGCTGGTGGCGGCCGACGCGCAAGGCGCGGGCCTGGCGATCGGAACCGAACAGGGCGTGGTCAAGCGGGTGACCCCCGACTACCCGCAGAGCGCGGCGGACTTCGACGTGATCGCGCTCAAGGATGGCGACCGCGTCGTCGGCGCGGTGCAGCTTACCGACGAGGACCACGAGCTCACGTTCATCACCAGCGATGGACAGCTGCTGCGGTTCCCGGCCTCCTCGGTACGGCCACAGGGACGGGCCGCAGGCGGCATGGCCGGCATCCGGCTGGCGGCCAGGGCCCGCGTGGTCTGGTTTGGCGCGGTCGACCCGGCCGCCGGACTTCAGGCGGCCGCCTCCGGCGGACCGGCGGCGGGGCCAGTCGTCGTCACCGTGGCCGGCAGCGCCGGGCGCCTGCCGGGCACGTCCGCCGCCAGCGTCAAGGTAACGCCGTTCGCGGAGTTCCCGCCGAAGGGGCGAGCGACCGGCGGGGTGCGCTGCCACCGGTTCCTCAAGGGCGAGGACGTGCTGGTCCTCGCGTGGGCCGGTCCCGGCCCGGCGCGGGGCGCCACAGCGGCGGGTACACCGGTGGAGCTTCCGCCGCCCGTGGGCCGCCGTGACGGCTCGGGCGAGCGGGTCAGCCACCCGCTGGCCGCGATCGGCGGGCCCGTGCCGAGCTGAGCGACGTCAGCCGCCGGTGCGTCAGCTCTCGATCCGCGCCCGTCGCAGGCCGGGGAACGCGAGCACGAGCAGGCTGGCCGCCTCGATGCAACCGGATATCGCGAAGGTACCGGTAAGGCCAATCGCGCCGATCATGAGCCCGGTGGCCGAGGAAGCGATGAGCACGGCCCCGTAGGCCGTGGTCGTGCTGAACGACGACACTCGGCCGCGCAGCTCGTCCGGGGT
>JASHOV010000164.1 GCA_030038495.1 Streptosporangiaceae bacterium
GTCTACAACGCGCCGAACGACTACACCGGCCAGACCGAGGTCGACGAGTACTCCGCGATCGCGAACGCCGACGTGGTCTCCACCCTCAGCTCCAGCTGGGGTGTCTGCGAGAACGACCTCAGCCCGGGCCAGGCCCAGGCGGAGAACACGGTATTCGAGCAGATGGCGCTGCAGGGCCAGAGCATGTTCACCTCCGCGGGCGACACGGGCGCGTACGGCTGCATTCGCAGCGACGGCACGACCGTGGAGAACGCGGGCGACCCGGCTGGCCAGCCCTGGGTGACCGGCGTCGGCGGTACCTCGCTGGAGAGCTATAACCCCGGCACCAACGAGCACCCGGGCCCGGCACCGGCCGGCGACGAGACGGTATGGAACGTCGACAACCTGTGCTCCAGCCAGGCACCGGCCGCCTCGAACGACAACGAGGGCGGGTTCTTCTGGTGCGCCGCGAGCGGCGCCGGCGGCGGCGGTCCCAGCGAGCTGTGGGGCCGGCCGTTCTACCAGAAGGGTCCCGGGGTCAACAACCCCGCGTTCCCAAGCAGCGGCTGCGCGCTGGCCAGCAGCCCGGACACGCCGTGCCGGGAGACCCCGGATGTCTCGGCCAACGCCGACGAGTACACCCCGTACGCGGAGTACTGCACGGGCAACGCCAACACCCCGTACAGCGAGTGCGCGACGTTCAGCGGTGGCGAGCCGGCACCCGGCTGGTTCGGCATCGGCGGCACCAGCCTGTCCTCGCCACTGTGGTCGGCGATGATCGCCGACCGCGACAGCTACCAGGGTGACCGCACCGGGAACGTCAACCCGCTGGTGTACCAGCTGCTCAACACCGACCCGCACCAGTACTTCAACGACATCACTGGTATCGGGCCGCTGCAGCAGGCCGCCACGAACAACGGCCTGTTCCCGACGACGCCTGGCTATGACATGGCCACTGGCGCCGGCAGTCCCAAGTTCGCCGCCTGGATCACCGGAGCCTGAGGCTGACGGTAATCCGACGGCACCCAAGAGGGGCGGGCCCGGCGGCCCGCCCCTCTTGCCGTCCGGACCGATTGGCCGCCTAGCGCGCCGTCGCAGCGGCGATGCGCCGGACCGCCTCGGCCAGCAGCGCCGGCGAGGTGCCCATGTTGAGCCGGGCATGGCCGGTGCCCTGCGTCCCGAAGTCCGGGCCCGGGCTGAGCGCCACTCGACCCTTGTCCAGGAACAGCGCGGCCGGGTTATCTCCGGCGCCGAGCTGACGGCAGTCGAGCCAGGCCAGGAAGCTTGCCTCCGGCTTGCGATATCCGATGCCAGGCAGCTGCTCGGCAAGCAGCGCGGCGAGCAGGTCGGCGTTCGCGTCAATCTGGGCAACGGCTGCGTCCAGCCACGGCCGCGCGTTGCGGAACGCAGCCACCGACGCGAGCACGCCCAGATGGGAGGCGAGCAGCGCGTCCCAGCGCTCGTGCAGGAGCTCGGCCGCCGGCGCGGCCGCGGCTACTGCGATGCCGCACTTCAGGCCGGGGATGTTCCAGCCCTTGGAGGCGGAGGTGAAGACGAAGGCCTGGCGGGCAGCCGGGCGGTCGATGGTGTGGAACGGCACGTGCCGGGCGCCGGGCAGGACAAGCGGCGCATGTATCTCGTCCACAAGCACCGGGACGTCATGACGCCCGCAGATCTCGGCGACCTGCGTCAGCTGGTCGCGCGACCAGACCCGGCCGATCGGGTTATGCGGATTGCACAGCAGGTAGGCGGCTGCTCCCGGCTGAGCGAGCGCGGCATCCAGGGCAGCGGGGTCCAGGTCATATCCGCCATCCGGCCCGGCCTGCAGCGGCGCCTCCACGATCCGCCGGCCGAGCAACTCGAGCCGGAAGAAGAACGGCGCGTACACGGGCGGGCTGATGACGATGCCCGCGCCCGGCGCGGTGATCGCCTGGATGACCTCGGCGATCCCGGTCATCACATCGGGGATCGCGAACACCAGGTCCGGATCGGGGGACCAGCCCAGCCGGGCCTCGGCGTAGTCGGCGAAGGCCGCACCGAGCTCGCCCACGTGCGGATACCCGCAGTCGCCCGCGTCCAGCGCGGCGGCTATCGCCTCCTTGATCTCCGGCGCGGGGTCGAAGTCCATCTCCGCGACGAAGGCCGGCAGCACGTCCGGGTCGTGCGTGCGCCACTTGAAGCTCTTGCGGCGACGCAGGCGGTCCAGGGTGCAGTCTCCAAGCAGGGGGTCCATCCGTTGATCGTAAGACGGATGGCGCTGACCGCCGGAACGGCCCGCAGCCTGCCGCCGGCCGGCTGGCATTAGTTCAGGTCGCCGGTCAGGTACCGGTCGATGTTCGGTCCGATCGCGGCGACGAGCTCGTCACGGCCGGCGCTCGCGATTGGCCCGAGCCCCAGCAGGTACCGCGTCAGCGCGAGGCCCAGTACCTGGCTCGCGATCAACGATGCCCGGAACGGGGCGCTGCCCGGGTCGGTGTCGTTCGTCACCGCGGCGACCGGGGCGAGAATTGCCTCGGTAATGAACTCGCGCAGCATCGCGGTTGCCTGTTCGCTGGTCATCGCCGAGCGCAGCAGCCCCAGGAACGGACCACGGACCTCCTCGCTCTCCCACAGGGCGAGCGCCGAGGCCACCATGTGCGTGCCGAGCGTGACTTCCGGCCGGCGCGAGGTATCCGCGAGCGCGGCCGAGATCACCTCGCTGGGTATCACGGGCAGCTGCATCGCGGCCGCGAACAGCCGCTCCTTGGTGCCGTAGAAGTGATGGACGAGCGCGGGATCCACGCCCGCCCCGGACGCGATCGCCCGGATCGTCGCGCCGTCGTAGCCGTGCTCGGCGAACTGACGGCGCGCAGAGTCCAGGATCGCCGCCCTGGTGCCGCTGTCACCGGATCGCCGGCCGGCCCTGCTCACGCTGGCACCGGCTTCTGCTCGGCCCCGGCGGCAAGCTCGAAGAAGCGCTCCTCCAGCGTCGCGGGGGCCCGGAGCAGGCTGGCCGAAGCTGTCCCCGTGTCTCCGGCTCCCAGCGCCGCCGCCACGTCCGCCGCGGAGACGCCCGGCACGCGCAGCGTCCGGCCGGCCAGGGTTGCGGCGATACCCGCCTCGGCGAGCCGGACGAATGCCGCTGCCCAGGCGTCCGTCTGCACGACAGTCACCTGTGCGCCACCGATGATCTCGCCGGCGGTGCCGGTCGCCACCACTTCGCCGGCCGCCATGACGATCAGCCGGTCGCACTCCCCTGCCTCCTCCATGTAATGAGTAGACACCAGCACCCCGGCTCCGGCCGCGGCAGCGCGGCCGATCGTGGCCCACAGCCGCGCCCGCCCGAGCGGATCTACACCAGACGTTGGCTCGTCCAGAATGAGCAGGTCCGGGTCATGCGACAGCGCTTCGGCGAAGGCAAGGCGGCGCTGCAGGCCCAGCGGCAGCAGCCCGGCCGGAACTGCTGACTCACGGACGAGCTCGGCCGGCAGCTCACGGTGCCCGCTGCCGAAGACGGCTGCGGCAAAGGCCATGTTCTCCGCGGCGGTCAGGTCCTCGTACAGGCCGAGTCCCTGCGGCACGTATCCGATCCGGCTGCGGGTCAGCCGGGATGGCGGCTCGCCGAGCAGTGTCACCCGGCCGGCCGATGCGTGCTGGAGGCCGAGCAGCATGCGGATCAAGGTCGTCTTGCCCGCGCCGTTTGCGCCGAGCAGGCCCACGACCTCGCCCGGGCTGATCTCGACGGTGACGTCGTGTACCGCTGTGAACCGGCCGAACCGGCAGGTCACGCCGACACACCCGGCTAGCGGGGCCGATCGGCCGCCGGCGGGGCGGCGCGGCCTGATGCGAGTGGCGTCGCCGCGTTCCGCCGGACCGGCCTGATCCAGCTCGCGGGCCAGGGCGGCTACCGTCACCGCGTCCTGAAGGTCGGGATTTACCGGCCTGCCAACCCCGGCAACCTCGCCGGGACCCGCACCGGACCCAGGCCAGTCGCGGGGCGGAACCCAAATCCGCCAGCCGCCGCCCCGGCGCCACGCCAGCCGCGCCCATGATCCGGCGGGCTCTTCTGTAACCGCACGCACCGAGCCGGGGAGGCCGGCCACGATCTCTTCCGGTGTCCCGGCCGCGAGCCGTCTGCCCGCGTCGAGCACCAGCACCGAGGCCGTCCGCTGGGCGTCATCGAGGTAGGTGGTCGCCAGGACGACCGCCGTCCCGTCCGCGGCGGCCTTGGTGATCAGCCACCACAGCCCGGCCCGGCTGACCGGGTCGACTCCTGTGCTCGGCTCGTCGAGCACCAGCAGGGCCGGCTGGTGCAGCATGGCCGCGATAACGCCCAGCTTGCGGCGCATGCCGCCGGACAGCTGCCCGGCCAGCCGGTCCCTGGCCGCCGACAGGCCGGCGAGCTCGATGAGCTCCGCCGTCCGTGCCGCCACCGCCGGCCCGCGCAGGTTGTAGGAGCTCGCCCTGAACGCCATGTTCTCGGCCACGCTGAGATCGGGATAGGTTCCCGTGCTCGACGGGAAGTAGCCGGTCGCGCGCTGCCCCGGCCGGATCACCGCGCCGCTGTCCGGCGCGAGCGCACCGGCGAGGCAGCGCAGCAGCGTGCTCTTGCCGGCCCCGTCGCCGCCGACCACGGCCGTCACCACGCCCGGAGCCGCTGTCACGCTCACATCGTCAAGTGCGACGGTGTCGCCGAAGGTCACCCGCACGCCCACGGCGCCCCACGGCGGTCCCGCCGCGCCGG
>JASHOV010000165.1 GCA_030038495.1 Streptosporangiaceae bacterium
TCGATCGGGGACGGGTGCGACCGCGGGTAGTGCAGCTGGATCTTCGAGACCACGTCCGCTTGCGCGAACGCGCGCTCCGTGCCCGCCGCGTCACCGACTTCCCAGTGGTAGATGACGTTGTCCGGCTGGTTCTCCTTGTCATCCCTGATAACCGGCGCGTCGGCCGCCACGGCCTGCTGCGGGTTGACGATGGCCGGCAGCGGCTCGTAGTCGACGACGATCGCCTCGCACGCGTCCTTGGCGATGTACGGGTCGTCGGCGATGACGCACGCCACCTCCTGGCCCTGAAAGCGCACCTTGTCCGTGGCCAGCACCGCCTGGGTGTCGTAGGACAGGGTTGGCATCCACGCCAGGTTGCGGGTGGCCATCATCTCCCCGGTCAGCACCAGGTGCACGCCAGGAATGTCCCACGCCTTGCTGGTGTCGATCGACTTGATCCGGGCGTGCGCCAGCGGGCTGCGCAGGATCTCCATGTGCAGCATGCCCGGCAGTACGATGTCGTCGGTGTAGTTGCCCTTGCCGCGAATGAACCGGCTGTCCTCGACGCGCTTCCGGCTGGCGCCCAGCCCGCCGATCTTGACCTCGTCTACTGCCTGCGACATCTGGGATCCCCTGCTCACTCGCCTGCTTGCGCGCGCAGCTTCTCGGCTGCCCACAGAACGGACTTCACGATGTTCTGGTAACCCGTGCAGCGGCACAGGTTGCCCGACAGGCCCCAGCGCACTTCTTCCTCGGTCGGGTCCGGGTTAGCCGCCAGCAGTGCCTTCGCGGCCATCATCATTCCTGGCGTGCAGAACCCGCACTGCAGCCCGTGCTCCTCTCGGAAGCCCTCCTGCAGCGGGTGAAGTTCGCTCGCGCCCGCCAGTCCCTCAACCGTCTCGACCTCGTGCCCGTCGGCCTGGACGGCCAGCATCGTGCAGGACTTGACCGCCTTGCCGTCGACCAGCACTGTGCACGCACCGCAGTTCGTCGTGTCGCAGCCCATGTGGGTGCCGGTCAGCCCGGCGCCCTGCCGGATCAGGTGCGACAGCAGCAGCCGGGGCTCCACCTCGGCGACCTTCTTCTGACCGTTGATCGTGAACCTGATCCTGCGTACCGGAACGTCGGCTTCGGCCTCGCCGCCGCGGTCATCGGACACCATCGTCATGGTCAGGCCGCCCTTTCCGCGCTTGCGCCTTCGTGCCCGCTGGCCCTGGTGAGGATGCGCTCCACGAACGTGCGCACCATGTGCCGCTTGTACTCCGCGCTGCCGCGGTGGTCGGTCCGCGGCCGGGCCGCCTGTGCGGCCAGATCAGCCGCCGCGCTGATGGTCTCGGGAGTCAGCGGCTTGCCTGTGAGCGCCGCGGCCGCGTCGGTGGCGCCGATCGTCGATCCGCCCACGCCGGTCAGGGCGATGCCGGCCCGGCTGACGATGTCGCCCGATCTCTCGATCGCGACCGCGACGCCGACGGTGGCGAAATCGCCGACCCGCCGCTCCAGCTTCAGGTATCCGCCCGCCCTGGTGCCCCGGGCGGCCGGGATGACCGCCTCGATCGCGACCTCGTCCGGCTCCAGCGCGTTCTCGAATGGTCCGGTCACGAACCTTGCCATCGGAATGGAACGTCGGCCCCGTGGTCCCTGCGCGACCACCGAGCCGCCCAGTGCGAGGACCACGGAAGCCCAGTCACCCTGCGGGTCCGCGTGACACAGCGACCCAACCAGCGTGCCCCGGTTGCGGACGATCGGGTCCGCGATCAGCGGCGCGGCCGCGGCCATCGTCGGCTGGCTGCCACGCAGCAGCTCGGAGCGCTCAAGGTCGGCGTGCCGGGTGAGCGCGCCGACGCGCAGCGTCCCGTCCGCGTCGGCGCGGTGATAGTCGAGCCAGGGCAGATTGTTGATGTCGACGACCAGCTCGGGCATGGCGAACCGGAGTTTCATCAGCGGCACCAGGCTCTGCCCGCCGGCCAGCACCTTGGCGTCGCCGCCACCGTCGTGCAGCAACTGGATTGCCTCATCGAGCGAGCGTGGTGCCTCGTAGCGGAACCGAGACGGATACATGCGTTCCTCCGGTCTGCGGGACGGACGTCGGAGCGGTCAGCCGTGCGAGCTGTCGGCGGGCGGCATGCCCTCGGACTGGGGGTCAGGAACGGCAACCGGCAGCGACTCATAGTCCGGGTCGGGCCGCGGCTGCTGATGCGGCGGCCAGGGCCCGGCGACCGGCTGCCCGGCGACCTTCAGATAGTCGATCAGCTCGGGCCAGGCCCAGACCGTCGGACTCTTGCCGGTCTTCGGGGCGTGCTCGATGAGCTCATACAGGCGCGGATTCCCCTGGCTGTGGCCACTGGACTCGATCCGCATGCGGCAGCTCCCGATATAAGGGCATCGACCGCGTCCAGGCTAACGCCGCCGCTGCCTTGTGTGCCTAGCACGATGCGCCGTTCCGTGGTGCACCGCAACCAGCCAATAAGGGGTCACTTAACTCTATGGGCCAGCACTCCCATAATGTGGAATTCTACACCTTTAGGTCGGGTAGTTTGTAGCGGACATACCCACTAGATCAGTGACAATCGCCCGCAGGTAGCCCCGGCGCCCGGCGTCAAGCCGCTGCGGAGCTTCGGAACTTGTCCGTTATGCCCTGCTTCCGCCGTAGCCGGATCGAACGTGTGTCTGGTTAGTGACGCGCCAGCAGCACCTGAGACGCACACGTTGCCGGATCCGATTGCCCTCCGGGGTTCCTATAAGCAAGCAGTTATGCTTTGGTTGCGTACTGTCGCTTCCGGCCGTCACTATCTGCTCGGAGTACCGGGACCTGCGGGTGGGGAATTCAGATGACAAGACCGGCGTCGGCGGGCTTCACCGCTCTGCGTGTGGACGCGGCGCTCGGTGTCATCTCGCGGACCCAGAACCGGTCGCTACTACCGGGGACCGAGAGCTGGCTGGCGGTGATGAAGCTAGGACTCGCGCCGCCCGAGGCCCTCATCGCCGCCGACGAGCGACCTGCCGACCTCGCATACATCCGGGTGGTGCGCGACGAGTTGCGGATCGGCGCGCTGACCACGCGGGCGCACATACTGAACTCTCCTGTGGTCAGCGAGTACTGTGCCGCTCTGGGCGAGGCCGTGCGGGCAGATCCCGCTCACGCACCAGGTCTGCGGGCCACGATCGGAGCTTCCCTGTGCGCGGCGGGGCCGCCCGACGACGTGACCATCGCGCTGGCGGCCGTGCGGGCGAGCGTCGTGATCCGGTCCCGGCACGGCGATCGGATCGTGCCGGTTGCCGGCCTTCGCGGCCCGGGGAAGGCACCGGCCAGGCCGGGTGAGCTCGTCGCCGAAGTCAGGATCCCGATCACGGCCGGCGGGCGCGGCCAGCACGTGCCGGGCCGCGGGTTCAGGCCTCCTCGCCGTCGGTCTGCTCCGCGCGCACCAGGGCGGCCGACTCGATGCTGATGGCGATCTCGTACAGCGCGACGTGATCGGCGCTGAACCCGATGACGTGATCGCCGATCGAGTAGTTCACCCGTCCGGCCATGACCCTGGCGCGACTGAGGTACTCCAACGCCCGCGCCGTATTGCCAGCGCGCGCGGATGCGAGTGCGCAGAGCAGAGTTAGCGCGCCCCGGAACGAGATGGCGGTCCAGCTGCCGCCGGCCGCCACCCCCTGCAGCGCCTCGCTAGCTGCCGCGGCGATGGTCAGTGCCGCGTCGTGGCGCCGCGCGTCGATGAGAATGCAGACCAGGAGGTAGGCGCCGGCTGCCACCGCGACCGGGTCGTCGGCGCACTCGGCCGCGGCCAGCGCCCGATCGGCCGCGAGAGCCGCGCCTTCGTAGTCGCCAAGCTTGGCCAGCGCACCCGAGCAGGCCTGGTAACAGCCGGCCGTGAGCTGGTGCAAGCCGGGCTCCAGGTGCCGCGGCGCGGTCCGGAGCGTTGCGTCCAGCACCGGGAGCAGGTCGCCCACGAACAAGGCCAGCTCGTCGTAACGGCCGCCGACCGTCAGGTCCCAGACTGTCGCGGCCAGGAAATGCCGGTCGGCGTCGCTGCGCACCGACAGGGCACCGGACCGCGGCCGGTATGCGGGGCTGCAATCGAGGATCTGCCGTAGCGCCTGGACCTGTGCTGCCTGCGCCTGTCCCGGTCGGCGGGGCCGCAGATCTCCGGGCTCCGGCGGGCCGACGAGCCTCAGGAGAATCGGCGACCCGTCGACCGGCGCCAGGCCACGCTCAAGCCGCGAGACCCATGCGACCGGTTTGCCGAGCCTGTCGGCGAGCTCAGGCTGCGACCAGCCACGCCGCCGCCGCTGCTCGGCAACCTTGCGGCCCAGCTCAAGTGGGGACGTCTGAGCGCTCACCGCCGGACCCGCGCCGTGCCCGCGCCCCCACGCCCATGACCGTCGGCCAGCCCGCGCAGTGCCGGCTGTGTAGATAACACCTGGGCAGCGGGAGCCATTTACTCTCCTGCACGACAACAAGGCGAACGTACGGCGCTGTCCGAAGACAGTTACATACAATCGTTCGCCGCGCAAGTGCCTCGACGGCACTGCGCGGTAATGGTGTCCTGCGAGCCCGCTGGGCGAGATGCTATGGCCGGCCTGGGTTTCTCCCCTCGATCAGAGCCAGATCACGTCACATCCGGCCCCTCAGCCGCAACGCTCTTCGGTGCTTGCCAGAATGGCAAGCGCATAATAACCAGTAGCTTAAGAACGGCATTCCGCCGCCAATCGCCGGTACTGCCGTTTACCGCTAGCTCCAGATCGTGACATAGACCGGCGGTCGGAACCGGGACGGCGGTATCCCGGCGGTCGGCGACCGCATCAGCTGCATGGCCTCGGGTGTGCCGAGGAACCGCCGCAGCGCACTGGCGGAACTGCTGCGAACGTCGCGCTGCAGCGTAGTCACGTGCCAGCAGGCATCGGCCGGCATACCCGGCACATCTACCAGCGCGAGCTCGCCGCGGCGTAGCTGCTGGGAGACCAGATGCTCGACGGCCGGCGCCACGCCCGAGCCGTCGGCCGCGGCCGCCCACGCGGCGGTCTGGCTCGGGAATACGCCGATCCTGCTCTCAGGCACGCCCAGCCGAGCCAGCAGCCGGCCGGTGTCGCTGTCCGGGTCGGCTCCGGTCGGGTCGACTAGCCACCGCCACTGCCTGACGCTCCCCGGTGGCCTGGCATTACCCGACGACACTGCGACGAGGCGGTACTTGAAGATTGGCTCGCTCACCACCGGCAGCGCGGGATCACTGGCGGCGCTGGCGCCGATGGCGACGTCGGCAAGCCGGTTCGCTATCAGAACCGGCATTTCTCCCGAGATCGCCACCCCGGCCGACACGTCCACCGAGCCGGCGGAGCGCTTGGCAAAGGCATCCATCAGCGGTCCGGCGACGAACTCGGCAAACGTCGACGTGGCTACCATGCGCAGTTGCTCCGGCGCGCCCTGCGCCGCGCGGACGGCGGCCTGCGCCTCGGCGCCCAGGACCACGATCTGGGACGCAGTGGACAAAAGCCTAGAACCGCCAGGCGTGAGCGTCATTCCCGCCGGGCCACGGGTGATCAGCTGATCGCCCAGGTGCTGCCGCAGCGCGGTGAGCGCCTGCGACACCGCTGGCTCGCTCACGCCCAGTGCGTTGGCCGCGGCGGTGACCGACCCGAGGCGCGCTACCAGGACGAACGCGTTCAGTTGGGTAAGCGTCATGGCATTCTCCAGTGTGGAGCATGCGTGCCAGTCATGGCGAACGCAACCACGGCGTGGCCGGTTCTCCTGGCCGGCAGGCAGGCTCGCGCCACGGTGACCTGGCGGTGGCGGATTGCTCTCGTAGACTCGGGTAGGGCGGCTTCGCCCGAGGGAGGGCGGATGCAGGTCCCGGCGCACGTCGAGTACGAGCGGGCAACCAGCGTCGATCACGCCCTGGAGCTGCTGACCCGGCACGGATCCGGCGCCCGTGTTCTCGCCGGGGGCCACAGCCTGATTCCCATGATGAAGCTGCGCCTGGCCCAGCCGGAAATGCTCGTCGATATCAACGGGCTCGTCGGCCTTCGCTACATCAGGGTCGACGACGGCGAGCTGCGCATCGGCGCGCTGACCCGCCATGCGGATCTGCTCGAGTCTGAGCTGGCACAGCGCTACTTCCCCATTCTCACCGACGCGGAGCGCGTGATCGCCGACCCGATCGTGCGGCAGTGGGGCACGGTCGGCGGCGCGCTGTGTCAGGCGGATCCGTCGGAGGATCTGTCGGCGGCGTTTGCGGCGCTGAAGGGCACCATGGTCGTTCACGGAGCCGGCGCGACCCGCATGGTGTCGGCCCGCGCCTTCCATACCGGTCCGTACGAGACCGTCGTGGCGGACGCCGAGCTCCTGACCGAGATCCGGCTGCCGCTCCGGCCGGGCGGCGGAAGCAGCTACCTGAAGGTTGCCCGCAGAGTGGGTGACTGGCCCGTCGGGGCAGTCGGCGTCGCGGTCTGGCTCGCGGGGGGGACGATAGCGGACGTGGGGATCGGCCTGGCCGCGGTCGGTGCCCGGAACTTCGCGGCCGCGGAGGCCGAGGAGTTCCTGCGCGGCCAGAAGGCCACTGAGGAGAACCTGGCCAGGGCGGGCGAGATCGCGGCCGCGCATTGCCGGCCCGTGTCCGACCAGCGCGGGCCCGCCGATTACAAGCAGCACCTGGCCAGGGAGCTGACAGTCCGGGCGCTGCGCGCGGCGCTTGAGCGGGCAAGACTGGTCCGGTCATGAAGCTGAGCATGATCGTCAACGGCACCGACTATTCGCGCGACGTCGAGCCGCGCCTGCTGCTGATCCACTTCCTGCGCGACGAGCTTGGCCTCACCGGCTCGCACTGGGGCTGCGATACCTCTAACTGCGGCGCCTGCGTGGTCTGGCTGGACGAGACGCCGGTCAAGTCCTGCACCGTCCTGGCCGTCATGGCGGACGGGCGCCGGGTGCTCACCGTCGAGGGACTGGCCCGCGACGGGCAGCTGGACCCGGTCCAGCAGGGTTTCGCCGCCTGCCATGGCCTGCAGTGCGGCTTCTGCACTCCCGGCATGATGCTGACCGCGCGGTGGCTGCTCAACCGGACCGCCCGCCCGACCGAGGCCGAGATCAGGGAAGCGATCTCCGGGCAGATTTGCCGGTGCACCGGCTATGAGAACATCGTGCGGTCCGTTCTGTGGGCTAGCGAGGCGGAGGCCGCTGAGGCGGAGGCCTCGTCATGACGGCGCCGCCCGGATACGGCCCCATGCCGCGGAAGGAGGACGCCAGGTTCATCCGCGGCCGGGGCACCTACGTAGACGACATCAGCCTGCCGGGAATGCTGCACGGCGCGATCCTCCGCAGCCCGTACGCACACGCCCGGATCCGGTCGGTCGACGCAACCGCCGCGCGGGCCCATCCGCGGGTCGAGGCCGTGCTGACCGGTGAAGACCTGCTCGCCCGTGGCCTGGCCTGGATGCCGACGCTGTCGGGGGACGTCCAGGCGGTGCTGGCCACGGACAAGGTGCGGTTCCAGGGCCAGGAGATCGCATTCGTGGTCGCCACCGACCGCTACGCGGCGCGGGACGCGCTCGAGCTCATCATGGTGGACTACGAGCCGCTGCCACCGGTCATCGACGCCCGCACCGCCCTGGATCGGGACGCGCCCGTGATCAGGGACGACCTGGCGGGCCGTACCGACAACCGCATTTTCGACTGGAGCGCCGGCGATAAGGACGCGACCGATTCCGCCTTCGAGGCCGCGGATGTTGTCGTCGGCTGCGACATGGTGTACCCGCGTTCCCATCCCGCACCGCTGGAGACCTGCGGCATCGTCGCCGACCTGGACGCGGTGAGCGGGAAGCTCACGCTCTGGGTCACCAGCCAGGCGCCGCACGCGCACCGCACCATGTACGCGACCGTCACCGGGCTGCCCGAGCACAAGATCCGGGTCATGTCTCCCGACCTCGGCGGCGGGTTCGGCAACAAGGTGCCGATCTACCCCGGCTACCTGTGCGCGGTCGTGGCCGCGATGCAGACCGGCCGGCCGGTGAAGTGGGTGGAGGACCGGTCGGAGAACCTGATGTCCGGCTCGTTCGCCCGCGACTATCACATGCACGGCGAGATCGCCGCGACCGCGGACGGAAAGATGCTGGCGCTGCGGGCGCGGGTGCTCGCCGACCACGGCGCGTTCAACGCGACCGCGCAGCCCGCCAAGTTCCCGGCCGGCTTCTTTCACATCTTCACCGGCTCATACGACCTGAAAGCCGCGCACTGCGAGGTGACCGGGGTCTACACCTCCAAGGCACCGGGCGGCGTCGCCTACTCGTGCTCGTTCCGTATCACCGAGGCCGTGTATCTGGTCGAGCGTCTGGTCGACCTGCTCGCGCGGGAGCTGGGTGCCGATCCGGCGCAGTTGCGGATGCGCAACCTGCTGCGGCCCGAGCAATTCCCGTACACAGCGCCGACTGGCTGGCAGTACGACTCGGGCGACTACCCGCGAGCACTGGGCCTCGCCCTGGACCTCGCGGGTTACGACGAGCTGCGGGCCGAGCAGGCACAGCGGCGGGCCCGCGGCGAGTACATGGGGATAGGGCTCAGCTTCTTCACCGAGGGCGTGGGCGCCGGACCGCGCGAGCACATGGACATACTCGGGCTCGCCATGGCCGATGGCGCGGATCTCCGGGTTCACCCGACTGGCAAGGCCGTGCTGGCGATCTCCGTGCAGACCCAGGGCCAGGGACACGAGACCACGTTCGCCCAGCTGGTGGGGAAAGAGCTCGGGCTGTCCCCGGACGACGTCGAGGTCATACACGGTGACACCGACCGGACACCGTTCGGGCTCGGCACCTACGGATCGCGATCCACGCCGGTGTCGGGCGCCGCGGCCGTGGTCGCGGCCCGCCGGGTCCGGGAGCGGGCCCGCCTCGTGGCCGCGGCCATGCTCGAGGTAGCCGCGGACGACCTGGAGTGGACCGACGGCGCGTGGCGGGTCCGCGGAGACCCGGAGCAGGCCCGCGGCATCGCCGAGATCGCGATGGCGGCCCATTCCTCGCTGCGGCTGCCCGACGGGGTCGAAGGTCACCTGGACGCGTCGGCCGTATATAGCCCGCCGAACCTTACCTTCCCTTTCGGCGCCTACATCTGCGTGACCGACGTGGATCCCGGCACCGGCGAGGTGAAGATACGCCGGTTCATCGCGGTGGACGACTGCGGGGTGCGGATCAACCCGATGATCGTGGAGGGCCAGATTCACCGCGGTCTCGCGGACGGGATCGGCATCGCGCTTATGCAGTCGATCGCGTTCGACTCCGACGGCAACTGCCTGGCCGGCTCCTTCATGGACTACCTGCTGCCGACGGCGATGGAATGCCCGTCCTGGGAACTCGGGGCCACGGTCACGCCGTCTCCCCATCATCCGGTCGGGGCCAAGGGCATCGGCGAGTCCGCGACAGTCGGGTCACCCGCCGCGGTGGTGAACTCGGTGGTCGACGCGCTCGCGCCGTTCGGCGTCCGGCACGCCGACATGCCGCTGACCCCCGCGAACGTATGGCGGACGATCCAGGGCCGGCCGGTCCGGCCCGACTTGGCCCCGGATCTTGGTTCTCGACTCTTCCTCCGTTCCGTGGGGTGTAAACCGGGCAGATCGGCAGGTTGAGGCCACGCAACGGAGGAAGAGTCGCGGGGGCGGGGGACAACCGAGCGGTGGGAGGTCCGCCGGTGGCGGCAGGTGGCTGGGCCGGGTGCGGCAGCGACGAGCAGCGCGGTGGGACAATGGGGGCATGGTGTTCCCTCCCTGGCCGGCCTGCAGATGAGCGACCTCCCCGAGCTGCTGCCCGATGTGCCGACCCTGCTGGCCGAGCTGGACAGCGTCAGTTACCTAGCCGACGAGCCGCTCAGCACGGCCTTGTTCCTGGCGGCCCGGATGGGCCAGCCGATCCTGCTGGAGGGCGAGCCCGGCGTCGGCAAGACCGAGGCCGCCAAGGCCCTCGCCGCGGTCATGGACACGCCGCTGATCAGGCTCCAGTGCTACGAGGGCCTGACGTCGGCCGAGGCGCTCTACGAGTGGAACTACCCGCGCCAGCTGCTCGCGATCAGGCTGGCCGAGGCCAGGGGCGAGACGCCGCGGGAAGCGGATCTGTTCAGCGACGACTACCTACTCGAGCGGCCGCTGCTGGCCGCGCTTGATCACCCCGGCCCGCGCCCGGCCGTGCTGCTGATCGACGAGGTCGACCGCGGCGACGACGAGTTCGAGGCGTTCCTGTTCGAATTGCTGGCCGAATCCGCGGTCACGATCCCGGAGCTCGGCACCAGGCGGGCGGCCTACCCCCCTGTCGTGGTGCTGACGTCGAATCGGACCAGGGACCTGCACGACGCGCTGAAACGCCGCTGCCTGTACCACTGGATCGACTACCCCGACACTGAGCGAGTCGCGGCGATCATCAGGCGACGGGTACCGGCGGCATCCGAGCGCCTGGCCGACCAGGTGGCGCGGGGCGTGGCGACCCTGCGCGGCATGGACCTGGCCAAGCCGCCCGGCGTGGCCGAGGCCATCAGCTGGGCGACCGCGCTGGAGGTACTAGGGGCGCAGGAGCTCGATGCCCGGTCAGCTGGCCAGACCGCCGGTGCCGTGCTCAAGTACGCCGAGGACATGCGCGCCGCCCGGCGGGCTGACTTCGCCGCGCTGGTCGGTAACGACAGGCGCGATGGCTGATGATCTTGCCGCCCTGGCGGCCGGCTTCGGCGCGGTGCTCCGGCGGGCGGGACTGCCGGTGGGGCCCGGCCGCAGCGAGCGGTTTGCCGCAGCGGTAACACTCGCCCGGCCTGCTAACCCGGCTGAACTGCTCAACTGCGCGCTCGCGACACTGGTGTCCAGTAAGGAGCAGGGCGAGCTGCTCAGGACGATCTTCGCCGGGGTATTCGGCCCGGCCGCCGGCCTAGAGCCCGACGGTGACGCACCGCGCGGGCCCGATCGCAGCGCCGCGCAGCGGCGGGCCGAATCTCCGGCCGACGCCGCCGACCTGGCGCGGGCGCACGCGCTTATGGTCGAGTCCGTGCGCGCGGCGCTGGATCCAGGTCCCGACGGGGAGGACGGCGCCGACCAGGAGATCAGCCGTCCCTACCTGGGCAGCCCGGCGGAGCGGCTGGCCGGCACCGACTTCGCCGAGCTGTCAGATTCGGAACTGGCCGAGCTCGCCGATCTCATGCGCCGGATCACGCTGGCCGTGCCGCCGCGCCGGTCCAGGCGGCACCGGCCGGGATCCGGTGGCCGGCACATCGACATGCGGGCCAGCCTGCGGCGAGCCCGGCGCACCGGCGGTGACGTGTTCCGGCTCATCGGCGGCGTCCCGGTCAGCCGTCCTCGGCGGCTTGTCGTGCTGTGCGACATCTCCGGGTCGATGGAACCTTACGCCCGTGCGATGATTCAGCTCCTGTACTGCGCGGCCGGCGGTGCCGGAGCCGAGGTCTTCAGCTTTGCCACCAGACTGACGCGGCTGACGCCTGCGCTCGCGCGTTCCTCGCCGGCGGCGGCGCTGCAGGAGGCCGGGCACGCGGCACCGGACTGGCTCGGCGGTACCCGGCTGGGAGCCGCGCTCAAGCAGTTCAACGACGACTTCGGCCGGCGCGGCCTGGCCAGGGGCGCGGTCGTGCTGATCATCTCCGACGGATGGGATACCGGGGACCCGGCGGTCGTCAGGCACGAGATGGAGCGGCTTTCGCTGGTCGCGTTCCGGATTGTGTGGGTGAACCCGCGGACCAAGAGCGCGGCCTACGAGCCGCTGGCCGGCGGAATGGCCGCCGCGTGGCCATTCTGCGACGCGGTTGTCAGTGGCCACACCCTCAACGCCCTGCAGGATCTGACCGCCGCGCTTGCCGACCCGGTGCGGCGCCGGGCGGAACTGCGGCCGGCCGCCTGACCCCAGCGGATCCCCGCGGTTACTCGTCGTCGCCGGTCCAGCCACGGCGCATCTGGCGCCGCTGTTCCCGGATCTGATCATGCAGCTCGCGCCGCTGTTCCCGGATCTGCCTGTGGACCGCGTGCTGATGCTCACGGACCTGACCCAGGATGCCGCCGACGCCGAATTCACCGGGTGCGCCGATGCCGAGTCGGCTGCCGTCCTTGATGCCCTTGCGCTTGCGGGCCTTCCGCTTGACGTCGATCCCGCCCAGCACGCAGTTCCCCTCGATCCGCAGCACCGGGGCGTCGGGACCGGACGACTCGACACTCCCGCCGGCGATGTCGCGGCCGCCCAGGATGGCGACCCCGCCGCCGTCGACGACGCGCATCTCGGGCGGCACGATGATGTCGACCCCGCCCAGGATGGCGGTTGCCCGCACGACAACCTCCTGGCCGGGCAGGACGGCTTCCCTGAAGTCCAGGTCCACGCCGCCGAAGACCGCCAGGATCTCCATGACCGGCTCGGCATGCCAGCCGCCCTTGCGGCTGGCACCGCTGAAGATGGCGACAATCCGGGCACCGCGCCCCTGCCTGGCGACATCCCCGGCGGGCGGCGACGGGACCGGCGCGGCGGCGCTGCCCGCGCCGGGCAGGTCCTCAAGCAGCGGGACCAGCTCGCCCTGGGTCTTGGCCGAGTAGATCGAGTCCAGCCGGTCGGAATGCTCGTCGGCGGTCAGCCGGCCCTCCGCCAGTGCGTTGTTGATCACGGAGGCGGCCGCGTCGCGATCGGCGTCCGAGGCTCTGAGCCGCGAATTCTCGTTGAAGCCCTGGGGGGTCATGCAGCTATTCTCGGCCATACTTGCGGCGCTTTGGAACAGGAGGAGGTCCGTGGGCCACGTGGAGGCGGCGCATCTGAGCCTGGTCCTGCCCGACGGCCGGGTGCTGCTGGACGACGCCTCATTCCGTGTCGGCGACGGCGCCGTGGCGGCTCTCGTCGGTCCGAACGGCGCAGGCAAGACAACGCTGCTGCGCCTGGTGACCGGCGATCTCGCCCCCCCGTCGGGAACGGTCAGCTCAAGCGGCGGCCTTGGCGTCATGCGGCAGTTCATCGGCGGAATCCGGGACGAGACGACGGTCCGCGACCTCCTGCTGTCCGTAGCGCCGCCCCGGGTCAGGGCGGCGGCGGACAGCCTGGATGCCGCCGAGCTCGTGATGATGGAACGCGACGACGAGCCAGCCCAGATGCGGTATGCCACCGCGCTGGCCGAGTGGGGCGATGCGGGCGGTTACGAGGCTGAGGTGCACTTCGACGCGTGCTGTGTCGCCGCCCTCGGCATTGACTATGAGCAGTGCAAGTGGCGCGAGGTGCGGACGCTGTCGGGCGGCGAGCAGAAGCGGCTGGTGCTCGAGTCCCTGCTGCGTGGCGGGGACGAGGTGCTGCTGCTCGACGAGCCGGACAACTATCTGGACGTGCCGGGCAAGATCTGGCTGGAAGAGCAGCTGGTGGCCACGCCCAAGACAGTCCTGCTGGTCAGTCATGACCGGGAACTGCTGGCGGCCTGCGCCGAGCGGATTATCACGGTCGAGGACCGGCACGTCTGGGTGCACGGCGGCGGGTTTGCGTCCTACGCGCAGGCGCGCCGGGACCGGAACGAGCGGCTGGACGAACTGCGCCGCCGCTGGGACGAGGAGCACGAGAAGCTACGCCAGCTCATGCTGATGTACAAGCAGAAGGCCGCCTACAACTCCGACATGGCCTCGCGCTACCAGGCGGCGCTGACCAGGCTGCGCAAGTTCGAGGAAGCGGGGCCGCCGGAGCTCGCGCCCAGGGAGCAGAGCGTCAAGATGCGGCTGCGCGGCGGCCGCACCGGCAAGCGGGCTGTCATCTGCGAGCACCTCGAACTGACGGGCCTGATGCGGCCGTTCGATCTTGAGGTCTGGTACGGCGAGCGGGTCGCAGTGCTGGGCTCGAACGGCTCGGGCAAGTCCCATTTCCTCCGCCTGCTCGCGGGCGAGAAGGTCACGCACGACGGTGTGGCCAGACTTGGCGCCCGCGTCGTCCCCGGCATGTTCGCGCAGACCCATGCGCGCCCTGACCTGGTGGGCCGGACCCCGCTTGACATCCTTATGACCGAGCACGCGCTGCTGATCAACGAGGCCATGTCGGCGCTCGCGCGGTACGAGCTGCAGGTATGCGCCCGGCAGCAGTTCGGCACGTTGTCCGGCGGGCAGCAGGCCCGACTGCAGATCCTGCTCCTGGAGTTGGCGGGCCGCACGCTGCTGCTGCTGGACGAGCCGACCGACAACCTTGACCTGGCCAGCGCGGAAGCACTGCAGCAGGGCCTTGAGAGCTACGCCGGCACGGTGCTGGCAGTAACCCATGATCGATGGTTCGCCAGGTCGTTTGACCGATTCCTGGTCTTCGGTGCGGACGGCACCGTATATGAGTCGGTGAGCCCGGTCTGGGACGAGACTCGCGTGCACCGGCCACGCTGACACCCGCCTTGCTAGGCTGCTGGGGTATCTCGGGGATGCCGGGCCCGGACCGGCCTTCCCCGGAAGCGGGAGCTAGAAGGGTTAAGCACCGTGAAGAAACTGCTGGTTATCGCCTTGCTCGGCCTGAGCGCCATCGCCGTCTGGCGGAAGGTCCAGGCTGACCGAGCTGAACTCGACTTGTGGACAGAGGCCACATCGGCTGACGAGTAGTCCCGCCGCGGCGCGGCGTGACCGCGATCCCCGAGATCACCCTGGCGTGCTTCGGCCTGGTCGGCACTCTCGTAACCGACGGCGGGGCGGTCGAACAGGCGTTTGCCGAGGCGATCGCCACCCAGGGCGTCGTGCCAGGAACGAGTGCCTACGCGCGGGCGATGGCCCAAATTCACCGGGCCTGCGGGCAGGCACCCTGGGACATTCTGCGGGACCTGTTCCCCGAGAACCTGCCCAGGGCGCAGGCTGCGCATCTTGCCTTCGACCGATCGCTCGCAGGCGCGGTCGGGCGCAGGTCCGTGACGCCGTTACCCGGCGTCGAGAGCGTCCTCACCGGGCTGGCCGACGCGGGCTGTCGCATCTGCGTGGTCACCGGCCTGCCGCGGCGCGAACTGACCGTGCTGCTGCGGGCGATGGGCTGGCGGGACCTTATTACTGCTTCGCTATCCGCGGAGGATGTGCCACGGGGCTTCCCGTTCCCCGACCTGGCACTGGCGGCCATGCTGCGCGCGGGTGTCGGCGACGTGCGAGAGGCCGCTATGGTGCACGACACGGCGGCGGGGGTCGAATGCGGGCGGCGCGCGGGCGCGCGCGTGGTTGCAGGCGTGCAGACCGGGCCGCATCCGGCCAGCCGGCTGCGCGCAGCCGGCGCTACCCACGTGATCGACAGCCTCGCGGACTTGCCCGCGGTACTGGGCGCCACTCCGGCCCGTGCCATCGTCTCGCCGCAGGCCCCGCCTTCGCTGCGCCGTTAACGGTCGCTGACCGGCATCAAAACCCATGCGACGCCCACCAGTTCGCAGGGCTCGGCTCGCCTCGCGACGGCTGGCCGAGCCGAGCCCCGCGCACCCCTGGGGAGTTAGCGTGCGTACGGGGTCAGGCTTCCGTCGGAGTTGGCGAGCACACCGGCCGTGCTGGCGACCTTTCTGCCCGCCCACGGTCGCGATCGAGGCCGCGCTGACCGCGCCGCCACTGGACGTTATCCCCACCCAGGCGTAGGCGTCGCCGCCGAGAAGTTCTTCGCGATCTGGGCCAGAGTCAGTGTCTGAGCGGCATACGTACCACAGTCAGACTCCATGTAAAAGCTGGCCAGGGCACCCGTGGGAGTAGTCCTGGCCGCGGGCGTAGCAGAAGTCCGCGCCCGCTGACAGCGAGTAGCCCGGAGCGATCGGGTCCGGCACGGCGTGCCGCCGTTCCCCGGCGTGGAGGCGCGGTCGCGGGTGGCGGTTAGCGCTGCCGCCGGGGTCGGGGAGAGCAGCTCTGCCTCATGTATCGGCGTCGGCCTCGGCAAATTCTCCGGCCGGGCAGTGTCCATCGCGGCCAGTGCCGATCGTCGGGTTACCGGACGACCCCGGACGGCGGGGCCGGAGACGGAGGTTGCGATGAGTCTGCCCGATGTCGTCTCCCGCGAGGAGTGGCTGGCCGCGCGTCAGCAACTGCTGATTCGGGAGAAGGAACTGACCCGGCAGCGAGACATCCTGAACGCGGATCGTCGGAGGCTGCCGATGGTGCGCATCGACAAGGAGTACAAGTTCGAGGGACCGCAGGGCGCTGTCAGCCTGCTTGACCTGTTCGAGGGCAGCGGTCAGCTGATCGTCCAGCACGTCATGTTCGACCCCGCGTGGGAGGCGGCCTGCCCGTCCTGCACAGCCAGCCTGGATGAGTCCGCGCCCGCGCTGCTGGCCCATCTGAAGGCACGGGGCA
This sequence comes from Streptosporangiaceae bacterium, assembly GCA_030038495.1. Lineage (GTDB taxonomy): Bacteria > Actinomycetota > Actinomycetes > Streptosporangiales > Streptosporangiaceae > JAJYUU01. The sequence continues at coordinate 16,242 of JASHOV010000165.1, forward strand.
CCGCCTACGTGCGGGTCGCCCGTGCGCCGTACGCCAAGATCGCTGCATACAAGGAAGCGCACGGCTGGGAGTTCCCCTGGTATTCGTCCTGCGGCAGTGATTTCAACTACGACTTTCAGGTCACTCTCGATCCAGCCGCTGTGCCGCCCGTGTACAACTACCGATCCCAGCAGGAATGGGCACGTATCGACCCGGACTGGCTCGACCTGGATTCCACCGAGGTGCCCGGCGTCAGCTGTTTCCTGCGCGATGGCGGCGTCCTATACCACACCTACTCGACCTACGCCCGTGGCACCGAGCTGATCGGCGGCCTCACCTACGCGCTGCTGGACCTGACCGCTCTCGGCCGCCAGGAGGAGTGGGAAGAGCCCACGGGCCGGGCGGTCGAATCGCGCGAGGCAGATCCGAGTTTTCGCTCCTGACCGAAGAAACAATCGGATATCGCGGTCACAGACCGAGAGCTTCGCCGATGTCGTCTTGGCTGAGCTTGGCGATGCACCAGGCAAAGTGTCCATCACTGCCGTCCGGGGTGAGGGCGTTGCTGGTCGCCACGGCGTAGGCGGCCTGATACGTGAGAAGTACCTCGGTCGGGTAGCCGAGATCCCGTGCGAATCGCGGTGAGATCTTGGGTGATAGCGAGCGCGCCCGGACCAGCTGGTGGCCTGGCTCAGGCTCGACGCGCACGCGGAATCACTCGGCCCGCTACCGCGGGCGCCACGTTCCGCGACGCGCGCCCGCCCCCGTGGCGCTGCGCGCCGCGATCCGGGCCCTCATGCGTGCCGGGGTCGACGAACTGGAAGCCGACGCCGACGCGCTCGCCGTGCTCGGCCGCGAATCGGCACACAGCAGGGAGCATGCCAGGGCTCGGGCTGCGTTCAGTTCTTCGTTAGGGACCAGCCCCGCCGGGCTTGCTGCAGCCCCAGCGTGCGGTCACCGTGTCCGCGTCGCCGGCCACTACGCGCAGCACCGCGAAGACCGAGCAGAGTAGTGATTGCTCACCCGTTCGCGCAGTCGGATGTTGCGATCTTTTCGGGAACGGGCTCACCGTCAGCCAGCAGGTCGGCCGCCGGACATGAGCCAGACAGGCACCGAGGCAGATCTGCAGCTCAGAAGATCGTTTCCGGGCTCGGCGGGGTGACCTGGCATCGTACATCTGGTAGTCGAGTGGGCTTCTGAGACCTAGCTGGTCTCTGACCGGCGCAGTTAATTGGCGGGCCGTTGACGTGGGCTTATGTCGGAGTGCCGCTGAACTGGGCGGGTGCTGGAGTTGGGCTGGAATGCTAGGATCGCGTACTGGCCGCGTGACCTGCGGTTTTGCCGGGGCTATAGCTCAGCTGGAAGAGCACCTGCTTTGCAAGCAGGGGGTCAGGGGTTCGAGTCCCCTTAGCTCCACCCTCAGCTCCACATGACTCTGGCGACCCGTCTTGCGGGTGCGGAAAATTGGGCGTAAGGGTTGCCCGTTGACGCCGGTGTTCGCTTGGGCGTGAAGCCCGTCCCTTGGACTTGACCCGTCCCTTAGCGGGCAGGCGGTCCATAGCGTGGTCGGGGTCAGGCCGGTCAGCCGGAGCAGTTCTACCTGGAGATGGAGTTCGAGCCCGGCGACAT
>JASHOV010000166.1 GCA_030038495.1 Streptosporangiaceae bacterium
GATCGAGGCCGGCCGGATCGAGCGGGAGGTGCGGCGGCCCGTGCCGCCCGGATACCTGGACCCCGGCAGCTCGCTCTGACGACTGCCATCATCAAACGTGTGTTTGATTAGTGTCGCTGGAACAGCACTAACGACGCACACGTTCGGAAGGATCCGGACTTCCGGCCGCCAGCCTTGTCCAATTTGTGTCCTAATGAGTTGCATATGCCTCATGGGGCTGGAGGGGTGTGTGTTAACATCTCGCAACTTAGTAATGAGTCAGGCGGGTAACGGCGGTTCTGGGCGCTCTGTCCGGATCAGGCCAACAGCGCTGGGCTGCGCCACAACGACGTGGGCGCCAGGGAACTGACCGCCTCACCCCGATCGGCAGGATCCCCCCGCCGCCGTGTTCCGGCGCGCGAACCCGCACCAGCCGACTGTGGCGCAGTCGTGCCGCCGTCGCCCGAGAACGAAGGTGACTCAGCGTGAGACTCCGCGTGAACGGCCAGCCGGCGGGTGCCGCGCGCAGGCACATGCGCATGCGGCTGCCAGGCATCGCGGTCATCGCCGCGGTCGTCGCCCTGGCCGCCGCGGGCTGCGGGAACGGTGAGATGGGCTCGGCGCGGCTCGGGGGCGTCTTCCGGCTCGGCAGCGATTCGAGCATCGACTCGCTGAACCCGTTCGTGGCGTTCCAGTCCGACGCCGACACCACGCTCGGTTACATCTATCCCGAGCTGGTCCAGTACGACTCGCAGATGCAGATCGTGCCGGATTTCGCGACCAGCTGGAGCGAATCCGATGGCGGGAAGGTGTGGACGTTCCACACCGTGCCGCATGCCAAGTGGTCCGACGGCAAGCCGCTGACCGCGCAGGACGCCGCCTGGACCTTCCAGACCATCCTCAAGTTTCAGAACGGCCCGACCTCCAACTCGGCCGGCTACGTGACCGACATGACGAGCGCGGCGGCGCCTAACCCCGACACGCTCGTGCTGACCTACAGCCAGCCGGTCGCCAACGTGCTGTCCCAGGTCGAGGAGGTCTACATCCTCCCCCAGCACATCTGGGCCAAGTACGCCGCCGGCAACGGCAAGGGCCTGACCACGTTCCAGAACAATGCTCCGGTCGTGTCCGGCGGCCCGTTCATCCTGACGGGCTACACGCAGGGCGAGGTCGCGCTGCTCAAGCGCAACCCGCTGTTCTTCGGCCCGAAGCCGCACATCCAGGGGCTGGGGCTGGAGTTCTTCGACGACGCCGACGCGATGATCGAGGCGCTGAAGACCAACCAGCTCGATGGCATCGAGACCGTGCCTTTCACCGCTGTGACCAACCTCGAGGCGTCCGGCTTCATCGTCCGGTCCACGCCGGGCGACGCATTCGACGACTTCATCATCAACGACAACCCCAAGCAGGACGCGAGCCACAGCGAGCTGATGAACCCGCTGCTGCGGCAGGCGTTCAGCTATGCGATCAACCGCGAGCAGATCGTGAAGACCGTGCTGCTCGGCCACGGGGAGCCGGGCGGCAGCATCGTGCCGCCGGTCACTGGCAAGTGGTCGGACCCGGCGATCAAGCCGACACCCTACGACCCGGCAAAGGCCAACGAGCTACTCAACGAGGCCGGCTACAAGATGGGGCCGAACGGCATCAGGATCGCCAACGGGCACCCGATGTCCTACACCGTCATCCTGCCCACCGACATCACCGACCAGTACGGCGAGCGCTCGTTCGAGATCGTCCAGCAGGACCTCAAGCAGGTCGGCGTGCAGCTGACCCCGGACGTGCTTGACGACTCCGCCGCCTACAGCGACGTCACCGCCAGCAGCTACAAGAGCTTCGAGATGGCGATGTGGGACTGGTACCCGGAAACCGACCCTGACTTCATCCTGTCGGTGCCGACCTGCAGCCAGTGGGACACCTGGAACGACACCGGCTACTGCAACAAGGCCTACGATGCCCTGTTCAACGAACAGGGCGCGGCGATGCAGCCGGCCGAGCGCCTGAAGATCGTCTACCAGATGCAGGAGATGATCAGCCAGGCCAACACCTACCTAGTCCTCGACTACCCGGACTCGATCGAGGCGCACAGCTCCAGGTTCACCGACCTGCCCGAGGTGGGCGGCGCCTCCTGGACCGAATCGTCCAACATCCCGTTCGAAGTCGTGCACCTGGCGCACCCATGACAGTAGCCACGGGCGTTTCCACCACGGGCGTTTCCACCACGGGAAGGAAGGCAGGCACCGATGCGGCGCGCTGACTATGTGATTAAGCGCGCGTTCTTCGCGCTCGTCACGATCTTCGTGGCGATCACGCTGAACTTCTTCCTGTTCCGGGTGCTGCCCGGCAACGCCGTCACCGACCTGGCCAGGGTGCCGCACGCCGGCGCGCAGCTCCGGCATGCGCTCACCGTCGAGTTCGGCCTCGACAAGCCCAAGTGGCAGCAGTACCTGCTGTACCTGAAGGAGCTGGTGCACGGCAACCTCGGCATCTCCTACGCCAACCAGCAGCCGGTCACCAGCCAGCTGCTGACCGACCTGCGCAACACCGTGCCGATGGTCACCGCGGGCACGCTGCTGTCGATCATCGTCGGCATCTTCACCGGCGTGCTGGCGGCCTGGCGGCGCGGCTCGATAGCGGACCAGATCAGCACCAACGTGGCCGTGTTCGCCTATGCCTTCCCCACCCAGTGGATCGGCCTGATGCTGCTGATCCTGCTGGCCAGGTACCTGCCGTCGAACGGCATGACCTGGCCGATCCTGTTCTCGCCCGAGCCGTTCTGGCAGCACCTGGCCGACATCGTGCAGCACATGACCCTGCCGGCCCTGACCCTGTTCCTCACCGCCTACGGCAGCTACACGCTGGTGGTGCGGACCTCGGTGCTGGAGACACTGGGCGATGACTACGTGCTGACCGCGCGGGCCAAGGGCCTGCCGGTGCGGCGGATCGTGTGGCGGCACGCCGTGCGCAACGCACTGCTGCCGATGGTCACCATGATCGCGATGGACTTCGGCTACATCGTCGGCGGCGCGCTGCTGATCGAGGTCATCTTCAGCTGGCCCGGCATCGGCCTGGCAATGGAGAACGCGATCCTGAACCGCGACTACCCGATGCTGCAGGGCGGCTTCCTTATCCTCACGGTCTCGGTGATCGCGCTGAACTTCCTGTCCGATCTCATCTACTTCCGCCTGGACCCGAGGATCACGCAATGACCGCACTCATGCAGGAACCGGCGGCCGGCATCGAGCCGGCGGCGGGCGCGTCCCGGCGCGGCAGTGGCTTCTTCTGGACGCTGCTCAAGGACCGCAAGGCCGCGGCCCTCGGCCTTGGCATCATCGTGTTCTTCGTGCTGCTGTCCCTGGTGGCGCCGCTCATCTCGCCGTACAGTTCTACGGCGCAGACCTGCGCGGTCTTCGCGCCGCCCTCTTTCCACCACTGGCTGGGCTGCGACGACGGCGGCATCGACATGCTGAGCGAGCTCATGCAGGGCGGCCGGATCTCCCTGGTGGTCGGCTTCGCGGCCACCCTCGTCGCGATGATCATCGGCGGCGGGGTCGGGATCATCTCCGGCTACTTCGGCGGCTGGGTGGACATCACCCTGATGCGGATCACCGACTACCTGCTGGTCATCCCCGACCTGGTGTTCGCGATGGTGATCGCCGACATCTGGGGCCCGAGCCTGTTCCACGTGATCATGGTGATCGCCATCCTGGAGTGGACCGGCACCGCCCGGGTTATCCGCGCCCAGGTGATGAGCGTCAAGGAACGCGTCTACATCAAGCGAGCCCGTGCGCTCGGCGCGAGCCACACCCGGATCATCTTCCGGCACATCCTGCCGCAGATGGGCCCGCTGCTCATCGCCAACACGGTGCTGACGGTCGCCATCGCGATCTACCTGGAGACCGCGCTGGCGTTCCTGAACCTGGAAGACCCGACCGTCACCACCTGGGGCACGATCCTGGAGCACGCCTTCGAGCGGTCCGCGATCACCTCGGGCGCCTGGTGGGCGATCGTGCCCGACGGCATCTGCATCGCGCTGGTATGCGTGGGATGCTTCCTGCTCGGCCAGGCCATCGAGGACGCACTGAACCCGCGGCTGAAGATCGCGCACCTGTCGCTGACCCGGTGGAAGATCCGGACGCTGGCCGGACGGGGAGCGGACGCGATATGAGCAGCCTGCTCGAGGTCGAGAACCTGCACGTCTGGTTCGAGCCGCCGCACGCCGCCCCGGTCCACGCCGTCCAGGGCGTCAGCTTCACGCTCCAGCCGGGCGAGCGGATGGGCCTGGTCGGCGAGTCCGGCTGCGGCAAGACGACCACGATCCTGGCGCTGATGGGCCTGCTGCCGCCCAACGCCTCGCTGGCCGGCGAGGTCCGGGTCAACGGGACCAACATCCTGGCCGACGGCGAGGACTCGGTCCGGCCGTACCGGTGGAAGGACATCGCGATGGTCTTCCAGGGCGCGATGAACGCCCTGAACCCGGTGAAGAAGATCGGCTGGCAGATCGCGGAGCCGATGGCCTACCACGGCGTGGCCGAGGGCAAGGCAGCGCTCAAGCGGGCCGGCGAGCTGCTCGAGCTGGTCGGCATCCCGGCGCGGTCGGCCGAGCGTTACCCGCATGAGTTCTCCGGGGGCATGCGCCAGCGGGCGTCGATCGCGATGGCCCTGGCCTGCGAGCCGAAGGTACTGCTCGCCGACGAGCCGACCACCGCGCTGGACGTGATGGTGCAGGCGCAGATCCTCGAACTGCTCACCCGGCTGTCCGGCGAGCTTGGGCTCGGCGTGATCCTGGTGACGCACGACCTGCCCGTCGTCGCCCAGGTGTGCCACCGGGCCGCGGTCATGTACGCGGGCGAGATCGCCGAGGCCGGGCCGATGGAGACGCTGTTCCACGATCCGCGCCATCCCTACACCCGGCTGCTGTTCTCGGCCACGCCCGACCTGTACGGCGACGACGAGGTCGCCTCGATACCAGGCGCGCCGCCGCGGCTGGACCAGCAGATCACCGGATGCGCGTTCCGGCCCCGCTGCGACGTTCCGCTGGAAGCATGCGCCGGAACGCATCCGGAGCTGGTGAGCCTCGGCGTCGGTCATCGGGCTGCGTGCCTGCGTGCGGCGGTCTCTATCAGCGAGCCTGAGGGGGCCAAATGAGCGAGACACCCGTGGTTGAGACCGGCGCGCACGGGGCCGCGACCCCGGCGGCCGCCGTTCCCCTCCTGGAGGTACGCGACCTCGTCACGCACTACCCGGTGCGACGGGGCCTGACCGAGGCGGTCGCGCGCCGCCCGCGCCGGCGGGTGCACGCGGTCGACGGCGTAAGCTTCAGCCTCGAGCAAGGCGAGATGATGGCCCTTGTGGGGGAGTCCGGCTGCGGCAAGACCAGCACGGTGCAGACGATCCTCGGCATGGTGAAGGCCACCAGCGGCTCGGTCACGCTGAACGGCACCGACATCGTCGGGCTGCCGGACCGGAAGATGCGGCCGCTGCGGCGCACCGCGGCGATGGTGTATCAGGACCCGTACGAGTCGCTGGACCCGCGCTTCCGCGTCCGCCAGACGGTCGAGGAGCCGATGCTCGTGCACGGCATCGGCGGCTCGCGCAAGGAACGTGAGTTGCTCGTCGTCGGGGCGCTCGAGCAGGCGGGCCTGCGCCCGGCGCAGATGTACCTGGACCGGCACCCGCACGAGCTGTCGGGCGGCCAGCGGCAGCGGGTGGCGATCGCGACCGCCCTGGTCCTCGGCCCGAAGCTGCTGCTCGCCGACGAGCCCGTCTCCATGCTCGACGTGTCCGTGCGGGCGGGCGTGCTGTCCCTGCTTGACGGCCTGCGCCGGGAAGCCGACATGGGCATCCTGATGATCACCCACGACCTGTCCACGGCGGCCCACTTCGCGGACAAGATCGCGGTTATGTACCTGGGCCGGATCGTGGAGCAGGGTTCCGCCCGCGAGGTGGTGCGCAACCCGCAGCATCCCTACACCAGGGCGCTGCTGTCGGTGGTGCCCAAGCGCGACCCGCGCGAGGCGTCGAAGCCGCAGATCCTGGCCGGCGAGACGCCGGACCCGATCGACGTACCGTCCGGCTGCCGGTTCCACCCGCGCTGCCCCGTCGCGGTGGATCGGTGCCGGGCCGAAGACCCGGCCCTGCGCGCTCCCGCGGGGAACGATCACATCGTGGCCTGCCACCTTGTCTAGTCCGTCAGTTCCGCCGCGGGCACCGCGGATACCCTCGGTCCGCGACCTGCACGGCCGCCGCGACGCCGACGACTACGCCTGGATGCGCGACCACGACGCGCCCGCGCTGGCGGAGTACCTCGCGGCGGAACGCAGCTTCTACGACGCCAGCACCGCGCACCTGGCGGGCCTGGCCGGCGAACTGTTCGGCGAGGCCGCGGCGCGGCTCCCTGACGGCACCGACGACTCGGTGAGCTGGACGCGGCACGGCTTCCGCTACCTGCATCGGATCACCGAAGGTGCGGAGGGCCGCCAGTTGATTCGGTGCGGGAACGAGGGCTCGTCGGCCGGCGGCCTCGTCCTGCTGGACGAGAACGTGGTCGGGGCGGCGACGGGCTTCGCGGACATCGGGACCTGCGAGCCCAGCCCGGACGGCAGGCTCCTGGCCTGGTCGGCGGACACCAGCGGCGCGGAGATCTACCGGCTGCGGTTCCGCGACACCGAGACCGGCGAGGACACCGAGGACACCGATGACATCGAGCGCAGCTACCCGGGCGGCGCCTGGGCGAGCGGCTCGCGGCACTTCTTCTACCTGGTCCCCGACGGGCTGAACCGGCCTCATCAGGTCTGGCGGCACGAGATCGGCACCGAGCAGTCCCGTGACGTGATGGTCTACGAGGAGGCCGACGCCAGGTTCGAGCTCACGCTGCGGACATCGCGCAGCGGCGAGCTGATCGTGATCACCGCCGCGTCCAGGGACACCACCGAGGTCTGGATCATCCCGGCGGCCGGCCCGCTCGATGAGCCGGTCGTGGTCGCGCCGCGGCGGCGCGGCGTGGAATACCGGGTCGACCACCTGCCCGACCCGGCCGGAAGCGGCAGCCTGCTGATCGTGACCGACGACGGGGCGGCCGAGTTCCGGCTCATGCGCGCGCCGGTGACCGCCCCCGGCCCGGCCAACTGGGTGCCGGTGCACTGCGCATCGGTCGCGCCCGCCAGGGCAGACACCCGGCTGGTCGGCTGCGATGTGCTGGCCGGGCATCTGCTGCTGACGCTGCGCCGTGGTGGCTCGCCGCTGCTCGCGATCACCGACCCGGCGGGCGGCCAGGTGCGGGAGGTGACGCCCGCGCACGAGGCCGGATCCATCGCGGTGGTGCACGCCGAGGACTACGCGGCTACGTCGGTGGTCGTGGTCGAGGAATCGCTGATCGAGCCGCGGGTGTGGTCGGCGCTCGACCTGGCCACCGGCCGGCGGACCGAGCTGAAGCGCGCGAACGTGCCCGGATACGACCCGGCTCGTTACCGGACCACGCGGGTTGCGGCCACCGTGAGCGACGGCACGCGCGTCCCGGTCACGCTGGCCTACGCGGCCGGCACTCCGCTCGACGGCAGCGCGCCGTGCCTGCTGTACGGGTACGGCGCCTACGAGGCCTGCCTTGACCCGGAGTTCGAGCCGAGCCTGGCGTCGATGCTCGACCGCGGCGTCGTCTACGCCGTGGCCCACGTCCGGGGCGGCGGCGAATGCGGGCGGCAGTGGTGGCAGCAGGGCAGGCTGCGGGCGAAGCCGACCACGTTCCGGGACTTCATCGACGTCGCGACCTGGCTCGCCGGGGAGACGGACGGCGCGAGCGCGGTCGTGGACGGGCACCGGATCGTGTCCCGCGGGCTGTCGGCAGGCGGCCTGCTGCAGGGCGCGGTCTATTCGCAGGCGCCGGAGCGCTGGCGGGCCGTGGTCGCCGAGGTACCTTTCGTCGATTGCGTGACCACCATGCTGGACCCGGATATTCCGCTGACGATCAACGAGTGGGATGAGTGGGGCGATCCGCGGGACCCCGGCGACTTCGCATGCCTGCGTTCTTACTCCCCGTATGACAACCCGCCCGCTGGCCGGCGGCCGGCCCTGCTGGTCACCGGGGCGGTGCACGACCCGCGAGTGCTGGTGCACGAGCCCGCCAAGTGGGTGGCCAGGCTCCGGGCCACGGTTGACCAGACCACGGGCGACGCCGGCAGCACCGTGCTGTTCCGGGTCGAGCTCGGCCCGGGCGCCCACACCGGGCCGTCCGGCCGGCTGGGTCACCTTCGCTACGAGGCCGAGGTGCAGGCGTTCATCCTCGACGCGATCGGCCCGCAGTAGCCCCGGCCGCCGGCCTGGCCGGCGCTGGTGTCAGACCATCGCCATGAGGCAGCCATCCCAGTAGGCCGCGACTCGCGGGCGGCGGCCGCCGGTCAGCGCTATCTCCAGCACCGCGGGCTGCGTGCCCGCGGTCGGCCGGAACTGCAGCCGGACGTCGGGAACCGGCACCGCACTGAAGCCCGTCAGGCCGGCCGGCTGCTGCGTCGCCGCGCGCATGAGCACGGGCGCGCCCGCACAGCACATTCGCGGCCGGGCGGCCCAGACCCACAGCTGGCCGCCGTTACCGCAAATATAGGCGACGGCATCCGGACTGATCTGGACGCGCACGATCTGACGATACGCCTCGGCGGCCCGTTACCTGAAGACCGGCACAAACGCCGGTCTTGACCCGTGACCGGCCGACGTGTAGCTGTCGTAATAAGAAGGCGACACTGGCAGGACCGAACAAATAACGACTGTGTTCGGGGGGCGGCGAGAAGCTTGCAAGCGCTGGCCGGGCGGCGGGGACGCGGCACCTGGTCCGTGGACGACAAATGCCCGCGGCAACATCCAGGACCGGTACTATCTGGGCACGGCCGGAGACCTCTATTCCGGGTGGTCGGGCGCGAGCATCCAGCCGCCCGGCTCCATCGTCACCAGCATTTCCCGTATCGGCCCCGGGCACAACGAGCTGGCCTGGAGTACAGGTCATGCAGCCGAGATCACGGCTCCAGGGACTGATGAGATGAGGCCGCGAGCATGAACCTCGGGACCGCGTTCAGCCGGGCGGCCCGCACCCGCCGAGGTATCACTGGCCTGCTGGTCGGGGCCGCGGCCGTCGGGCTCGGCATCTACGCGGCCTTCGCGGGCCAGCCGGCCCGGGCCGGTGACGGATCGGCACCGGGACTTGCGGTCACGGCGGCGGCGGCGGCGCGGCTCAGCCTGATTGCGTCGAGCTTTGCCCGTGAGAACGGCGACGCGCGGCCTGCCTGGATCGACGTTGTCACTACCACGCGCGGGAAGGCGTTGGAGTCGGCCACGCCGGGTGACACCGAGCCCTCGGGCAACGGGACAACCGTCTACCTGATCACGATGAAGGGTCGTTTCACCGGCTACGACGCATCGCCGCCCGCCGGGGCGCGCCTGCCCACCGGTACCTATCTATCCCTTGTCGTCAACGCCAGGACCTTCATGATCACGGACTGGGGACTCAGCCCGCACGCCCCGTCGGTCGCGCCCGCCAGCCTCGGACCAGTCCGCTACCTGAAGACCTGACCCGGCAGCGTCCTTCGGCGGCACGTCATCCCGGCTGGGTCGGTGGCGCAGCTGGCTCGCTTGCCCGGCATCTGCCCGGCATTCACGCGCTGAACTGCTCTTTTTTCGGTGGCCACGCGCGCACTATGTGATGATAAGCGCATTTCATTGGGAGATCTGGATCAATCCCGCTATTGCTAACAGATGCGCCTGACGGCCAGTATGTCGAGTGCGGCGGTGGCCCGGCCCCGAGCTGCCTGTTCGCGTGCCAGAAAACCAGCCGACCTCCTACGGCAGCGCGCTTTGAGCGGCGGGGTCATAGCCGGGGGACGCATCAGAAGGGGAACCATGTCTGACCCATCGCGTCGTGGCGCCGCGAGTCATTCGTCTGCTCGCCACACAAGCATTTCTCGAATCGGAAGCTGGCCCGGCCGAAGCAGGCGTGCCTATGTGGCCGCCGCGGCGGCAGCCGCCATGGTCGCGGCTTTGGCGCCGGCTGCCGCGAGTGCCAGCACAGGCACGGCCGCGCCGGCGGCAGCCAGTCCGGGTCGGCTCGTCCAGGTGAGCGCCAAGCCGATGCTGCCGGGCGGGTCCCGCGCGACCGGCGCCGTCGCCGCCGGCTCGCAGGT
>JASHOV010000167.1 GCA_030038495.1 Streptosporangiaceae bacterium
CAGCACCAGCACCAGCACCAGCACAGCCAGCGCCCCGACGGTCGCATCTAGGGGCATCGTTGGACCATTGCTGCCCTTCTATGGGCAACGTAGGAGCTTTGCTGCCCTTCACGGCCGCCGCGGGATGGCCTTCGTGATCTTGAGACGCCGGGAGTGACCCGCGGGCCGCTGCCTACCGGCCGGCGGCCCGGCGGAGGGCGGCCAGCAGCGGCACCGCCGCGATCTTCTCCTCGGTGAGGTCCGCCCAGATGATGCCGGATGCGGGGCGGGCACCTCGGCTGGCCCGGCAGTCGATGACCCGCTCGGGCGTGACGACGAAGTCAACGGGAACGTCGTGCCCGGTCAGCGGGATCGAGCCATCCGGCTGGACCTGTATCTCGTGCACAGTCGTCACCGCGATCGTGTCCGGCCCGATCAGGCCGGCCGCGGTGGCGAGGGCGAACTCCAGGTCCGCGAATCCGCCGCCCTTGCCGAGCCTGGCTCCGTCCGCGCTGGCGGCGACGCTGCCCATGACGACCAGGTCGACCGGCTCGAGATCGGCGAGCGGCACCCGCCGGGCCGATTTCGTGGCGCCGCTGATCGACGCGGCGGCCCGCGGCGAACCGGAGAGATGGTCCGGGTCCAGCGCGAAGAACGGCTCGTGCCCGGCCAGCCGGGGCACGGCCATGTAGACCGTCTTGCCATCCTCAAGCGCGCGCTGGCGGACCGGCAGCTGCGGAGAGTCCGGATTCGCCTTCACTGTCCGCGCCGCCTGCCAGTGCGTCAGGCCGCGCAGCCGCTCGGCAGCGGCCTCCGCGCCGGTGAAGTTGGGGATTCGGCCCTCGGCACCGGGGAAGCGCGCGACACGGGCCGCGCGCATCGCCTCCCATACTTCCCGGCGCACGGCCGACTTGGCGGCCAGGATCTCCGCCGGGCCGCCGGCGTCGTGGTCGTGCTGGGGAGTGCGCCGGGGCGGCATGACTTACTCGCCGTAGTCTTCCGCGCGGACTACGCCGGTGACGGGCTCGCCGCCGAGAAAGCGGGCGATATTGCCCACCGCGTGCCTCGTCGCGGCCCTCATCGTGCCCGGCACCATGCCCGAGTTGTGCGGGGAGCCGAGGACACTCGGCAGATCGAAGAACGGATGGCCGACAGCGAAGCTGCCTGCGTCGCCCGGCTCCTGCCACCAGGTGTCGATGCCCGCGGAGAAAGCGGGTACCGCCACCAGGTGCTCATACAGCGCCGTCTCGTCGATGACCGCGCCGCGGGCGACGTTCACCAGGACCGCGGTGGGCTTCATCAGGGCCAGTTCCCGCTGCCCGATCAGCCCCCGAGTGCGGCGCGTCAGCGGAATGCTGAGCAGGACCGCGTCCGCCTCCGGCAGGACGTCGTGCAGGTTGTCGAGCGTCCCGGCGAAGTCGACAGGCTCGGTCGTGCGCCCGCTGGTGTTGATGGCGTACACCCGCGCGCCCAGCGCTCGGAGCATGCGCCCCGCCGCCTGGCCGATGCCGCCGAAACCCACGATCACGTGGACGGAGCCGAGAACGCGCACGGTGCGACCCTGCGCCCAGATCCCGGCGGCCAGCTTCAGGTGATTCTGCGGCAGGCGCTTCATCAGCGCCAGCGTCATCGCGACCGCATGCTCGGCCATGGGCTCGGCGAACGCGCCGGCGTTGCTGGCCACCACGGCGTTCCGCGGCAGCTGATCGAACGGCACCCGGTCGGCTCCGGCCCACAGCAGCTGGACGAACCTGGCACCGGAGTCCCTGGCCTCGTCCGGACCGAACTCGCTCGCCCAGGATGCAGCGAACACGACGTCGGCGCCGGCGACGGCGGCCGCGCGGTCGGCGTCCGGCAGACCGTCGAGGCGCCGTACCTCGGCCAGCCCGGCCAGCTGATCGCGGACCCGGTCAACATCTACGGGAGCGGTCACCGCAACCAGCGGTCGTTGCCTAGGCACCCGGACAGCATGCCACTGGCGCGACGGGGCCGCACTCGGGCCGCCCCCGCGCGACAGGCGGCCGGCTCCCGCCAGGCGGAAGCATTCTTGTCAGTCACCCACCGTCATGTTTGAGTGAGGCGCGAGATGCCAGGGATCGGGCGCTGGAGGTGACGGCAGCATGGCCGGGCGGGAGAAGTTACTCGATCCGACCGGCTTTGACCAGCGGGCCATGGACACGACCCTGGCACCGCGCCCTGCGAGCCTGCGCGGGCTGACGGCGGGGCTGCTGGAGAACACCAAGCCCAACGCCGCCCTGTTCCTGTCTGTCGTGGGACGGGAACTGCAGCGCGAGCATGGCGTTGCGGCCGCCGTCATGTTCAGCAAGAGCTACTTCGGCACTCCGACGGAGGAGAGCCTCATCCAGCGCATCCTGCACAACTGTGACTTCGTCGTGGCCGGTATCGGTGATTGAGGCTCGTGCAGCGCGGCCAGTCTGGCCGACGGGATCCTGCTGGAGCGGGCCGGAGTGCCCGCGGTGAGCATCTGCACGGACCCGTTCGTACCGGCGGCACGGGCGATGGCCACGGTGTACGGCTTCGGTGGCTACCAGTTCGTCACGATGCCGCATCCGCTCGCGAGCCTCGACGAGCAGCAGATCCAGGCTCGTGCCCGCGACCTGCTGCCGGACGTGCTTCGCGTCCTCGGCGCGGAGTCCTGATGACCGCCGATGTCAGCGATGCGCCGCTGGCCGACGCGGGCGAGGTCCGCGCCGCCATGGAGTACTACGCCCGGCAGGGCTGGACCGACGGCCTTCCTGTCGTGCCGGTAACCGAGTCGTACCTCGCCGAGTTCCTCGCCCGCACGGGGCGGGAACCGGGCGACGTCGTGTTCGCGATGCCGCACCTGAACCGCGAGTGCACCGTCCGGCTGGCGGCGGTCAATGCCGCCATGGCCGGATGCCTGCCCGACTACTTCCCGGTTGTGCTGGCCGCGTGGGAGGCACTGACGGGCGATGGCTACCCGGTCAGGGGTATCTGGCAGAGCACAACCGGCACCGCGCCCCTGCTCGTCGTCAACGGGCCGGTCCGCGCGCGCATCGGAATGAACAGCGCCGGCAATGTCTTCGGCTCTGGGTTCCGCGCGAACGCCACGATCGGCCGGGCGATCCGGCTCACCGCCATCAACGTGTTCGGGCTGCACCCGCACCTGCTGGACCAGGCCACCCAGGGAACGCCTGCCAAGTACACCGCCTGCATCGCCGAGAACGAGGAACTGAGTCCGTGGTCACCACTGCACGTCGAGCACGGCTTCGATCCGGCGGACAGCACGGTCACCGCGATCGTCATCAGGTCCTGCGTGCACATCGAGGCCCGCCACACGCAGGTGCCCGAGCAGCTGGCCCTCGACATCACAGGGACGATAGCGCGCACCGGCGCGCTGATCCACCGGACCGTCAGCGCGCTGGTCGTCCTGTCTCCCGAGCACGCGCGCGTGTTCGCGGCGGCCGGCTGGGGCAAGGATGAGCTGCGCCAGTACATCTACGACCACGCCGTGAACACGCGCGCGGGCCTGGCCGCGGTTGGCAAGGACGGGATCTCCCGGCATAGCCACTGGCGGCTGCCCGCTGACCACCCTGACGCCATCGCGGACGAAGCCGCAGCACACGGGAACTCCGACCTCGTGCCCCTCCTCAACTCGCCGGCTGCGGTGCAGGTGATGGTCGCGGGCGCCGACAACGCGGGTGTCTCCGCCGTCATCGAGACCTTCGGCCCTCGGGGCAACCCGCCGTCGATCGCGAAGGTGGAGCACGGCTAACCCCAGGGAGCACGGTGGACAGTCCGGCCGCGTTAACTGAGCCCAGCCGCAGCACGCCGGTGCGCGGCGAGTACGACGTGGTCGTCGTGGGCGGCGGCCCGGCGGGCCTGATGGCGGCGGCCGCGGCGGCGCGGACCGGGCACTCGGCGATCCTGCTCGAGCGCTATGGCTTCCTCGGCGGCGCCGGCACCGCAGGCGGACTGAGCACGTTCTGCGGCCTGCACGCCCGGGTGCACGGCGAGCACCAGCGCGTGATCCACGGGCTGGCGGACGAGCTGCTCGACCGGCTGACAAAACTGGACGGGCTCGCCGCGCCACACCTGACGATCAACGACGGCATCCTGGCCCAGGCGTTCGACATCTCCAGCTACAAGATCGCCGCGGACGAGCTCGTGACCGGGTCCGGGGCCCGGCTGCTGTTCCACGCGCTGGCCGTCGGCGTCGTCCTGGCCGCCGGCGACACCATCGACGCGGTGCTGGTCGAGTCGAAGTCGGGCCGCGCGGCCGTACGCGGCCGGATCTTCATCGACGCGTCCGGCGACGCCGACGTGGCCGCCTGGGCGGGCGCGCCGTTCGAGAAGTCGCCGGGCCTAGACGGGATGCTCTATCCGTCGCTAATGTTCCGGATCAACGGAGTGGACGCCGCCGCCGCCGGCGACAAGCCCTGGCGGACGGTCGAGCAGCGGATGGACGCCGCCGAGCGGGCGGGCACGCACACGTTCCCCCGCAAGAAGCCGATCGTCCGCCCGCAGCGCAACCCGCTGGAGTGGCGCGCGAACCTCACCCAGCTCAGCAACCCGGACGGAAGCGCCGTGGACGGCACGGACGTAGACCAGCTCACGCACGGCGAGCTGCAGGGGCGCCAGCAGGCGCTGGACGCGTTCACGTTCATCCGCGATCACACGCCCGGATTCGGCGACTCCTACATCGTGGACCTGGCCCCGCAGATCGGGATCAGGGAGACCCGGCGCATCGTCGGCGCCTACCAGCTGACCGAGGACGATGTGCTCGGCTGCGCCGACTTTCCTGACACGATCGGCGTGAACGGCTGGCCGGTGGAGTCGCACCAGGCGGGCACCGTCGAGTTCCGCTGGCCGCGCGGCGGGAACCCGCGCGGATTCTGCCAGCTGCCGTTGCGCATGATCCTGCCGGGCAGGATCGCCAACCTGTACGTGATCGGCCGGTGCGCGTCGATGACCCACGACGCCCAGTCGGCGGCCAGGGTGACCGGGCCGTGTTTCGCCATGGGCCAGGCCGCCGGGACCGCGGCCGGGCTGGCGCTCGACGCGGGTGTCGCCTGCCGCGACGTGAACGTCACCGACCTGCAGCGTCGGCTCGAGCTGGCCGGCGCCTACCTCGGCCGCGACGGCGGCAGCCCATGACGGCCCCGCTGCGCAGTAACTTCGAGCCGGGCACGAACCGGTGGGCCATGCGCCGTGCCCAGTGGACCGCGCTGGGCCTGACCGACGAGGACATGGCCAGGCCCAAGATCGCGATCGTGAACAGCTCGTCCGACCTGGCGAGCTGCTTCAGCCACCTCGACGGCATGGTCCTCCCGCTTAAGGACGCCATCCGGGCGGCCGGGGGCATCGGGTTCGAGATCCGCACGGCCGCGCCCAGCGACGCCATCACCAGCGCCGGCGCGGCCGGGCAGTACATCCTGCCGAGCCGTGACCTGATCGTCAGCGACATCGAGGTAGCGGCCGAGGGCGCGCTCCTGGACGGCATGGTGTGCCTGTCGTCCTGCGACAAGACCACGCCCGCGCACCTGATGGCGGCCGGGCGGCTGGACATCCCGACGATCGTCGTCGCCTGCGGCTACCAGCCATCCGGGCGCTTCCGCGGGCAGCCCGTCGACTTCGAGGACGTCTTCGTGTACGCGGGCCACGTCGCCGCCGGCCGGATGACGGTCGCGGAGCTGGCCGAGATGACCGGCTGCGCGGTGCGCGGGCCCGGCGTCTGCGCGGGCATGGGCACCGCGAACTCCATGCACATCGCGGCCGAGGCCCTCGGCATGGCGCTGCCGGGCAGCACCCCGGTGCTGGCCGGCAGCGCGAAGATGTGGCAGGCCGTCGACGCGGCCGGACGGCGCATTGTCGAGCTGGTCGGGGCCGACGTCCGGCCGCGCGCCATTCTCACCGCGGGCGCGTTCCGCAACGCCGTGATCGCGATCCTGGCGATCAGCGGCTCGGTCAACTGCCTCAAACACCTGCAGGCCGTCGCCGTCGAGGCCGGCTGCGACGTCGACGTGTACGGGCTCTTCGAGGAACTGGCCCCCGCGGTGCCGCTGCTCGCCGCGGTGAAGCCCAACGGCGACCAGCGCATCGACGAGTTCGAGGCCGCGGGCGGCGCGCTCGGCCTGCTGCGCCAGCTGCGGCCGATGCTCGATCTCGGCCAGCCGACAGTGGACGGCCGGAATATCGGGGCGGTGACAGCCGCCGGCCCGGACGTCGACGGCCCGGACGTGGACGCCGCGGTGATCCGGCCGCTGGACGCCCCGTTCGCCCGCCATCCCGGCATCGTCATCCTGCGCGGCTCGCTCGCACCGGACGGCGCGGTGGTCAAGCGCACCGTCGCGGACGACGGCGTGAAACAGTTCACCGGGCCGGCCCGGGTCTTCCGGTCCCGTGAGCAGGGCCTGGCGGCCATCCGGGCCGGCCAGGTGCAGGCCGGCGAGGTGCTCGTGCTGACGGGCCTGGGCCTGCGCGGGGCTCCCGGCATGGGTTTCACGTCCGCGTTCGTCTTCGCCCTGGCCGGTGCCGGGCTGTCGGACAAGGTCGCCGTGGTCACCGACGGGCAGATGTCCGGCCTGGTCAACAAGGGCATCTCGGTGGCTGAGGTGAGCCCGGAAGGAGCGGCAGGCGGTCCGCTCGGCCTCGTCCGTGATGGCGACGTCATCCGCGTCGATGTGGACGCCGCCACGATCGACCTGGATGTGGCGCCCGCCGAGCTCGCCCGGCGGCGAGCCCAGCTGCCGCCGCCGACTGCGCCAGCGGGCTGCAGCTGGCTCTCGGTCTATGCCCGCACCGTCCGCCCGCTCGGCCAGGGCGCCACCCTGGGCACCTAAGGAGCACGACGTCATGACCGCAGAACCCACCAGTCCGCTGACCCTGGAGCGCGGCCGGCCCGTCACCGCGGCGGAGCTGTCGTGGCGGGCGGACTGGATCCGGCTCAACACAGTGCACCTGATCGCGCAGGCCGGCCTCGGCCACTACGCGAGCACGTTCTCCTGCGCGGAGATCGTAGCGACGCTGTACTACCACACCCTGCGACTGCGGCCCAGAAAACCGGACTGGGTGGACCGCGACCGGTTCCTGCTCGGCAAGGGCCACGTCGCGACCGGGCTCTGGCCGGTCCTGGCCGACCTCGGCTACTACCCGCAGGACTGGCTGAAGCAGTTCGGCTCGGTCGGCTCGCCGCTGAACGACCACCCGAACATGCGGCTCGCGCCCGGCATCGACTTCAGCTCCGGCGCGCTCGGGCACAACCTCTCGGTGGCGGTCGGCATGGCGCTGGCCGGGCGGCTCTCCGGGCGCGACTACAGGACGTTCGTCCTGACCGGCGATGGCGAGCTGCAGGAGGGGCAGATCTGGGAGGCCGCGATGGCGGCCAGCCACTACAAGCTCGGCAACCTGGTCACGGTCGTCGACGCCAACGGCTTCTCCGGCAGCGGCCCCACCTCGGCGGCCATGAACATCGAGCCGCTCGCCGCTCGCTTCGCCGCCTTCGGCTGGCTGACCAGCGAGATCGACGGGCACGACCCCGCCGCGCTGATGAACGCCTTCGACAGACTTCCCGATCCAGGCGCGCGTCAGCCGGTCTGCGTCATCGCGCGCACCAGGAAGGGCCGGGGCTCGGCCCTGATGGAGCAGGCGCCGCAGGCCTGGCACCTCGGGCTGCTGCCGGCCGACCTGCAGGATGCCGTGATTGCCGAGATAACCGCGAGAATGCAGTGACCCCGCCCAGATCAGGGAACGAGGGCCGGGCTGCCGCCGCGGAAGGTCCGGCTAGCCCCGGCATGGTCGATGTATTCTCCGATGTTCAGGTCGAGACTGCCCTGGCGGCGAACCCGGCCGGGTACGCGATCGCCGAGCTCGCCGACTCCGATCCGCGCATTCTCACGCTCAGCGCCGATCTCAGCACGCCGCTGGCCGAGTTCAGGGACCGCCATCCGGACCGCTACATCGAGCTCGGCATCGCGGAGACGAACTCGGTATCGGTGGCGGCGGGGCTGGCCGCCAGCGGGTTCGTGCCCTACATCTTCTCGATGGCACCGTTCGGTGTGCTCAAGTGCGCCGAGCAGCTCCGCACCGACGTCGCCTACAACCACCTGCCGGTCCGGCTCGTCGGCCGGCTGTCCGGCCTGGCCATGGGGTTCTTCGGGACCAGCCACCACGCCGTCGAGGACATCGCCGTCGCCCGCGCGATCACGAACATGACGGTCGTCGCGCCCGCCGATAGCCATTCCGCGCTGAGCCTGATGCGATCCACCGCCGGGCTGAACGGCCCGGTCTACCTAAGGATCACCGAGCGACCCGTCAATGTGTACCGCGAGCCGCCGACGATCGGCCTCGGTCAGTGGCTGCGGCTGCGCAGCGGCAGCGATGTCTCCCTGATCGGGCACGGACTGGGCGTCGGCCTGGCCGTGCGGGCCGCGGCGGCGCTGGCGGCCGAGGGCATCGAGGCCGATGTCTATGACGCCGCCTACCTCAAGCCGTTCGACGAGACCGTCCTGACCGAGAGCGCCGCGCGGACCGGCCGCGTCGTCACCATCGAGGAGCACAGCGAGATCGGCGGGCTCGCGAGCATCGTCGCCGAGGTTGCGGGCAGGCGCAGGCTCGGCGTCGCGCTGCGGAACGTCGGACTGCCCGACGCCGACCTCGAGGTCGGGACGCCCGCCGATCTCTACGAGTACTACGGATTCACCGCCGACGGCGTCACGACCGCCGCGCGGGCGCTGGCCGGGGCCTGAGCGGGCGTCGGATGCGCGCCGTGGTCTGCGTGCCTGGCGGCACCGAGGTGACCGACGTTCCCGACCCGGTGCCGGGAGTCGGCGAGGTGGTCGTGGCGGTGGAGGCGTGCGGTCTGTGCGGCTCCGACGTGCACGCGGTCGCCGCCGGGTTCGCCCGGCCGGGGCAGATACTGGGCCACGAGTTCAGCGGGCGCATAGCCGAGACGGGGCGGGGTGTAACCGGCTGGCAAGCCGGCCAGGCCGTCGCGGTCAATCCGCTGGGCAGCTGCGGCACGTGCCGGGCGTGCGGCGGCGGTGTGCCGTTCCGCTGCGACGCGATGCCCAACCTGGGGATTAGCGCTCCCGGCGCGTTCGCGCAGTTCGCCGCGGTCCCGCAGGCACAGCTGGTCGCGCTGCCCGACGGGCTGCCGGTCGAGGTCGGTGCGCACGCCGAGCCGCTCGCGGTCGCGCTGCAGGCGGTCTCGCAGGCCGGTGCCGGGCCCGGTGATGCGGTCCTGGTGTACGGGGTCGGCCCGATCGGGCTCAGCGTGATCATGGCGCTGCGGCTGGCCGGAGTGGACGCCATCGTGGCCGCCGGGAGGTCGGCGGGCCGGCGCGCTGCCGCCGCCAGGGTCGGCGCCGGCGTGGTCATCGACACCCGGCAGGTCGGCGTGACGGAGTACGCGACGCAGGCCGGCCTGCGATTCACCGCCGCCATCGAGTGCTCGGGCGCGCCAGGGTCGGTGGCCGAGGCACTGGGCCTGCTCGAGCCGGGCGGCAGCTGCGTCGAGGTGGCGCTGACGTCGGAGGATGCCGCCGTTCCCCTCCTCCGCATGGTCGGCGACGGGCTGCGGCTCTCGGGCACGTGCGCGTTCAGCAATCCGGCCTACGAGGCAGCAGTAGGGCACCTGGCCGCCGGGCGGGTGCCGGCCGCCGACCTGATCAGCGAGCGGGTGAGCCTGGCGGACACGCCCGCCGCCCTGGTCCGGCTGCGTGCGCCCGGTGACCTGGTCAAGATCCTGACCCGGCCCGGCCAGTAGCCGGGGACGGACCCAGTCGCGATGTGAGGAGGGACATGGACGAGCTCGCCGGACGGGTCGCCGTCATCACCGGCGCGGGCAGCGGCATGGGCCGCGCCTTCGCCGTCCGCTTCGCCGCCGAGGGGATGAAGATCGTGGCCGCCGACATCGAGCCGGACGCGCTGGACGCGACCGTGGCCGAGGTCGCCGCGGCCGGTCATGACATAACCGGGTTCCGTACGGACGTCGCCGACCCGCAGGCCGTGCGGCAGCTCGCGGACGCGGCGTTCGAGCGGTACGGCGCCGTGCACCTGCTCTGCAACAACGCGGGCGTCGAGGGCTACCTGGACGGCCCGATCTGGGCCGCCACCGACCGCGACTGGGAGTGGACGGTCGGCGTCAACTTCTGGAGCGTGGTGCACGGCATCCGCGCGTTCGTGCCGCGGATGCTCGCGGCCGGCGAGCCCGGTCACGTCGTCAACACCTGCTCGATGACCGCCGTGGTCGGTGCCAGGAACATGTACGCCGTCACCAAGCACGCCGTCCTGGCATTGTCGGAGGTGCTCGCGGCCGACCTGCGGGACCTCGATGCTCCGATCGGCGTGACCGCACTGTGCCCCGGCATGATCGCGACCAGCCTGTTCCGCGGGATAAGAAACCGGCCCGCGGAGCTGCGCAACGACGCCGAGCCCGACGGGAGCCAGGAAGGCCGCGAGCTGCGCGAGCGGATGGACGCGATGCTCGCCGCCGGGATGCCGCCCGCCGAGGTCGCGGATCTGCTGGCCACCGCGGTCCGCCGTGGCGACAGCTACCTGCTGACCGATCACGACTGGGACGACAGGATCCGGCAGCGGCACGAGTCCATCCTGGCCGCTGCGGTGGGACCGCTGATCCCGGCGCGCGAGAGCGGAGCTGACGATGAGTGAGCGTTTTGCCGGGAAGGTGGCCGTGGTCACCGGGGCCGCTAGCGGCTTCGGGCTGGCGGCCGCGACCCGCCTCGCGGCCGAGGGCGCCAGCGTGGTTCTCGTCGACCGCGCGGCCGACGCCCTGCAGGAGGCCGCCGCCTCGATCCACGGCGCACTGCCGGTGGTCGCCGACGTCAGCCTGGAAGCCGACGTGGAGTCCTACGTGGCCGCAGCGCTGTCGGCGCACGGGCGGATCGATCTGTTCTTCAATAACGCCGGCATCGAGGGCCGGATGGCCCCGATGACCGAGCTGTCGGCGGACGACTTCGACCGCGTGTGGGCGGTGAACGCCCGCGGAGTGTTCCTCGGGCTGCGGGCCGTGCTCCGGATGATGAAGCAGCAGAAGTCCGGGGCGATCGTGAACACGGCGTCGATGGCCGGCATCCGGGGCAGCGCGACGTTCTCGCCTTACGTCGCGTCCAAGCACGCCGTGGTGGGCCTCACCCGGTGCGCCGCGCTGGAGGGCGCGCCGTTCGGGATCCGGGTCAACGCGGTCGCCCCCGGCCACATCGATACCCGGATGGCGCGCGCGCTGACCGCGCAGATCAATCCCGAGGACCCGGACGGCGTCTACCAGCGGATCGCGGCCAGCGTCCCGCTCGGCGGCCGGTACGGCACCGCGGCGGAAGTCGCCGGCCTGGTGCTCTGGCTGCTTTCCGACGACGCCGCGTACATCTCCGGCGCGACCCAGCTCATCGACGGCGCGCTCAACGCCTGAGCGCCCGGTTCGCCGCGATCAGCTGCGCAAGGTCCAGACCGTCGTGTGCTTGACTTCGCTTCCTTCCAGGACAAGCAGGCCGGGAACCGCGTACGTCGCGACTGCCTCCAGCCGGTCGCGCGGCAGGTACTTGCGGCCGAAGTCGCCTACGAGGACGGCAGACCCGCGAGCGCGAGCCTGCTCGAGGAACCGCGTCACCTCCGATGCCAGGTCGCGCTCGTAGAAGGCGTCCGCGACGAGGACCACGTCGGCCTCCGGTGCCGACGTTCCCGAATCGGTGATGATGTCGTCGGTGACGGCGGTGATCGTGACGCCGTTGGCGCGGGCGTTCAGGGTCATGGCCGCGGCCGCCAGCGGGTCGACGTCGTACGCGGTCACGACCGCGGCCCCGGCCTTCGCCGCCGCGATCGCGACCAGTCCCGAGCCGGACGCGATGTCGGCGACAAGCAGGCCGCGGGCGGCCTCCGGATGATCAAGGATGTAGCGAGCCAGCGCCCGGCCGCCGGCCCAGGCGAACGCCCAGAAGGGCGGATCCAGGCCGGTCACCCCGATCGCCCGCTCGGTGCCCTCCCACAGGCCGATCGGCTCGCTGGCCTGGTGAATCCGGATCTCGGGCACCAGCGGCACGGCGGCCAGCCGCGTGTTAGCCCGGACGATCTCCAGTAGCGCCGACTGGGGCTGCGCGCCGCGCTCTGGTGCCATAGCGGGCCAGGTTAGCCTGGCGGCCGCCAGCGCGCTTCACTGACAGTAGGTGACAGGCAAGCCCGGCTAACGTGCCGTGCATGTCATTCCAGCAGAAGTACGTACACAGCCTTCCCGCTATCGAGCGCGCCGGACGCTACGTCAAGCGCTACCACATCACTCGCGCACCGGACGGCGTCATCGGCCCCGACGTGGTCGATGCCGCCTACGCGGTCGCCGACAAGCTGCTGCCCGCCCCCGACGGCGAGATGCCGCCCGCCGGCTGGATCGTGCTGCACGAGGGCAAGGGCGCCATGTACCTGTGCGTGTATAGCTGGGTCTGGGGGAACGCCGTGCACTCGCAAGGCGCGTCCGCCGGCGAGCCCCACCTGGGCTGCTCGGACACGGACCTGACCAATTTCGTGATCCTGTCCGAGCCGCTTGTCGGCTGCGTGTGGGAACTCCCGACGATGGCCCACGAGCGGACCGCCTGGGTCCGGCACATGCTGAGCCCGGAGGTGCCCGACCTCGACGGTTACCTCGCCGACACACTCCCGGACGGCCCGATCGGCTAGCCGAGCCCTCGACCTGGACTGATGTACCAGAAGCGGCTGATGATGCGGATCCGGCAGCGGCGCATCTATTGTGATGAGCATGCTGACTGGACCGCGGCTGCGGCAGGTAGCCCTGGTAGCCCGAGACTGCGGCCAGGTCGCCGGCGACTTGCGCGCGGCGTTCGGCTGGGCGGATCCGTTCCACGACCCCGGAGTTGGTCAGTTCGGGCTGACCAATGCGGTCTTCGCCGTGGGCGACACGTTCGTCGAAGTGGTCGCGCCGAAGCAGCCCGACACCACGGCCGGGCGCTACCTGAAGCGCCGCGGCGGTGACGGCGGATACATGGCGATCTTCCAGATACCGGATCTGGCCGCCGCCCGCGCCCGGATCGCCGATCTGGGCATACGCGTGGTGTGGACGGCTGAGCTGCCCGACATCGTCGGCACGCACCTGCACCCCAAGGATGTCCCCGGCGCGATCGTGTCGCTGGACTGGACAGTGCCGGCGCAGTCGTGGCGGTGGGCGGGCCCGGCGTGGACGGGGCAGGCACCCGAGCACGCTCCTGGCGGCGTGACCGGGCTGACGGTCGAGGTCCTCGACCCGCCTGCCGCCGCGAAACGCTGGGCGCAGGTGCTCGGCCTGACCGCCGCCGGCGACGGGCGCGCCGCCGTGATAGCGCTGCCGGACTCGGGTCAGGTGCTGCGCTTCGTGCCGGTACCTGCCGGACGCGGCGAGGGCATCACCGAGGTGACGATCGCCGGTCTGACGGACGGCGAGCCGCGTGTGATCGGCGGAGTCAGCTTCGCGGCCGCAACGCGATGAGGGAGAACTTCGCGACCGTGCTGGAGACCGTGGCCGACGTGCGCGCGGATCGGGTGGCCATCAGCCACGGGGACCGCAGCGTCACCTGGCGGGAACTGGACGAGCGGGCGGCACGGCTGGCCGCGTTCCTGGCCGGGTGCGGCGTCCGCGCCGAGGATCGGGTAGCGATCGCGCTGTACAACAGCATCGAGTACCTGGAGAGCGTCTTCGCGGCACTCAAGCTCGGCGCGATCGCGGTCAACATCAACTACCGGTACCAGGCCGCCGAGATGCTGCACATCTTCGAGGACGCGCGCGTCAGCGCCATCATCTTCGATGCCACGCTCGCCCCGCGGGTAACAGAAGCCGCGGGCGGAGCGCCCGTCCTGCACACCCTCGTCCAGGTCGGCGGCCCGCCGGCTGTCCCGCCTGTACACTCGTATGACCAGGTCATCGACGCCACCGCGCCCGTGCCGCGCGCCGCTCGCGAGATTGGCCACTGGCTGATGTACACCGGCGGCACCACCGGCAAGCCGAAGGGCGTCCTGGTCAGCCACGCGTGGCTCTACCCCGTCGCCAGCGGCAACGGCTTCGTGGTCGCAGGCGAGCCGATCCCGGACTCGCTCGGCGAGCTGCACGCCACCACCGAGCGGCTGAGCGCTCGCGGTGACGCGATCGTCTGCGTGCCCGCTCCCCCGCTCATGCACGCGACCGGCATGTACACCTCGCTCGGGGCGCTGCTGGCGAGCGGCCGCGTCGTCTTCCTCTGCTCACGGTCGTATGACGCCGACGAACTGGCCCGTACGGTCGCCGAGCAGCGGGCCGATACGGTGTCGCTCGTCGGCGACGTGTTCGCGCTGCCGCTCGCCGACGCGCTGGACCGGGCCGCGCGGGAAGGCCGTCCCTACGACCTGTCCAGCCTGCGCCGCATCCTGAGCGTGGGCGTGACCTGGAGCGCGGAGGTGAAGCGCCGGCTGCTCGCGCACGGCGATTTCGTCTGCCGTGACCTGGTCGCGGCCTCCGAGGGCGGCCCGTTTGCCATCAGCGAGACCAGGCGCGGCGATGCCGCCGTTACCTCGCGATTCACCCTGTTGCCGGGTGCGCGGATCGTCGACGACACGGGCGCCGACGTCGTGCCCGGCTCGGGTCAGGTCGGCCTGCTCGCCGCGCCCGCCGACGCCGAGATCGGCTACCTCGGCGACCAGGCGAAGACCGCCCAGACGTTCCGGATCTTCGGCGGCGGGCGCTGGGTAGTGACCGGCGACCTCGCCTCCCTTGAAGCCGATGGCTCCGTTATCTTCCATGGCCGCGGCAGCCGGGTCATCAACACCGGCGGGGAGAAGGTCTTCGCCGAGGAGGTGGAGCAGGCGCTTATCGAACACCCGGCCGTGCGGGACGCGCTGGTGGTCGGGCTGCCGGATCCCCGCTGGGGCCACCGCATCGCGGCCGTCGTCGCGGCCGTCCCCGAAGCCGAGGTGACCGAGGACGAACTGACCGCGCATGTCGCGACGCGGCTCGCCGACTACAAGAAGCCACGCGCCATCGTCTTCGTTCCCGCAGTCCAGCGCAGCCCGTCCGGCAAGGCCGACCTACGCTGGGCTCAGTCGGTAGCCGCCGGCGGCCGGCAGTACTGACGGGCAGCGGCATCGGATACGCCCTGTTCTGTGGCAGGATCGCCTGATGCTGCAACTCCTGGGTTTCATCATCGACTGCCCGGACCCGATGAAGCTGGCGGCCTTCTACTCCCAGCTGACAGGCCGCGCCATCAGTGAGGGTAGTGACGACAACTTTGCCGGCATCACTTTCGGCGAGGTCGATCTGGCCTTCCAGCGGGTCGCGGACTACCGCCCTCCGCGCTGGCCCGACGACGAGCACCCCAAGCAGTTCCACCTCGACTTCGAAGCGGCCGAAATCGAGCCCGAACAGCGCCGCGTCGTCAAGCTCGGCGCGACACTGCAGAAGGACTTCATCGGACCCGAGGGCTACGGCTGGCAGGTCTACACCGATCCGGTCGGGCATCCCTTCTGCCTGTGCCGCCACGACGGGGTCACGTGGACCGACAAACGGGTGGTGTGGCCCTGAGCTGGGCGACGTTTCAGCGGCGAGCGCTTCAGCAGTGTCCGGGTGTCCGGGTGTCCGGGTGTCCGGGTGTCCGGGTGCCCGGGTGCCCGGGTGCCCGGGTGGCCGCCCGCCGCCCGCCGGCTACCGTGACCGCTGCAGGAGCGCATCGAGCTGTGTAAACGAGCTCGCCCAGCCGTCCTTCGCGTCGTGGGCCGTCTGCTCGGCGAAGGGACCCTGGCGCACTTCGAGCAGCGTCCGGCCGCCCGGCTCGTCCTGGAACTCCAGCCGCAGATGCAGGCGGTGAGGGCCGGCCGTACCCGGAATGCCCTCCACGTCCTCGTGACCGACGAGCAGCTGGTTCTCGACGACCTCGGTCAGGGTCGCATTCACCGGGCTGCGGACGCCCGGGTCGTCGTCGCTCACCAGGACGAAGCGCAGGAAGCCACCAGGCCGCGCGTCGATCTGCACGGACTCGAAGGGGACGGAGAAACCGTCGGGCCCGAACCACTGGCAGAACTGGTCCGGGTCGACGAATGCCCGGTAGACCAGCTCGGGCGGCGCGTCGAAGACGCGCGCGATCAATATTTCGCCCTTGTCAGCGTTTGCCATCACAACGGCCTTCCTCCCGTGCCTTTCGGTCAGGTCATGACCAGGCGTCCTCCGGGCAGTCGCGAAGCCCGGACTCCGTAAGAGTAGCCAGGCAGCCTCAGCGGCACGTGCGCTGGCATGCCTGCCCGGCCCATGGCGCACTTATGGCCGGAACGCGGCCCCCGCGCTCGCGCAGCCGCACGTGGTTGGCGTGCAGACGGTCTGCGCCCGAAGCTGGCGTCGGCCTGCGCACGGCGCGCGGCCGGTCTGATAGCGTCTCCGGCGCAGGAGATCGACGCGAGGAGGTGAGACCCATTCCCGCAGTATCAGGCTGGGTGCTCCACTCCGGCGCGGCAGCGCAGCGCGGCTGACAGCAGGTGACCCGGAGAGCGCCCGCGTGACACGACCGACAACGGCGTGCGCGAACGGCATTTCAGCCTCGGCGGCATTGACGGCGTGCTCTGGACGCCGGCCGCGGACAGCACCGGGCGCCCTCTCATCCTGCTGGGCCACGGCGGCGGCCAGCACAAGAACGCGCCGGGCGTGCTGGCACGGGCCCGCCGCTACGTGGCGTCCTGCGATTTCGCGGCGGCGGCGATTGACGCGCCCGCGCACGGCGACCGCCAGAAGACCGAGCACGACGAGCGGTCCATCGCCGCCATCAGGGCGCAGATCGCGGCGGGTGAGTCCGCGTGGTCGCAGGTGGCCGACTACAACGCCGGGCTCGCGGCGCAGGCGGTGCCCGAGTGGCGGGCCATGCTCGACGCGCTGCAGGGCCTGGACGAGTTCGGCGGGCCGGTCGGGTACTGGGGCGTATCGCTCGGCACCACGATCGGCATACCGCTGGCCGCGGCGGAGCCCCGCATCTTTGCGGCGGTCTTCGGCCTCGCGGGCGAGGAGACGCTTGCGGCGGCGGCCGCCCGCATCACCTGCCCGGTCGAGTTCCTGCTGCAGTGGGACGACGAGCTAGTGCCGCGCGCCAGCGGACTCGCGCTCTTCGACGCCCTCGGCTCGCGCGAGAAGACGCTGCACGCCAACCCCGGCCGGCATGGGGAAGTACCGCGGTTCGAGGTCGACAGCTCGGAGGCCTTTTTCCGCCGCCACCTGCGCTAGCGATCGGGCGTGCGGCCGTGCACGACGGTGAACGCGACGGCCTGCGTCCACCACGCCGGATCGGCACACCTCCGGAGGAAGGCGTCGATGACGCGCCCGGTCAGCTTGCCGGAGTCCGTCAGCCGGGGCCGCAGTTCCGCGACGGTCAGCCGCCAGTACTCGGCCCATGCCGAGCCGCCGTTGTACCAGGCGGTCTCGGCGGTCGCCGCGATCTCAGCTAGCCCTAGCCCGGACAGCATCGGCGCCAGGCGGCGGCCGATGAAGTAATCGATGTGCTCGTCTCGTGACCAGGCCAGCCAGCCGTCCCAGAACTCGCGCACCTCGGCTGGCTCGGCGACGGTGGCCGGCAGGAAGTCGGGCTCAATGAGCAGGATCGCCCCGCCGGGGCGGGCGCTGGCGATCATGTTCCGTACCGCCGCGCCGGGATCGGGGAGATGATGCAGCACGGCCCGGCCGGTCACGATGTCGAAGTCGGTCGGATGCACGGGACCGGCCAGGATGTCGGCCTGCCGCAGCTGAAGCCCGGGCACGTCCGCCGCCGCGAGCGACAGGTCGAGATCGACTGCCACCGCCCGGCCGGCGGGCGCGACCTTCCCGGCCAGCCAGGCCGATACCGAGCCATTGCCGCAGCCAACCTCGAGCGTCCGCACTCCGGGCGCCACCCCAAGCTGCTCCAGAACACGGCGGTGCATCGGATCGAGCAGCTCGGACATGAGCGCCAGTCGCTGGCCCTCGCCTTCCCGGTGATGATCAAGAACGTACCCTGACACGCTGCTCCCTGCCCCCCGAGGATGATTCCAGTCGGTGATTCCCCGGTCACGCTGCCGGGAATCTGGCGGCCGTGGGCACGGTGAGCGCTGGCTTAACCGAGCGATATCGTTCCGGACCAAGGAGGGCAAGGAGAGTTCATGAGATCCGGCCACGTGCGAGTCAGGCCGACCTCCGCCGACGACCTGGGCCCGGTGGCGGAGATCTTCGCCCACTACGTCACCAGCAGCATCATCAGCTTCGAGGAGACCCCGCCGAGCCCGGATGACTGGCGCGACAAGCTCGCGCACATCACCGATCTGGGGCTGCCGTTCATGGTCGCCGAGCACGACGGCGAAGTGGCCGGCTACTGCTATGCCACCCCGTGGCGGCCAAAGCCTGCCTACCGGTACTCGGTCGAGGACTCGGTGTACCTGCGGCCCGGAAAGACGGGCCTGGGCCTGGGCCGACTCTTGCTGACCGAATTGCTTAGCGGCTGCGCCGGCACCGGCGTTCGACAGGTTATCGCGGTGATCGCCGATACCCAGGATCCGGCGTCGGTTGCGCTGCACCGCGCCTGCGGCTTCGCCGACGCGGGGCGCCTGGCCGCGGTCGGCTACAAGCACGGCCGCTGGATCGACACGATCCTCATGCAGCGCGCCCTATAGCTGACACCCGCGGCGCCTCACACCCGCGGCACCTCACACCCGCGGCACCTCACACGCCGGCATGCTGCGGAGCGCGGCTGAAGGTTAGCGTTAGCATCCCGTCCCCTACCTCGACGATGACATCCTGGCCAGCGGTGATCTGACCGTCCAGCAGCCAGGGCGCTACGGGCCGCCCGCACGGTAGATGTGGGCCATGAAGTCGTCGAACGGACTCGAGCCGAATCCCTCCGGTCCGAGTCCACCGGCCATCGCACGCCTCCCCCGTCTGCGTCACCTGCCGCGCGGGCGAACGCAGAATCCGATTACCGCCTGATGAGATTCGGCACCCCGCGGATGTCACGCCCGGACCACGCCCCCCGATGACCAGCCGCTTTCCGCGCGGGACTGGCCCATCTGCACCTCGGCCGTGGCCGCGCAGCCGCCGGAACCTCCATTGTGCGCCGGCCCGTTCCCGCTCCGGCCGCCGGGTCAGCGCGGTCGGCCCGTCGCAGCGCGCGTGCGGAGCGGGAACGGCGGGTTCTTAATTCGCGCCGTGTTTGCGCCGGACCCATCCGGCGGCCGCCGCCGCTGCACTGGCAGAGTGGCTTCTTGCGCAAGTCGTGGTTGTCGCGGTCCTCGGCGGATGGAGTGACGATGAAGGCGATCTTGGTCAGCGGTCCTGGCGGCCCCGAGGTACTCACGACGGGTGAGGCGGAAATACCGCAGCCCGGACCCGGCGATGTCCTCGTCCGGGTCCTGGCCGCCGGGGTCGGACCGTGGGACGGCTACCTCCGCAGCGGCGGTTGGACGGGTGAATATCCCTATATTCCGGGCGGAGAGTTCGCCGGGGTCGTGGTGGGCGACACTGGCGACAGCGCGGCGTTCGAGGACGGCGAGCCCGTCTACGGCTATCCCGGTCTGAACGGCTGCTACGCCGAGTATGTGACCTGCCCGGCCGAGCAGCTAGCCCCGGTCCCTGAAGGCCTCGACCGCGTCGATGCCGCAGCGGTCCCGGTCAACGGGATGACCGCCCTGCAGGGCCTGACCGAGGATCTGGACGTCGGTGCTGGCGACACGGTGCTGATCACGGCCGCGGCGGGCGGCCTCGGTCATCTCGCCGTCCAGATCGCCAGGGCGCTCGGGGCTAATGTGGTCGCCACGGCGAGCGCACAGCACCATGAGTTCGTGCACACGCTCGGCGCCGAGGAGGTCGTCGACCACAGCCAGCCCGGCTGGTCCGATCAGGTGCGGGCGCTCACGGGCGGAGGTGTGAGCAAGGTCCTGGCCTGCGCGGGACCGACCCTGGCCGGAGCGGCGCAGGCCGCTCGCGATGGCGCCGTGATCGCCACGCCGGTGCCGGCCGAGACGTTCCCGGACGGGGACCGGGTCCGATGGCAGCGCTACAACGGCCGTCCGAGTGGCAGCAGCCTGATCAGGCTGGCGCCCTGGTTCGACGACGGCTCGCTCGAGATTCACATCGCCAGGCGCTTCTTCTGGCGCGATGCCACGGCCGCTCAGCGCGAGGTCGACCAGGGCCACGTGCGCGGGAAGGTCCTGCTGGTCGTGGACGAGGACGTCGCCGCGCGGTCTGGGCTCTAGAGCGGGTACACGCCCTCGTCCCCCCCGGAGTTCCCAAACTGCGACTTATCGGGCGCCATCCGCCCGGTGCGCCGAACATTTCACCGATTGTGTACCTTCTTTCGAGGCATTTACCCAGCTTTGTGGGGTGCACAATCGGTGAAATGTTCCGGCCCGATCTCGGTCCGGCTTGGCCTGGCTCCGGCCGGGGACGACGACGCGCTGCTGGCCGAGGCCGAGGCGGCGGCCACAGGAGCGGATGCCGCGATCGTTGTCGTCGGGTCCGCCGAGCTGACAGAAAGCGAGGGCTTCGATCGCGACACCCTGTCGCTGCCCGGCCGCCAGGACGAGCTCGTGCGCCGCGTCGCTGCCGCCAACCCCGCTACGGTCGTGGTGGTCAACTCCGGCATGCCGGTGCTCCTGCCGTGGGCCGATCAGGTCGCCGCGATCGTCTACGCCTGGCTGCCGGGCCAGGAGTTCGGCCCGGCGCTGGCCGACGTACTCCTTGGCGCGGCCGAGCCGGGCGGCAGGCTTCCAGTGACCCTGCCCGTGGCCGAGGCCGACTGCCCGGTGCTGCGCGCCGACCCGGATGAGGACGGCGTGCTGCACTACCGTGAGGGACTTCTCATCGGGTACCGCGGGTACGACGCGCGCGGCACCGCGCCGCGGTACCCGTTCGGGCACGGCCTGGGCTACACCACGTGGGAGTACGAGTCGATCGACTGCCCGCGCGGGGTGCCGGACGGGCGGGACCTCGAGCTAGCCGTCACCGTGCGCAATTGCGGCAGTCGCTCCGGCAAGGAGGTTGTCCAGGTCTACCTGGCCGGACCTGCCGCCGCCGCGGACCCGGCTGACCCGATCCGGGTCCTCGGGGCCTTTGCCGCGGTCCGCGCCGCTCCGGGCGAGGCGGTCCTGGCCCGGCTGACGATCCCGGCCAGGACCTTCGCCAGGTACGACGAGGATCTCGCGAGCTGGATCTGGCCCGGCGGTCAGTTCACGGTGCACGCGGGCAGTTCGTCGCGCACGCTGGCGCTGTCGGCGGTCGTGCGGTCGGGGATCCCGCCGACGGATCCGGGCGTGGCCAGCCCGGCCGGAGCCGGGTTAGCCGCATGACCCGCGGGCTGCGCTGTGCTGGCCCGTTCTGCCGCGGCCTACTCTGGCGCGAGCCCCGCGGCGGCATTCAGCGCGTCGAGGGCCGAGCTCTGGCGGCAGGCATCGGCCTGATCGAACGGACCGGCCCAGTGCAGGCCGAACTGGCTCTTGTCGTTCCTGCTGTTATCCCAGATCGAGCGGGCGTTGGCGC
Source organism: Streptosporangiaceae bacterium (assembly GCA_030038495.1). GTDB lineage: Bacteria > Actinomycetota > Actinomycetes > Streptosporangiales > Streptosporangiaceae > JAJYUU01. The sequence continues at coordinate 21,464 of JASHOV010000167.1, forward strand.
GGATGAACTCGCCGTAGGCCGGACGGCGGCTCAGCCGGTTGAGGTCGTACAGGTTGCGCATGAAGACGCCCTTGAACTGAGGGCGGTCGGCGTCCTTGGGTAGGGTCTTCAGCTCCTCGCACTCGAAGAGGATGCCGGGCGTGCCCTGTGCCTCCGACGTGACCAGCGTGCCGAGGGCGGCGTCCGCTATTGCCTCCGCCTGCCGCAGGTAGGCGGCCTCCCCCGTGATCTCGTGCAGCGCCGCCAGGCCGCCAAGGACGACGCCCTGGTTGTAAGTCCAGGTCAGGCCGCCGTTATTCACGCACTCGCCGGTCAGCCCGTCGTTGATCAGGCCGCTGGGGCCGATCAGGCCGCGCGAGGTGAACCAGTCCCACTCGCGCAGCGCCCAGTCCAGGTACTCGCGGTCGCCCGTCCGCTGATGCAGCCGCCCGGCCAGGGTCAGAAACAGCTCGTTGGTGATCGCGTTCTTGTACGTGCGGTCGGTGTTCCACCAGACGCCGCCGCCGCAGGTGTCGTCCCAGCCGGTCACCATGTTGGCGAAGATCTTCCTGGCCGCGTCCAGGTAGCGGGTCTCGCCGGTCAGGTCGTGGGCGGCGACCCAGGCGAGTCCCCACCAGCCGTTGTCGTCGAAGAATTTGTTGACGAAGTCGTGGTTCCGGCGCCGCGCTGACCTGAAGGTCCGCTCAGGGACCCCGGCATAGGTCCGGTCTCCCGTGCGCTCGGTGTAGGCGATCACGGCAGTTAGCGCGTTGGCGGCATTCCACCAGCCCGTCGTCCGCCATTGCCCGGTCCACGGGCGATACCACCGCTGAAGTGCCTCTGCTCCCGCCGCCGCATAGGCACGGTAGTCCGGTTCCCGGCCAGGACCGGGCTCGGCGTCTGCAGACATGGACGCCATCATCCCCCACGCGGCCCGCGGGCCCGCAGCCGGTGCGCATCCGCCGTCACTAGCGCCGGTCCGGGCTAGCACTGTCCGCCCCGCCCTCGCGACGGTCGTCGAACCGGTCATAGAGCGAGCGCTCGCGGATCCAGTCCTCGACCGGATCGGAGCCGGCCTCGCGACCGGCGCTCGCAGCCGTCCGCCGCGGCGAGTCGCGCCACGGCCTGCCGGTCTGCCAGTTCCTGAGCGGGTTCGCCCGGCGGTACATGACGATCAGCGCGCCGACGACGATCACGGCGAGCACGCCGAGGACGCCCGCCCCCGCGTACCAGGCCGCCGCAGCGCAGATGATGATCGCGGTCCAGGCGACCAGCAGCGTGGTCGCCCGGCCGCCGGAATGGTAGTGGCCTGGCACGATTTCATGGTACGCACCCGGCACCTGGGTGGGCAGATTCCGTCGGTTACGAGTTACGCGCGGCCTCACCGGGTCCGGGATCCTTCACCGGAATCGTGACCATCGGCGGAATAGGCGGCGTCGGCACATCCTGTATCTCGCGCCGCCTGATCTTGTCGCGCTTCTGCAGCAGGAAGAATGCGCTCGGCCCGAAATAGAATCGGCCCAGCGGCTGCTGCACGACTCGCTCGATGGCCAGCATCGCGCGCCGCGGCAGCAGCGCCTTGACCATCGGGTGACGCAAATTCGACACCGACAAGACGGCACAGGGCCTCAGGCCTACCGCGGCGAGATCCTCCAGTATCGCGTCCGGGTGATGATTGAAATACGGTGCCGCGCCCCGGCGCCGGGATTCCTCCGACCGCAGGTCCACCGGCGTCATCGGCACGTGCTCGCCGCGCAGCAGGTACCTGAACCGATTGGCCGCGTGCGCGGAGTTCGCCACCTCGATCACCGCGAGCCCGCCCGGCCGCAGGATCCGGGCCAGCTCGGCGAACTCCGGCACCGGATCGGGGAGATGATGCAGGACGCGGATCAGGCTTACCAGGTCGGCACTCTCGTCATCGAAGCCCAGGTGCGCCGCGTCCATGAGCTGCCGTTCGATCCCCGCCTGACCTGGGAAGATGCGCTCTGAAAGCGCTAGCTGCTGGCTGCTCGGGTCGACGAGCGTGACGCGATCGGCGTAGCGCGCCAGGAGTACGCTCAGGCGCCCAAAGCCGCCGCCGATGTCAACAGCGTGCCCGAACCTGCGACCACGCAGCAGGTGCTGAAGCGCGATGACCTCGGCATGGTGCTCGTAATCACGGCCGTCCCAAAAGCGCGCGTAGTTGAACGCTGGATCGTTGTAAATATCCGTCCGCCGTGCTGTTGAATTGCCGGCCGACGTCGTGGTCGTAGACATATGAACCCTCCGGGTGCCATATCCGCTCCCGCCGTACGTCACGCTTGGGCCGAGAAATCTTGACCGGGGCTTTGCGCGTAACCGAACTACGCGGCTCTGCCGCTCACGGCCGGGTAACTGGACGGCCAAATGCACGTCACGGCGTGGTTCCGGCATGGGCCCTGGCCGCTTTAGCCCCGCGGATCGGGGAAATGGGTGAGGGCGTTCGGGAACGAATCCAAGCCAAATCCGGGGGACCGAATGCATCAGAAACTCGACTGCCTGGCCAAGACAGGCTACGTCGTACTCAACGATTACCGCGGGCCGGCGATCCCGTCGGCCGAGTGGGAGTCGCTGGAGTATATGGACTGGAAGAGCGGCGGCGACACGAACTTCGCCCCGCTGGCGTCGGCCACCGGCCAGATGGACTGTCGCGGCTTCTGGGATCACGGCAAGGCCGACAAGTACGGGCTCTGGACCTCCAACCGCGACATCGCGCCGAACCTGACCCGCTACGTGGAGGAGATCGGCGGCAACTATGGCCGCGTGCGGGTCATCAAGCTCAACCCGAGCGACGAGGCGACCGCACTTCGGCAACTGCACCGCGACGACAACAACCGGCTCAACCCTGAGGGAACCGGCTGGGTTGTCAGGTCCTGGCTCGAGCTCGACGACACGGCCGGCCAGTCCCAGTTCATCCTCCGCGAGGACAAGGATGACCCCAGCACCGAGACGCGGATCACGCTGCATCCCGGCATGCAGCTCCTGATCGACACCGAGCGGCTCTGGCACGTCGTCTGGCACCCGGGCCCGCGGCCCAGGTACTCCCTGATCACCTCGTGGGAGACCGACAAGGTCATCGACCACTGGATCAAGCGGGAGACGCGCAAGGACAAGGCGGGCAGCCGCCAGCTGCTGGGCGCGCGCCGCTAAGCGCTCGCATACGGGCAGCACCGGGCAGGCCCGGCGGGAGAACGTGGTCCCGCCGGGCCCGCTCATTCCTGGGCCGCTGATCTCAGCGGCGCAGCCGCGCCCGCACCAGGTCGGCCAGGCCGGTCAGCTCCCGCACCCGGAAGAAGTACGCGAGGGCCACGTAGGCCAGCAGAGCGCAGGTCCCCGCCACGGTCACCGAGACCAGCGCGCTGGCGCGGCCCTGCCCCAGCAGCCGGTCCGCGGCCACCGTGATCGCGAGCGCGAGGACGGCCGCCGGGATCGCCGCCGCATGCATTCGCAGCAGGCTGGCCCCGATGTCGCGCCCGGCCAGGCCGTGCAGCCGCCGCCGGAGAATGAACCAGGCCAGCGCCGAGCCAGCAACGTTCCCCAGACCGAAGGCAGCACCGAGGCCGGCCACAATGAGGCCGGGCGGCAGCAGATCAAGCGCGAGGTAGCAGCTCGCGACGTTCACGAGCATCGTCGCGACGCCGATGAGCGCGGGCGTCCGGCTGTCATGCGAGGAGTAGAAGACGCGCAGCTGCAGCTGGAAGATCGTGTACGGGACCAGCCCGAGGCACAGCACGGCAAACACCTGGCCCATGTACCGCGCGGTGGCAATGCTGGTGGCCCCGTGGGCGAGGAAGACGACGGCGAGGGCCGGTCCCAGGACCGCCAGCACGAAGGCCGACGGCACCACCAGCACCCCCGACAACCGGACCCCGGTCGAGAAGTCGGCCTTCACCAGGCCGGACTGCCGCGCGGCGGCATGCGCGCTCATCCGCGGCAGCAGGGCGGTGATCACCGAGATGCCCACCACGGCATAGGGCATCTGGAACAGCTGCCAGGCGTAGGCGAACGGCGTGTACCCCGCGCCGTAGCCGACGCGCGCCTGGGCCGCCAGGACGCTGGCCTCGTTGGCGACTCTGGTGGTGACGAACAGCGTCACCTGCGTGGTGATGATGTAGCCGAACATCCAGCCGGCCATGTGCCAGATCTCCGCCAGCTCGGTCCGGCGGAAGTCGAATCGCGGCCGCCAGCGGAACCCGACGCGGCCCAGCGACGGCAGCAGCGCGGCGGTCTGCGCGGCCACGCCGATCGTCGTGCCGAGAGCGAGCAGGCGAATCTCGCCGGGGCTGATCGTCGCGGGCTGGACTCCGAACCCGGCGACCGCGATGAACCCGAGCAGCACGCCGCTGACCACGATGTTGTTGACGACCGGGGCCCACATCGGCGCCGCGAACGACCCGCGGGAGTTCAGGATCGCCCCGGCCAGCGAGCTTACGCCGTAGAAGAAGATCTGCGGGATGAAGAAGTAGGCGAAAACGACCATCAGGTGCAGCTCCGGCCCGGAGACCGAGCCGCCGTACAGGTCGACGATGGGCCTGGACGCCAGCGTCGCTGCGACGGTGATGCCCAGCAGGGCCATCGTGATCAGCGTGAACATCCGCTGGTCGTAGGAGCCGGGGGGTTCGGGGGGTTGCCCCCCCGGGTCGGCAGCAGCCTCGCCGTGGTCTCGCCCGCGGCTGGACGCCGACACCAGCAGCGGCACGATAACGCTGGTGAGGATCCCGCCCAGCATCAGGTTGTAGACCGCGTTCGGCAGCGAGTTGGCCACGTTATACGCGTCGGCGAGCGCGAAGCCGCCGAGCGCGTAGGCCTGGATGAGCGTGCGCACCAGGCCGGTGACCCGCGAGGCGAGCGTGCCGAGCGCCATCCCGCCGCTCGACCTGGCGATGCTGCCGCCAGCGGTGCGGCGACGAGCGCCGACCTGGGCGTCGTCGCGCGCCCTGGTGGGCTGGCTCGCCTCGGACGGCAACGGTGTCGTCATGCAGGTAAATCCCCCGGAGTACGCGACCCGGTGCCCCCGCGCCCAGGCTGCGCTGACGAGCCTAGCGGCTCGCGATCGGGACGCCGCGGCGGAGGTGGGGCGTGTCCGGGCAGCGGATAAATGGGAGCCTTTACGCCAAGACGGCGGAGGTGGCCTTATCATCACCGGGATCAGGGAGCGGACATGAGATTGCGCGAGATCGGCGAGCTGGTGCGCTGGCCGAGCTTCGAGCCTGACCGCCACCGCAGGGTGCTCGCCCGTTGTCATGACCTCGATGACCTGCGCGTGGCCGCCCGGCGGCGGCTGCCCCGGCCGGTTTTCGACTACGTCGACGGGGCCGCGGACGAGGAGATCTCGCTGCGCGCCAACCGCGCGGCGTTCCAGAGCTGGCAGTTCCGGCCGCGAGTGCTGCGTGACATCGCCGATCCCGACCTGCGGGTGTCGGTACTCGGGCGCGAGCTGTCGGTGCCCTTCGGCCTGGCGCCGACCGGATTCGCGCGGATGATCCATCCCGAGGGCGAAGTCGCGGTAGCGCGCGCGACCGCGGGCCGCGGCATCCCCTACGGCCTGTCGACGACCGGTACCACCACGATCGAGCAGCTCGCGGCCACCGGCCACGAGGAGCTGTGGTTCCAGCTGTACGTGGCCCGCGACCGCAAGCTGGTGCACGCGCTGCTGGACCGGGCGGCCGCGTCCGGCTTCCGGGCGCTCGAGGTCACGGTCGACACGCCAGTCTCGGGCCGGCGCAGCCGGGATCTGCGCGCCGGGCTGACGCTGCCGCCGACCCTCACGGCGCGCAGCCTGCTCGGGATCGCGGCCCGCCCCGGCTACTGGCTGGCCGCGCTGCGTAACCCCGCGCTCGGATTCGCCAACGTCCAGCCGCCTGACGGTGCCGCGTACACCACGATCGCGGGCATCACGAGCCTGTTCGACCCGAGCCTGACCTGGGACGACATCGACGATGTCCGCGCGCGCTGGCCGGGCCCGCTGCTGATCAAGGGACCGCTGGGCCCGGCCGATGCCGTCCGCGCGGCGTCGGCCGGGGCCGACGGCATCCACCTGTCCAACCACGGCGGCCGCCAGCTCGACCGGTGCATCCCGCCGGTCGAGCTGATCCGGCCGGTGCGGGAAGCGGTCGGCGAGCACATCACGCTGGTAGCCGACTCGGGCATCCGGCACGGTGCCGACATCGCGGTGGCGATCGCCCGCGGCGCCGACCTGTGCATGGTCGGCCGGGGTTACCTGTACGGGCTCGGGGCCGCCGGTCAGGCCGGAGTCGAGCATGCGACCGACCTGCTCGCAGCCCAGCTGCGCCGCACGCTCCAGCTCCTCGGCGCGGCCAGCATTGCCGAGCTGCGGCGATGCGGGGACGAGCTGGTAGTGCCGGGCGACGGCCAGCACTAGCCGTCTAGCCGGGCGGCTCGGTCCGGGTGATGATGTACAGCATGCTGAGGACGGGCCAGGAATATCGCGAGTCACTTCGAGACGGGCGACAGGTCTGGATAGACGGGGAGAAGGTCGCCGACGTGACCGTGCACCCGGCGTTCAAGCCGATCGTGGATATCCGCGCACGCATCTACGACCTCGGCCATATGGAGGCTACCCGCGATCTGATGACCTATGCCGACGACGAGACCGGCGAGGTCTGCGCGATCGGCTCCAAGCCACCGAAGACGAAGACGGACTGGCATCAGAAGCGCCGCGCCGTCGACGCCATGCTTGACGACGCTCGCGGTGTTGTCACCCGAGTCGGCGACGAGACAGTCGGTGAGATGTGGTCGCTCTTCGACGGCCAGGAGGTTCTCAACCAGATCAACCCGGCGTTCAGCGAGAACATCAGGCGGCACGTCCGCCGCGCCACCCTGGAGGATCCGTTCCACGTCTCGGCCAACACCGACCCCAAGGGCGACCGCTCGATGTGGCCGCAGGACCAGGACCCGGACGTGCTGTTGCGTGTCGTCGGAGAGAACGACAACGGCATCGTCGTCCGCGGGGCCAAGTTCGAGACGGCAGCCGCGTACGCCCACCAGGCGTTCGTCAAGCCGACCATCGCCGAATGGAAGACCCAGACCCATTCCGAGTACGCCGTCGGCTTCCGGGCCGACATGAGTGCCGCCGGCGTCAAGCACATCTGCCGGTCGGGCTTTGCCGCCACCCGCCCGGCAGCGGACTATCCGCTGGCCAACCGCGTGGACGAGGTCGACACGATGATCGTGTTCGACAACGTGCTGATCCCCTGGGAAGACGTGTTCTTCTACCAGCACATCGAGGCGGCAGCATTCATCCGCGCGACGCTGCACCGGTACAGCATCTTCCCTTACGTGCAGCGCTACCTGCGGTGGGCGGACTACCTGCTCGGCTTCGCGTACGCCAACGCCCGGCAGACGGGCACCAAGATGCACCAGGGTGTGCGCGAGAAGATCGCCGAGGTCGCGGCCTACCGGGAGGGGATCAACGCGTTCCTGGTGGCGGCGGTCGAGCTCGCCGAGCCCAGCCCGGCCGGCCTGCTGATGCCCCACCGGCAGACGATCTACGCGGGGCGCATGTTCGCATGCTCGAACCTGCCGCAGATCGTGCACACGGTCCGTGACCTGGCCGGATGTCAGATCAGCCTCATCCCCAGCGCGGCCCAGTTCGCCGACCCGGAGACAGCGGGCTGGCTCAGCAAGTACTTCGCCGTCGGCACCGTCGAAGCCGAGGAGCGGCGCAAGCTGCTCGCGTTCGGCCGCGATCTCCTTAACTCGGACTACGCCACGCATCGCCTGACGTTCCAGCTCTTCGCCCAGTCTCCCCCGTTTTCACATCGGCTCGCGGTCTACAACAACTACGACTTCGAGCCGGCGACCAGCCTGGTGATGGACGTCGCGAACCTCAAGACCGTGGACGGGATGTAGGCAATGGCCACCGAAATCGTCATCGGGGGACATCGCCGGATCCGCCCCTTCAGCACCGCCGATACCTATCCCGAGCAGGACCTCGGCAATGACCTCTGCCAGGCCGTCGTGGCGGGCAACACCGTGTACCTGCGCGGGCAGGTCGCCCAGGACCTCGACACCAGCGAGAACGTCGCGGTCGGCGACGCCGCGGGGCAGGCCCGGAAGGTGTGCGACAACATCCTCCTGCTGCTCGCCGAGGCCGGGGCCGGGCCCGAGCACATCGTGAGCTGCCATATCTACCTCACCGACATCCGGCACCGCGAGCCGGTGTACCGAGTGATGGGCGAACGGCTGCGCGGCGTGTTCTACGTCTCGACGGGGCTGGTGGTGCAGGCCCTGGCTCGCCCGGAATGGCTGGTCGAGGTCGGCGTCGTCGCCGTGCTGCCCCCCAGGGCACAGCACGGGCAGGCCGCGGTCGGCAAGGCACTGCAGCCTGCCGTTGAGCCGTACGCCAAGCCGTTCGGTCAAGAGGCGGAAGCCCAGCATGGTGAATGACCCGAACCCGAACGTGCAGGAACGCCCAGCAAGGAGCCCGGCGGCGGCTAGGACCTGGGCAGCAGGATCTGACCGAGTCAGCCGGCGACCTCTTCGTGGCCCGCGACAGTCAGCCAGGTCACTGTGGCAGGCTCGCCGACCCAGACCGCCCTCAGGTCATCCTTGAGGATCTGGACGTGGGTGGGCGCGATGGCGAAGTGCCACGCAGCGCCGCCGGCCGGGTCAGGGAGCCACGAGCCGTGAATCTGCTCGGTGAGATAGGTCAGCAGGTGGATGGTGACAGCCAGCTTGCCGCGGTTCAGGGTCGAGTCACTGGCGGCGACGGTCAGGACCACGTCGGACGCCTGCCCGGCGGACTGGGACATGATCTTCCTCCTCGGGTGCGGAACACGTGCTCGCGGCCCGTCCCAGGGCAGCCGCCACGGGTAGCGCCCGCCGAAGTCAGGGCGTTCCGGCCGGAACGATCCCACGACCCGCGCCGGTCTGGTAGCCGACTCTGACCAAGCTTCGCGCCGCGGTGCCTGCGAGCATCTCGCAATCGGCATGCGGCCGCCTGCTCACGAACTCAATAGTTGTAAATGGCCCATCGAGCCGATCATCCGACTGCTGCGCCCGGAAGTGAAGGGGCGCCGTTATCGCTGTTGCTCGTGGGGCGGATGAGCATGTCGTTGACCGAGACGTGCGGCGCGCCCGCCGCCCGATTACCCGCCCTGGCCAGCGCGAGCAGCCGGGAGTCGTCAAGCTCTGGCTGCCCGGGGTCCGCCCGCGACCCGGCCCGGCAGCCGACCGCGGTAGCCGACCCCGGTAGCCGGCGGCAGCGGTCAGGCTGTGGCGGCGGAGTCCCCTGCATAATGGTTCAGTAACCTTCCACAGGAGGCATAACATGACAGATCGCCGCAGCAGGCGTGAGTTCTCAGGTCTGATCCGGGCGGAGCTCGCGACGCTAGGCGCGAGCCGATTTGCGCACGAACTAGCCTGAGGGGATCGCTGCGATGCTTGCCGAGGACGCGGATCTGCCGCTGCTCGCCCACGATGACCCCGCCCTGGCGGGGGACGGGTTCCACGAGGTTCTCGATGACCTCGCCAGCCGCAGCTGGCTAGTCCGCTCTGATCTGGGCTACATGGTGCTCGGCCGCGAGCCGGGCATGGCGCTGCTCAAGGACCGGCGGCTGTCGTTCCCCGCGGTCGAGCTGCTGGAGCTGCAGGGGCTGACGGAAGGAGTCGTCTACGACGGCACGACCAAGGGCCTGATGGCCCAGTCGGGCCAGGCGCACGCTCGCCTGCGCCGGCTGGTCAGCGCGGCGTTCACACCCCGCCAGGTCGAGCAGCTGCGCCCGCGGCTGCGGGAGTACCTGGCCGGCCTGTGGCAGGACATCGCCCCCGCTGGCCGGTGCGAGGTCGTCACCGCGCTGGCCAGGCCGCTGCCGTCGATGGCCATCGCCGAACTGCTCGGCGTTCCCGGCGACGCCGCGCAACTCGCCATCTGGTCGGGCAGCCTGCAGGCAGTGTTCGACATGGATATGACGGCGAAGCGGGCCGAGATCGAGGCGGCGCACGAGGAAGTCAGGGACTACGTACTCGACCTCGTGCGGCAGCGGCGGCAGCAGCCGGGCGAGGACCTGCTGTCCGCGCTGGTGCATCACGAGCAAGACGGTGACCGGCTCAGCGACGATGAGATCGTGACGCTGACCTCCTCGGTGATCGCGGGGGGCACCGACACCACCGAGTCACAGCTCGCACACGGCCTGCGACTGTTCGCCGACCACCCCGGCCAGTGGCGGCAGCTCGGGGACGAGCCGGCCCTCGCGGAGCAGGCCTGCCAGGAAGTGCTGCGGTTCGAGCCGATCGTGCCGTTCACGGCCCGGCTGGTGCGGGAGGAAGTGGAGCTCGCCGGGATCGTATTCCCGGTCGGGACGGTCCTGTTCGTCTGCGCGGCCACCGCTAACCGTGACCCGCTGACCTACACGGATCCTGGCCGTTTCGACATCACAGCCGACCGCGCCGGCGCCCAGGTGGTCACCTTCGGCTTCGGCGCGCACTTCTGCGCCGGCTCGCACCTGGCCAGGGCGGAGATTATCGAGGCGCTGACCTTCCTGGCGCCGCGGATGCGAGACCTCGAGCCCGACGGCGAGCCCGTCTTCGGTACGCCCACCGGGATCTACACGATGCGCAGCCTGCCAGTTCGCTTCAGCCCGCACGAAGGGCAGCCGGGCCGCTTGCGGTATTAGCGAGCGAGGCTCTCCGGGTGTACAGGACAGGCCGCGTTGTAGTGCTTCAAGGTCAGCTTCCCCTGGGAATACGCCCACGAGCAGGTACAGGAATTAGGTACGCGGTCGGAGGTTATGACCTCGGCAGGCACGCCGCTGCGCCGCTCGGCGCGCCCCGGCTGGTACGGCAGTGGCTGTCCGACGAGGGCAAGAGCAGGACCCTCGGTCCTGGCCTCCTGGACAGCCCCGTTGGCCAGGGCCAGCCACTCCCGCGGCCTGGCATCTGATGAGGGCCGGGCAGGTAGGTTTCGCTTGACGCGCACCCTGGCTCCGGGGAGCTTGTCACTCGCCCGGCTGTCCATGCATTCAGGATATCCGCAGCGCGGGAGCGGGGTAATTCTCGTGGCCAGCGATTGGTCAGAGTCGGACCGGGGGCGCCGCCCGGCCAAGCTCCGTTTAAATGGAGCTTGGCCGGGACTTCCGCGGCCGACGGCCGTTATGGGTGATTTGGGCTTCCCCGCCGCCGGTCGCAAGTCACCCGCAGCCGCGCCGACTGCCGCGTGGCCTGGTCCTGTTGCCCTTGATGGTGTTGTGCCTGCCCTTGTTGACAACGGGACGGCCGGTATTGGGCAGGCACCGCCCGAGCCGGTTAAGGCCGATGTAGTTTCCGACGACGCGGTTGCGGCTGGTGCCGGACGTCAGCGCCACGCCGGTGCCGATATTGGCGCTGATGAGGTTCGAGGGCTGGCGCGTGCCGCCGATCGTGTTGCCGAACGCCCGCCCGGCGATCAGGACGCCGCCCTGGTGGTTGCCGCCAGGCTTCGCCCCGAGGATCAGCGTCCCGATGTAGCTGCTGAAGACCCGGTTGTCATACGCGCGGCCGGTGATCACGATGCCGTGGCCCTTGTTGCCGGAGAACGTGTTCTGCGGGATCACCGACCGCAGCGAGCCGCCGATCGTGTTGTCGTGCGCCGATCCGTCGATCAGCAGACCATCTCCGCCGTTGGGCAGCAGGCCGTTCCCGCTCGTGGTCAGGCCGACGATGTCCGGGTCGACCGTCACTCCCCTGGCGTTGCCGGCCAGTTCGATCCCGTTGCGCCGGTTGCCGGAGAGCACGTTCGTCCGGGCCAGGTTGTCACCGCCGGTCGCGGTGATCAGGACGCCGTCGTTGCCGTTCGGTACCGCGCCGCCGAAGGCGGCCAGGCCGCCGAAGGTGTTGAAGGTGATGAAGCCACGGACCCGGCCGGCCACCTCGATGCCGTTGCGGCCGTTGCCGGCGGACACGTTGCCGAGCGGGATGACTCCGCCGACCTGCGTGTTGGCCGACGTACCGTCGACGAGGATCCCGTTCAGCCGGTTGGCGACCGCCTTGGCGTTGTTCGCGCCGATGCCGAAGAAGTTGCCCTGCACCACCACCGAGTTCGAGCTTGTGATGCGCAGGCCGTTGAGGCCGTTGCCGCTGAGCACGTTGTAGTACACGAACGGGTTCTCGACGAACGTGCAGCCGGTCAGTGAGTTGCGGCCGGCGTGGTCGATCCAGACACCGTTGCCGCGGTTGCCCAGGTCCGCGTTGCCCGACACCGTGGTGCCGACGAAGTTGCCGTTCAGCTTGTTGCCGCGCGAGCCGCCGTTGATCAGCACGCCGTTGCCCCCGTTACCCGAGATGAGGTTGCCCAGCGGGGGTGTCACGAAGACGGGCGGCACCGTTCCCTTGTCGCCGGTCGGGTTGTTCGCCTGCCCGGTGCTCGGGTCGGTGTAGTCGGTGCCGCCGATCTCGTTGCCGTCGGCGCCGCGAGTGAGCTCGATCCCGTTGCCGCCGTTCCCCATCCGGGCGGAGCCGCCGGCGTTCGTGCCGATGCGGTTCGCCACGATCGTGTCGTGCGACGAGCCGTTGAGCACGATCCCGCTGCCCCGGTTGGCGGAGATGACGTTCGCGACGACGCCGGGATCGCCGGAGGAGTTGAGCCCGATCAGATCGTGCGACGAGCTCGCGGACGCCTGCACGCCGGGGCCGCCATTGCCGAGCGCGTGCCCGGCCAGGTTCAGGCCGATGTAGTCGTCGTTGACGGTGACCCGGCTCGCGGTCAGGGTGACGCCTGCTCCGCTGGCGTGACCGACTGCTACGCCGAGCAACGCCGAGCCGGACGCGCCCTTCGCGAACACCAGGCCGGAGCGCCCGTTGCAGTCGATCTCCACCACCGGCGGTCCGCCAGCGGAGTAGCCGGGCGCGGTCACGGCGTCCACGCTCGTGTCCGCGGTGATCGCGGGGAGGGCGCTCGCCAGGGTGATGGTCCCCGCGACGTTGAAGTCGATGACCGTCGACGTGCCCGGCGCGGACCGGTTAGCTGTCTTGATTGCCAGGCGCAGCGAGCCGGTGCCGCTGTCATTAAGGCTGGTCACGGTGAGTGTCACCGTCGTTGCCTGCCGGGCGGCGGCGCCAGCCGGATACGGGCTGCCGAGCAGCACCGCCGCGCATCCCGCGACGGCCGCGAGGGAGCGGACACCGCGGGCGCGCGACCGGGCCCGGCCTGCCTGCCAACACGTGCGTGTGAGTCGCGTCGTGACGATCATTCTCGCTAGCCCCCAGGTCGTTGCGGTCTGTGCGCGATCAAGATGGCGCACAGACTGCTTTTCGGGGCCGGCGTGCAGATCGTTACCGGTGGAGCGCAGGCGGGGTCAGTAGCTGTCGAGAAAGTCCCTGACCTCGGGGCCGGCGACTTGAGCGCCGTAGCCGGCGTCGACGACCAGGCACGCGACCGCGACATCCTGTGACGGCTCGAAGGCAATGAGCCAGCTGTTGGGCTGCCCCTGGCCATCGATGTCCGCGGTACCAGTCTTGGCGTAGACATCGGGGCCGAAGCCGACCGGCTCGGCCGTGCCGCTGGTGACCACGGCCCGCATCATCTCGTGCATCCAGGTGTCGGTCGAGGACGGCAGCGGCGTCGCGCTGACCCGCGGGGCGCCCGCGGCCAGGTACGGCTGCTGGAACGTGCCGGTGTCGATGGTGGCGGCAACCGACGCCATGGCCAGCGGCGAGGCGGTCAGCGATCCTTCGCCGAAGTCCTCCTGGGCCAGTTCCGAGCCGGACGCCGACGCCGGGGCGTTGAAGTAGCTCGCGGACAGCGTGCCGATGCCGATGTCCCAGTTCTGGTCGAGGCCGAAGTACTTCCTGGCCGTCTCGGCCAGGCGGCCGTCGGTCAGGTGTGCCCACTGCGTGCTGAAGGCGTTGTTGCAGGACTGGGCGAAGTCGGTAATGAACGGCGTCGAGGGCGGCTCGGATTCGCCGTTGTCGTTGTGATAGGTGATGCCCTGGATCGTGAAGGCCTTCGGGCAGGCAACGGGGCTTTCCGGGGTGAGCACCCCCTCGTTGAACAGCGCAGTCGAGGTAATGGTCTTCATCGTCGAGCCGGGCGCCACCGCCGCGGTGAGCGCGAAGTCGTTGTAACCGTCGTTATTGGCAATGGCCAGGATCTTGCCGGTCGACGGCTGGATGACAACCATCGAGCTGTTGCTATGCGCGGCGACGGCAGACCGGGCAGCCTGCTCGGCGGCCGCGTCGATCGTGGTGGCGAGCCCGGAGACGTTCTTCGGGGCGACCACGACCGCCGCCGTGCTGGCCAGGGGCTTGCCGGCATTGGTCTGAAGCTCGACGTCCAGACCGGGGGATCCGTCTCCCGGTGGCGCGCCCGTCTCCAGCAGCGCGGCGATATGGTCCAGCCCCGCGTCACCGTAACTGGTGAGATCGTTGCCGCTGGCGTCGGTGACCGAGGTGACGCGCGGGGCTACGGAGACGGCATCAAGGTGCGTGGACGTGGTGAGATTGGGAGCCAGATCGGCGGGTGCCCAGGCGATGTACCAGTACCGGGACTGCCTTTCCTGATAGGCGACCACAGATGCGTGGTAACTCCAGGTTCCGCTGACCGCCCCGGCGCCGGTCGACGCGGCCACGACGGCGCTGGCCGCGTACGTCACCGTCTCCCGTGGATTCGCCGGGCTCGACGCGGTCGCTGTTGCCGAGCCGACGGTACTCGTCAGCTTCCCGAGGTGGAGGCTGGTCCCGAAAGCCTTGAGGGCGGCCCGCGCCGCAGCCGGATGATTGGTGTAGTTCGCCGCTTGCCGAAGGTGACCCGCGTCCCAGGTGCGCAGGAAGGCGCGGGCAGTCTGCTGCGCGTCCTGACCAGGCGATGAGCCGGTAGGCAGGTAACCAGTAGCCTGAGCGGACGGGCCGGCGGGCAGCACCAGGTACGCACCGATACCTGCGGCCGCCGCCACTACCACCGCCCCTATGACATACGGAAGCTTCCTTCGCTTCCCGCCCCGCCCGCCATGCCTGCCGCCGGGCGGCCGCTGCTCGCCGCCCGGAGGCCGCTGCTCGCCGCCCGGAGGCCGCTGCTCGGCGACCGGCGGGAGCTGGGCGGCCGAGGGCGCCGGGCGGTACAAAGAGTCCCACCAGGAGCTATCTTCCGAAGTGCCGCTCACCCCAGCGACGGTACCTACTGTCCCGATAGCTGGCCAAATCATCGAGAAAATTGCCGGTGAGCAGATTGCCCGCGGGCACCGCCCGTACCCTGGCTAACCAGCCGATTCAAGATCGCATTCGCGCAGGGAGTCCTCCCGGCCCGTTCCTCGGGCCGGGCACCCGGCGCCGCCGCGCACCCGCCCCGGTCCGGCTCATCCCGCCACGGGCGGAACCGAAGGACTCGTCCGGGCGTGATAAGAAATGAAATGGAAGCGCGGAGCGGCCTCGAAAGGGCGGCCCGATGACGGAATCATCGGCTGAACACAAGAATCGGACCCGGGTGATCCGCGCGGGCATTGGTGCGCTGGCCGCGCTGAAGAGCCCGCTGAAGGATCGGACCCGGAGATTCCGCGTGGGCGTCGGCGCGTCCGCATTGGTTGTGATGGCGGGCATCGGCGTGGCGCTGGTAGCGGTCCTGAACCGTCCGGCAGTCTCGGTGTCATCGGGCGAGGCACTCGTCCAGGTGCACCTGGGCGGCATCGCGACCGAAGTGACCGGCATACGCGCGACCAGTGCTGGCCGACCGCTTGCGCTGGCCCATCAGGGCACGGGTTTCGTGCCCGTCACCACCCTGCCGCAGGGCCGGACGGTGCACGTGCGCGTGACCGCCGCACCACCGTCCTGGCTGCGCTGGCTGCTGGGCTCCGGGGCCTCGACGTCGGCGACGCTGCGGGCGCCCTCGGCCGCGCCGTCGGCGCTGGTGGCCGTGGCCGCGCACCCAGGGCGGGTAACGCTTGACTTCGACCGTCCGGTGAGCGTCATCGATTACCGAGCCGCCGACGAGCCGGCCCGGGTCATCCGGCTCGGCCGACCCTCGACCACGGCCCAGCTGGCCGTGCCGCAGCACCAGTCGGGCGGCGCGCTTCAGGTGGCGGCCGCGGCCTGGCCGTGGGAGAACCTGGCCGCACCGTCGACCACGGTGGACTGGCTCGAGGCGCCGCAGGACGGCGTGCCGGTCGCAGCGGCCGATCCGGCTCCTGGCAGCGCGCACGCCGGGCTCGGCAGTCCGATCACGCTGACCTTCGACGAGCCGGTAGCCAGCGCCCTCGGTACGGCCCGTCCGCGAATCTCGCCAGCCACAGCAGGAACCTGGACCGAGCCAGATCCCGACACGCTGGTGTTCACCCCGCAGGGCCTCGGCTTCGGCCCCGGCACCGCGGTAAGCGTCTCTTTCGACCGTCCCGTGACGGTGGTAGGCGGTTCCTCGGCTGGATCGGCAGTTCTGGCCGCTGCCGGCTCCTATCACTTCGCCGTCACGCAGGCCTCGGTGCTGCGCCTGCAGCAGATCCTGGCCCAGTTGCACTACCTGCCGCTCAGCTTCACCCCGGCGCCAGGCGTCCGCTCGCCGACCACCTTCGCGGGCGAGGTGGCGACGCTCGGCACCCCGCTGAAGGGCAGCTTCTCCTGGCGCTGGCAGACGACCCCGGCGTCACTGCAGGCCCAGTGGCAGCCCGGCTCGCCCACGGTCATGGTCAAGGGCGCGCTGATGGCCTTCCTGTCCGCGACAGAAGGCTCCTACAACGGCTACACCGCCGACGACGAGACCGTGAACCAGCTTGCGGACGCCTCGTGGAAGGCGCTCCTCAGCGCGGCCGCCGCCAGCAAGGTGGACCCCTACCCCTACTCGTACGTGCACGTTTCTGAGACCCTGCCCGAGACGCTCATCGTGTGGGATAACGGCAGGACGGTGCTCACGTCGCCGACCAATACCGGCATCCCAGGGGAGCCGACCGCGCTCGGCACCTATCCGATCTACGTTCGCTACACGTTCAACTACATGACCGGGTTCAACCCCGACGGCAGCTACTACGACGACCCGGTGTACTGGATCAACTACTTCAACGGCGGCGACGCCGTGCACGCGTTCCCGCGAGCCTCCTACGGGTTCCCGCAGAGCCTCGGCTGCGTCGAACTGCCCGCCGCGGCCGCCCAGGTCGCGTTCGACCACCTGGCGATCGGCGACCTGGTCACCGTGGCTCCCTGAGCCGCGAACGCTATCGGCAGAGCGCGCTCGATCCCCGCCAGGCGCGGGCCTACGGAATCGCCGGCGACGAGTTAGGCGACGGCCCTCTGGCCGTCACCGGCCCTCGCACGATCACTTCTCCGCCCCAGGCCGGCATGAAGGTGCCGCCAGCCGGCGCTACCGTGGCACCGATGCTGGTAATGCCCGACCCGACCGCCAGGAGAATCGTGCGTCGGCCACCGCCTTGCACCAGGACGGTGCATTCCTCCCGCAGGATCCCGCCGGTCGCCACGTGCACGTCCGTGGCCGCGCCCCGGTCCCACCGCGGCACGGTCACAACGACCTCCGCGCCGAGCGGAACGATCACCACGGGTACCGGGAGCGTGTCCGTGAGGGTGATCACGGACGTCTTCGGCCCGGCCGGGCACGACCCGCCAGCCGCCGGGTCGGCGCCCGACCGGGCTGGCACGGTCCGGGCTGGCACGGTCCCGCAGCCGGCAACCAGAACTGCCGCCGCGGCCGCGGCCGCCCATATGCGCATACCCGCCTCCACGAATCGCCTGCTAATCAGACGCACGCATAACGCCACGGGTTCCCGCACCGCGATAGAACGGCGGGATTCGCGGCCGCCTAGCCCTGGTGCTGACGCCAGGGATTCATGACCTCGACGCCGGTGTCGTCGAAGTCGGACACGTTGCGGGTTGCCAGCGCGGCGCCCTGGGAGCGACACACCGCGTCGAGGATGATCATTGAGAGAAATCCGCGGCCCGTGCCACTTCGTCGCGCCCGGGCAGGTCAAGGTCGACTCCGCCCAGAGCGGCGAACCGGTCGAGGAGCGTCGTGAACAGGCCGGCGGAATCCGCGGGCTCACGCACGGCTTCCGAGAGAATGGCGCGCGCCTCCGCTTCCACCGACCGGCCATGACGAGCGGCACGAAGCTGAAGGCGCCGCTTCACCGTCTCGTCGAGGTTCCGAATGTTTAGTGCCGCCACTGCGACCATCCTGTGCAACCAGTGATAGCACATAATGGCAGCGCAGGTATGCCGACGTGGACGAGCCCGCGGCGGGCTGGGCGCCGCCCTAAGCGGCATCCCCCGGTCCGGGGACAAGCACGGACCTCGCGCGCGCCGAGGCCGACATACGGAAGCGGGCCGCGAAGTAGTAGACCACCGCCGCGA
>JASHOV010000168.1 GCA_030038495.1 Streptosporangiaceae bacterium
ACCGGGCGCAGCACCAGCAGAGCCAGATTCAGCTATAAATAGCCGAGCCTTACCGAGCTTGCGTAAGAGGGTTGACGACGTGACCGCTGGTGGTCACATTTGTATGCAGTTCAGTGCGCTCGGGCGGGGAACTGGGGCGTCGTGGCAACAGATGAGCAGAATGCACAACTGGTCGTTACAGAACCAGCCGCGTTTCGCGGCATGGTGCTGCCGTTGTCCGAGCCGGAGCTTGTGATTGGCAACTCTGATTCGGCCGATATTGTCCTCGAGGACGAGTTCGTCAGCCGCCGGCATGCGCTTATCACGATCGCGGATTCCGGCACGGTGACGATCCACGATCTCAACTCGACCGGCGGGACGTTCGTCAATGACGAGCGGCTGACCGGGCCGCGCAACCTGCGGCCGGGCGACCTGGTGCGGTTCGCCAACGTCGAGGCCAGGTTCGAGGCACCCGAGCCGACGGCGGGAAGCACCGATTCCGACCAGACACGTGTGCTCCCCGTGACGCTACCGCCCGCAGAGGCGGCGCCGGTTACAGCGGCACCGCCGGAAGCAGCCAATGCTCCAGTCCAGGACAAACCCGTGGTCATGCCGCCGGGTCCTATCGGCGCCCCGGTCCAGGAACCCGGCTTAACCATCAGCGACGTGGCGCAGCTGCTCGGCCCTGATGGCGCGCAGCTCGTCAGCCAGCTTGCTGCGCACGGCATCCGCACCCTGGCCGACGTGCGGCATGCAGGCTCGCTGAGCGCATTCACGACGCCAGCAGAAGCCGCCGCGGTGCGACTGCTCGAGCAGCACGCCGACCTGGCCCGGCTCTCGCCCGACGTCACCGTCAACGCGGCACTGATCGACGCCGGTCTCGGCAGCAGCCTGGCGGTGGCCACGGCCCCGCAGTCCGAGGTCATCGCGGCTGCGGCGCCAATCCTGGGCGCGACGGGAGCAATCGGCGTGCAGGTTCAGGCCGTCGCCATGTACCACGCCCTGGATCAGGTGATGATCGGGGCCAAGGTCGACAGCGCTACCGCGCTTGGCACTGGCCTGCCCGTCGGCGTGAATCACATCATCGATCCGCCGGCCAGCCAGGTGTGCTCGTGCGACGACTGCCAGTCCGCCCCGAGTCCCGCTGCGTACCTGGCCGACCTGCTGGCCTACATCCCCACCCGGCTGCAGTACCTGGGCCAGCCCGCGTCGCTGCCGTTCCTTGTCGACACGTTTCACCAGCCGTTCGGCTCGCTGCCCACCGACTGTGAGGCGGTCGAGACGCTGGTCCGCCAGGTCCGTATCTGCGCGGAGGTGCTGCGCAGCTATCTGGGTTCCCCCGGCCACGCGCCGTCGGCCGCGCAGGCCACCGCGCTGGCGGCGGCCGAGGCGAGCTACGTGCTGTCGGTCTACGAGTCGCTGCTCGTCGGGCTCGGTACCAGCTATGAGGAGGTGCGGCTGGCCCGGTACGCCGGTCCCGCCACCCGTAGCGCGCTGGCCGGCCGTCTCGGCCTGACGATCGACCCGTACGGCGGCGGGCGTCCCGACGTTCTCGATGACCTGGTCCTGGATCCCGCCGCCGTCCCGCCGTCCCCGCAGGTTCTCACCGAGGACAGCGTCGAGCGGATGTTCGGGCTGGCTTCCACCACCAGAAACCCGCTGTCCGACGGGCCGACTGCCGACGACTCCGCCGGGCTTATTTACCAGTGGAACCTGACGAACGTGACCTGGGGCCTGGATACCGATCCGGATGGCACGATCTATGTCGCCATCGACCCGCCGTCGGGATCGTCCGCTCAGCTGCAGGTGGAGTTGTTCAAGGACGAGGCGCAGACCCAGCTCGTCGGCTCAGGGCAGCTTGTCCTGCCGGTGACGTTCCCGGCCCCGGTCACCATCGGCCCGGAGAATAACAGCGGGCTGACCGGGACGCTGACGATCTCGTCGGCGGCCGGCGGTTCCGGCATGGAACTAGGAGCGGTCCCGCTGATCAGCTCGTGGCAGCTGCAGTCCCTGCGGTCAGACTGGCAGATCGAGGACCATCCGGCCGACGGCTACACGGCCGGCACCAGCGTCGCGCCGCTGGCCGCGCTGCCCGCGTCCGTCACCTTCCCGGCCGCCCTCTCCGGCCTGATCAGCTACGACGCGGCGGCGCAGATCCTCAGCTGTACCGGCGTGATGACGCCCGCCGACCTCGCCGAGCTCATTGCACTGCCCGCGCCCGCTGACCCGGCCGGCCCGGCGTACGTCAGCGCCGTGAACGCGCTGTACGTGCTGTCCCAGCGCCCGCCGGTGATCGACCCGGATGTCATCGGCCCTGACGACTTCAGGTCGCCGTTTCCCAAGGCCGCGCCGACCGATCCCGACCAGCCGTATGACCTGTGGCTGAGCCGGCGGGCCTGGGTCGTCACTCAGCTCACGGCCCTGCAGGGCGTCACCGCCGCGGCTCCGGCTGGCACCGCCTTCACCGCGATGCTGACCTGGATGTACAACCCGCTCAGCTATCAGACGACATCGGCCGCGCCGTGGGCCGGGAGCACGCCCGTATCGGCGCTGCAGAACCTGTCGGAGGACCTGGCCGAGGGCGTCAACGTCGCGGCCATCACCACGCAGATAGCAGGTGACCTGGGCCTGAGCGTGCAGGCGTTCAACCGCCTGATCGCCCTGTGGCAGCAAGACCAGGCGGCCGCTGCCGACCCGCGCAACCCCGCGCTCACCAGCGACAACTGGCTCGAGGTCGCATACCTGCTCACCGAGGCCGTCAAGACGCGCTTTTTCGCCGCGTGGCTGGCCGAGGAAGCCGCGCTCCCGGTCACGTTCGGGCCCGTTCCCTTCGTCGTCTCGCTTACCGAGCCGCAGGTCGGGGACTGGCCGCCGGTCCTTCCCGCGGGAACTCCGCTCATCGACCCCAGCATGGTCGCGCTCACCGGGCTGCCCGACCCAGTCGCCGGCGCGACCGCGATTGCCTTCTGGCAGGCCCGCCAGGCACAGGAAACGAACCTGACTGCCACCCTGCGCACGACTAACCAGTCCGGCGGCTTCCAGGCCATGCTGGAGCAGGCCCTCGGCGACCCGGACGCCGGGGACCCGCTGCCGGTCGACATCGACACGCTGGCCGCGCAGCTCATCGACCCCGACCCGGCGGTGGTCGCCACGGCTACCGCGACCATCCAGACCCAGCTGTTCATGACCGCGGACGAGTTCAGCACGATCATGACCGCCCGCACGATGGATGCCAGCGCGAACCCGCTCGACCAGCCGACGGCCGCGCAGTGGATGCAGGTGTACGCCATCCTGACCGCGGCGGAGACGCAGAAGCGGCTGTGGCCGGAATGGCTGACGCAGGAAGCCAATCCGGTGACCGGCGTGACCTACTGGACCGCACTCAAGGCCGCGCTGCCGTTGTGGCGAGCCAGCACCGGCCAGCGGGCGCAATGGCAGTCCGCGCTCGCGGCCCGCAGCCAGGCGCCGATCGTCGACCCGGATCTGATCGGCCCGGCCGACATGGTCAACCCGGTGACGGGCGACACCGCGTTCGACCTGTGGAACGCGCGGTCGGGCTGGGTCGACGCGCTCGCCGCGGCCGCGCCGCCGACCACGGCGGCAGAGGTTGATGCCGCCCTCCAGGCAACCCTGGGGATCTCGGGCGACGACCTGGCCGCGCTCGCCGCGCAGTCGGCGGCCGGCGCCAATATCACCGCCAGGCTCGCCCAGCTCACGCTGACGTATCCGGCGTTCACCGAGCTGATGGGGGTCCGCTCACTGATCCAGGACGGCGTGACCGTGCTGGCATCGGAACTGCAGGCATTCCAGTCGATCCTCGTCGAGGTCGCCAAGCAGCGCCAGTTCGCGGTCTGGCTGGGGCAGGAAGCCGACGCGGGACTGCTGCTCGGCCCCGATGAGTTCGTGCCCGGCGCGCCCAGCCCGGTGCTGACGCCGTGGCGAGCATCCTCCGCCGCCAGGTCGTCCTTCGAGCAGACCCTGCAGGCCAGGGCGGAGCAGCAGGGCACCGTGCTCAGCGCGGCGGTGGCAAACGCCGACGCCACCGAGGCGGCAACGCTGACGAGCCTGCGCGATGCCCTGGTAGCCGCCACCGATGCGCCCGGCGGCACCCTTCAGCAGCAGGCCGACTGGCTGACCACCGCGCTGATGATCGACGCGGAAACCGGCGGGACCGTCAAGACCACCAGGATCGAGCAGGCGATCGAGACGCTCCAGGACGTCATGACCGGCGTAAGGAACGGGCAGATCGGCGACTTCGACATCACGCTGACGTCGGCACCGTCTGCCGTCGCGGTCCAGCCGGACGGCAGCGTGGCGGCCGTCTTCGCCCGCGGCCCGGACCTTGACCTGTGGTGCAAATGGTGGGACGGGTCGTGGGGCGAGTGGGCCAGCCTCGGATCGCCGCCGCCCGGCGGCCTCGGCAGCGGGCCCGTCGCCATCTCCGACGCGCCCGGCAACATCGACGTCTACGCCCAGGGCAGCGACAACGCGCTGTGGTACCAGTCCTACCGGTCGGGAGGCTGGATCGGCTGGCAATCGCTGGGCGGCATCCTCACCTCGGGCCCCGGTGCGGTCGCCATCGCCGCGGGCAACGTCGACGTGTTCGTCCTCGGCTCCGATCACGGCTTGTGGCGGCGCAGCCTCGGCGGCTCCGGCTGGGGTTCCTGGCAGGCGGTCGCCACCGCCGGGCCGCCCGCCGGCGGATTTGACTCGGCCCCGTCGGTTGTCGTCTCGGCCGGCGGCTACGAAGTATTCATCCAGGGCGGCGATCACGCGCTCTGGCATGCCAGGTACGACGGAACGTGGAGCGCGTGGACCACGCTGCACGGGTACCTGACCTCCGGGCCATCCGCGGTGGCATCCGGCGGTTCCGCGCAGGTCTTCGCCCGTGGCGGCGACGACGCGATCTGGAGCATTTCCGGCGACCTGACCGGAAGCTGGGGGTCCTGGACATCGCTCGGTGGCTACGCCTCGCATGGCCCGGGCGCGCTCGGCGAGAACGACGTCTTCACGGCCGGCGGGGCCGGCTGCCTGGAGCACAAGTGGCTGGACGGCGCCGTCTGGCAGGGCTGGCTGCCGACGACGGGACTGATCCTGCCGATGCCGTCCAGCTTCGACGCCGAATGGGTGTGGATGGGCAGCTACGCCACGTGGCGGTCGGCCATCATGGCCGAGCTGTACCCGGAGAATCTGCTCGACCCATCGCTGCGCGAGCAGCAGACGCCGGCGTTCCAGAGCCTGGTGTCGGCGCTGCAGAACGGCGGGCCGCTGACGGCCCAGCAGGCGCAGGACTACGCCTGCCAGTACGACTCCTACTTCCGCGATGTCTGCTCGATCGACGTGCAGACCTCGTGCACGGTGTGGTCGCGGCTGGACTCCGGCGAGGCGTGCGGGCCGGGCGGTACGCCGCAGTCGGCGACCCTGCTGGACATGTTCGGCATCGCGGCCAGCTCGAACACGGCCTACTGGTCGACCTACAACGCGTCGGACGGGTCCGGCTACGCGCAGACCTTCTGGAACGTGATCCCGGCACTGACCGGACAACTCCTCATCAAACTCTGCGCGTCGACGGTGCAGTTCGACTCGCTCGGAAAGCGGTGGGTGCTGCTGGTCGTCAGCGTGCAGACCAGCGACGGCCCCGCGCTCGCCGTCACCAGGTACGACCCGGCGATTCCCGGCCAGGGCGGCTGGGAGGGCCAGGTCTACTCGCTGGACGTACCGTCCGGCTGGACCTCGTTCACCGCTCAGCTCGCGTTCCAGGACAGCGCGCAGGACGCGGCCTGGATCGGCGCCATGCTGCCGGATGGCTCCCGGTACGAGCGCCAGCTGAATGCCGACGGCACGGGCTGGGCCGACTCGGACTGGGTGCAGCTGGGCGTGTGGACACCGTGGGCGCTGGGCTGCGCCTCGCCGATCGCCGCGAATCTGAGCAGCACCGCCGGGGGCGGAACACTCGTCGTCGTGTCACGAAACCCCGATCAGGTAGATCTCTTCTGGTCCACCTGGACCAGCCCCGACGGCGGCACGTACAACACGACGATCTGGCAGGCCTCGTCGAACCTGCAGGTAAATTCCGGCCAGCTCAGCTCTCCGCAGTCGGTCGTGCCTACCTTCACCGCCAGCCCCATGTACCTGGGCGGTCTGTCGGCGGTCTCCCGCACCGGTACGTCCATCGATCTGCTCGCCTGTAGCTACACACAGGCTAACGGCTCGGATGCTGCGTACTACGCCACATCCTGGGACGCGAACGCGAATGACGGCCAGTGGCAGGAGTTCCAGCAGATCAGCCCGATAGGATTCGCCTCCCGTGGAGTCAACCCGCCCACGGCAGTGGCGACGTCCGCGGACCGACTGGACGTGGTGGCGTTCAATCCGACGGAGCAAGTCTGTCATGCCTACTGGGATGGCTCCTGGCATGCGTTCGAGGTGATCGGCGGCGGGCCCCAGCCGGACATTCCGCCGGCCGCGGTCAGCCAGGGGGCCGACCGGCTCGAGGTCTTCGCCGTTGACTACAACTCGTCCGCGGTCTGGCAGAACTCCCTGACCATCGGCGGGTCATGGTCCGGATGGACCTCGCTCGGAGTGCCGTTCCCCTGGACTGCCTCAGACCTCGAGGTCTTCAGCATCGTCGCAACGGCCAGCAGCGCAACGCGGATCGATCTGCTCTATACCGTTATGAACTGGGATACCAATATCCAGTACTGCTACTGGAACTACGCCGACGCCGGGCTGTGGCATACCTGGGCGCAAGTGCCCACGGGCATTTACGGCCAGCCAGCGGCGGTCAGCCCGGCAGCGCCGGGCCGGCTCGACCTGTTTGCGGTCTCGGGCTGGCCGCCCGGCACCCCCGGCCCGACCCCATCCACAGCGGCCGTCTACACGGCCTGGCGCGACGACCAGGTGGCCGGCGGAGCATGGCAGCCATGGTCAGCGGTGAGCGCAGGCACAGGAACTGGCGACATCATCCAGGTCGTCGCGGTATCGCGCGCTCCGGATCGGATCGACCTGCTCGTGGGTGCGGGGGGCCTAGGGTCCGACTCGGCGGCGGGAATTTACACCTGCTACCGGCAGGACGACTCGTGGGATTCGGCGGCGCTCCAGCTGCCGCCGTTCTCGCCGGTACCGGTGGTGACGAGCACGACGCCGCTGGACATTCCCGATTACCTGTCGAGCGACGACCTGCAGACGCGCCGCTATCAGGTCGAGACGGCGTTCGAGGCCAACGCGGCCGTGCCGCACGGCTTCACCAAGGCCGCCCCGGCGTCGACCATGACTTATTTTCAGGAGGCCTATTACTTCGTCCCCGTCTACCTGGCGAACCAGCTGGCACAGCAAGGTCAGTACACCGCCGCGCTCGACTGGTACCGGACCACCTACGACTACAGCGTCCCGCCGCCGATCCGCGACATCTACTACGGGCTGGTGCAGGAAGAGAGCCTGCCGGCCTTCTCCGAACTGCCGGCCGGCTGGCTCGACGACCCGATGAATCCGCACGCGATCGCGCTGACCAGGCGGGATGCCTACACGCGGTATACCGTGCTCCAGATCGTGTCGTGCATGTTCGCGTATGCCGACTCGCTGTTCACCACCGACACCTCGGAATCTGACGCCGAGGCCAGGACCTGGTATATGTCCGGACTTGCGCTGCTGAGTCTGCCCATCTTCAGCGAGCAGACCGATCCGTGCGCCGGCCTGACCATCCAGGTACTGGACACCCCGGTCAGCGATCCGGCCTGGGAACCGGTTCTGGGCGGCCTCGCTGCCTGGGTCGCCTCGGTCGGGCAGGTGGCGGCTCTCACGACGCTCGTCCCTGAGGTGACCGCGGCGCTGGCGGGCGACGCGGCCTCGCCGGACCGGTTCGCCGCCGCGCGGGCCGCGGTGGCCGACAGCCTGCGCTCACTCCCGCCCGCGCCCACCGTGCAGGGCGTTCTTGCGACCCGCCAGTCGATGGCGCAGGCGGCGTACTCTGCCTTGCTGGCCATGCCGGCGGTGGACGGCATGGCGACAGCCGTGAGCGCGGCCGCGGGCACCGCCTTCCGGCTGGCGGCGTTCTCCGCGGCCGGCGTGGCCGAACCCGCTACCGCTGACGACGCGGATGCGCCGGAGCAGCTCGACGCGCCTGCCGGCAAGTCACCGGGCGGCGACGCAAGCCCGGTGACGGTCGCGAAGATGCTGCCGGTGAAGACCAGCGGCGACCTGACCGACATCCCGGCGCCCGGCATCGGCGTGAGCCCGCCCGCCGGCAAGACCCAGCCCTACGTCGACTTCTGGTTCTGCGTGCCGGTCAACCCGGTCCTCCTCGCCCTCCAGACCCACGGCGAGACGTGCCTGTACGAACTGCGCAACGGCATGAACATCGCCGGCATGAGCCGCCAGCTGAGCCCGTACTCGGCGGCCGTCGGCGCCGGCACCGGGCTGCCCGCCGCCCAGGCGACGGCACCGACGCTGCCGACGCCCTACCCGTTCCCGACGCTCATGGCCCGTGCCCAGCAGCTGGTGCAGACCGCCCAGCAGATCGAGGCGGAAATGCTGTCCGCGCTCGAGCAGGCCGACCAGGCCACCTACGCCGAGATGCAGGCGCGGCAGAACCTCGCGGTGGCCACCTCTACCGTCCAGCTGCAGTCTCTGTCGGTGCAGCAGGCGACCGACTCGGTCGCGGTCGCGCAACTGCAGCAGCAAAGCGCGCAGATGCAGGGCAGCTACTGGCAGCAGATGATGAGCAGCGACATCTCCAGCCTGGAGCAGTCGGCGATCTCCGACCAGTGGGCCGAGGCCGGGCTCCAGGTCAGCGCCGCCGCCGCGGCCTACGCCTCGCTCGCCAACCCGATCGCCGACGTCCTCGGTACCAGCAGCCTGGCGACCGCGCTGTCGGATACGGCCGGGTCACTCGGGACGTTCGCGGCCGTCAACAACGCGCGGGCAAGCCTGGAGTCCCAGCAGGACAACTGGCAGTTCCAGTACGACCTGAGTCAGGAGAACGCGCAGATCGCCGGGCAGCAGATCGTCGTCGCGAATGACCAGCTCCAGGTCGCGAACCAGCAGCTGAGCATCGCCCAGCTGCAGGCTTCCAACGCCACCGACACGCTGAACTTCCTGGTCAACCAGTTCACGAACGCCCCGCTGTTCACCTGGATGGCCGGCGTCCTGCAGGGCGTCTACAGCTATTTCCTGCAGGAAGCGACCGCGGTCGCGCTGCAGGCGCAGAACCAGATGGCCTTCGAGCGTCAGCAGGTCCCGCCGGCGTTCATCCAGTCGAACTACTGGCAGCCCGCTGCTGCCAACCTGGCCGCGGCGACGACACCAGGCAGTTCGGGCACTCTCGGTCTTACCGGCGCGGAGCAGCTGGACCAGGACCTCACCGAGCTGAACGAGTACTACCTCAGCACCGACCAGCGCAAGCTCCAGCTGACCACGACGATCTCGCTGGCCCAGCTCTACCCGGTGGATTTCCAGTCGCTCCGCGAGACCGGGGTGATGAACTTCACGACGCCGATGTCCCTGTTCGACCAGCAGTTCCCCGGTCACTACCTGAGGCTGATCCAGCAGGTCAGCGTGTCGGTGATCGCGCTGATCCCGGCGACGCAGGCGATCTGCGCGACGCTGTCGGCCAGCGGCACCAGCCAGGTCGTCGTCGGCCCCGACGTGTTCCAGACGGTCCCGGTCCAGACCGGCCCGCAGTCGATCGCGATCACGACGCCGACGAACGCGACCGGCGTGCTCAACCCGGATCCGCAATCCGGGCTGCTGTTCCCCTTCCAGGGCATGGGCGTCGCGGCGCAGTGGGAGTACGCGATGCCGCTGCCCGCGAACCCGTGGGACTTCTCCACGCTCGCGGACGTCCAGGTCACGATCGCCTACACGGCGCTGGCCAGCCCGCAGTACCAGGCCCAGGTGATCGCCGCGCTGGCGGGCCAGGTCAGCCAGGAGCGCCCGTACAGCTTCGTCAATGACCTGCCCGACCAGTGGTACGACCTGAATAACCCGGCCCAGACCGCCACGCCGATGACGGTCCAGTTCCAGGTCGCCGCGACCGACTTCCCGCCGAACCTGACCGACATCAGGATCCAGCAGCTCACGCTGGCCTTCGCGCTCGCCGAAGGGGCTAGCTTCGAGGTCGCGGTGCAGTCGCTGCAGTTCTTCGAGGGCGACACCACCGCCGCCGTCGGCGGCGCGGCGACCACCGTCGGCGGGGTAATCAGCACCCGCCAGGGCAACGCCGCGGCCTGGATCCCGATCATCGGCTCGTCGCCGATCGGCACCTGGCAGCTCGCCCTGGCCGATACCCAGATCGTGCAGGACTGGTTCAGCGGCCAGCAGATCACCGACATCCTCTTCGACATCACCTACTCCGCGAGCACGCCGTCATGGCCGACCTGACGCGATCCGCGGCGTGCCGATGACCGGCCAGGCCGACCGTCCGCAGGAAACACTGTCGCTTCCGCAGGGTGGCGGGGCGGTGTCGGGGATCGGAGAGAACTTCACCCCCGACCCGCACACCGGCACGGCAAATCTCAGCATTCCGCTGCCGCTGCCGGCCGGCCGCAACGGCTTCGGGCCGACGGTCGGCCTCGCCTATACCAGCGGCGGCGGCAACGGCCCGCTCGGGGCCGGCTGGGCGCTGGGGGGCGTGTCCTCGATCAGCCGCAAGACCTCGCTTGGCGTCCCGGTGTACGACGACAGTACCGATGTCTTCATCCTGGCTGGCGGCGAGGACCTCATACCGACCGGCAGCCCGGCCCCCGGCGTCACCAGCTACCGGCCACGGACCGAGGGCTCGTTCTCCTACATCGACCACATCACCGGCCCCGGCAGCGACTACTGGCAGGTGCGCAGCAAGGACGGGCTGACCAGCATCTACGGCACGCCGGGCAGCGCCGGCAACGGTCCTGCGGCCATCACCAACCCGGCCGACGCCGACCAGATATTCGGCTGGCAGCTCACGCTGACGACCGACCCGTTCGGCAACAGGATCGAGTACCAGTACGAGCGCGACGCCACTCGCACCGACGGTCCGCATGCCTGGGACCAGCTCTACCTGTCCGTGATCCGTTACGCGGACTACGGCGACCCGGCGAATCCCTCGTTCCTGATCTATGCGCGCTTCGACTACGCGCCGCGACCGGATCCGTTCTCCGATTACCGGGCCGGCTTCGAGATCCGCACTGTTCGCCGCTGCACCGAAGTCGAGATCCACTCTGACCCAGGAACGGACCAGCTGGCCCGGACCGTCGCGCTGACCTACGCCGACCAGGTGCCGGGACAGGCGGGCCCGGTCAACGGGCTGTCGCTCCTGACGTCGGTCCTGCTCACCGGCCACGACGGGACCGCAACCGAGGCGCTGCCGCCGGTGACGTTCGACTACACCGGGTTCACCCCCGAAGGCAGGCAGTTCGCGCCGGTCGGCGGCGGGGACACCCCTATCGGCGTGGTCTCCGGCTCGGATCACGAGCTCATCGACCTGCTGGGCCGGGGCCTGCCCGACGTAGTGCAGCTCAACGGGGCAGCGCGCTACTGGCGCAACACCGGGAGCGGGACTTTCGCGGCCGCGCAGGCGATCCCCGACGCGCCCGCCGGAGTCCAGCTGGGCCAGCCCGGCGTGCGGTTCGCTGACGCGAACGGCGACGGCCACCTCGATCTGATGGTGTCCACCGGCACGACCAGCGGCTACTACCCGTGGAGCTACGCCGGCACCTGGGCCGCCTCGTCGTACCAGCCGTTTCCTGTCGCGCCGAGCTTCAGCCTGAACGACCCGCAGGTGCACCTGGTCGACCTCACCGGGAACGGCGTCACCGACGCCATCCGGTCGGGCAGCAGCCTGCAGTGCTTCTTCTGCGACCCGGACGCAGGCTGGTCGGCCACGCGGTTCATCCAGCCGGGGAGTGCCCCGGTGTTCCCCGATATCTCCTTCGCCGACCCCCGCATCACCTGGGCGGACATGACCGGGGACGGGCTGCAGGACATCGTCTACGTGCACGACAGGATCGTGCAGTACTGGCCCAGCCTCGGCTACGGCAACTTCGGTCAGCTGATCACGATGGCCTCGTCCCCGGCGCTGCCGTTCGGCTACGACCCGGCCCGCGTCCTGGTCGGCGACATCGACGGAGACGGCGCCGCGGACCTGGTCTACGTCGGCGGCGGCGAGGTGACGATCTGGATTAACCAGAGCGGCAACGGCTGGTCCGATCCGATCACGATCTACGGGACGCCGCCGGTATCGGACACCGACCTGATCCGCCTGATCGACCTGTACGGCAACGGCGTGCCCGGGCTGCTGTTCAGCGCCACCGCAACGGCGACGCCGAACGGCCGGCCGGGCAGCTGGTACCTGGAGTTCACCGGCGGCGTGAAGCCGTACCTGATGTCGTGCATCGACAACCACATCGGCGCGATCACGACCCTGACCTTCGCCTCGTCCACCAGCTTCTGCCTGCAAGATGGCCAGCAGCTCGCGACGCAGTGGCAGACGACCCTGCCGTTCCCCGTCCAGGTGCTGGCGCAGACGGAGAGCATCGACGCAATCTCCGGCGGCCAACTCACCTCGATCTACAGCTACCACCATGGCTACTGGGACGGCGTCGACCACGAGTTCCGCGGCTTCGGGCGGGTCGACAGGACCGACACCGAGACCATCGCGCTGCCCGCCGCAGCGCCGCCGGGGTCCGGGCTGCCGCAGCTGGAGGTGCCACGCTGGTGCCCGCCGGTAGAGACCAGGACCTGGTATCACCTGGGCCCGGTCGGGGACGCGGTCAGCTGGACCGAGGTCGATTACAGCTCGGAGTACTGGCCAGGCGATCCGGTCACCCTGACTCGCCCGGCCGCCGCGGCCGCGTTCCTGGCCGCCCTGCCCGGCGCCGCCCGCCGGGATGCGATCCGGACGCTGCGCGGCCGGGTGCTGCGGTCGGAGCTCTACGGACTCGACGGGACCTCGCGTCAGAACAGCCCGTACACGGTGACCGAGAGCGCACTCGGCGTCTCCGGACTGCCGGTCGGCGGATCCTGGCCGGCCAGCCCGGAGCCCTGGCAGCTCCAGGTGTTCTTTCCCGAGACGCTGGCCACCCGCACCACCCGCTGGGAGCGGGGCGACGATCCCCTTACCCGCGTTACCTTCGCCGACAGCTACGACCCCTACGGCCAGCCGACGACGCAGGTATCCGTCGCGGTTCCGCGCGGCCGGGACTACACCGCGGCCGGCCCCGCCACCCCGGGCCCGTACCTGGCGACGTACGTCAAGACCGATTACGCCCAGCGGGATGACGCGCAGGTGTTCATCGTCGACAGGGTCGCGCGGACGACCAGCTACCAGGCGGTCAACGACGGGACTCCCAGCCTGTGGGCGCTGCACGCGGCGATCCTCAGCGAGACGGCGGAACTGAGCCTCTACGCGCAGGCCCGCTCCTATTACGACGGCACGGCCTTCATCGGGCTGCCCATCGGGCAGCTCGGCTGGTACGGCGCCGCGGTTCGGACGGAATTGCTGGCGCTCGACGACGCGATCATCGACGCGGCGTACGCATCGGGCAGCGCCGTGGCTTCGCCGCCCGAGCGGCCGCCGTATCTGCCGCCTGGCGGTTCCGGCGTCGTCGCGTGGACTGGGGACTACCCCGCGGAGTTCCGCGCCGCGTGCCCCCCGCTGGCCGGATTCACCTGGAATCCCGGCGGATCGGATCCGGACGATCATCCCGGCTACTGCACCGAGGCCAGCCGGATGCGCTACGACTTCCACACGGGCGCCGGGGGTGCCGAGGGCCCGCCGGGAACCGGGGTCGGGCTCCTGCAGGTCATGCGGGACCCGCTCGGCAACGACACGACGATCAGCGCGTACGACCCGTACCAGGTGCGGCCCGTCCAGGTCGTCGGGCCGACCGGGCTGGTGACGTCGGCCGAATACGACTATCGCCTCCTGGCGATCCGCCAGCTGACCTCGGCCAACGGCAACGTGAGCCAGTGCGCCTTCACCCCGCTCGGCCTGGTCGCGAGCGTGGCGGTGATGGGCAAGCCGGGTCAGGACGTCGGGGACACTCCGTCCGTGCCGAGCCTGCGCTACGTCTACGACCTGTCGGCGTTCGACGATCCGGCCCGCCGGGCTCCGGTCTCGATACAAACCATCCGCCGCGTCTACCACGTCACCGACGCCGCGGCGCCCGCCGCCGACAGGAACGAGACCCGGCAGGTGACGGAGTACTCTGACGGCTTCGGCCGCAAGATCCAGATCCGGACGGAAGCCGCCGACTTCAGCCTGGGATCCTCGGCCGGCGGCGATTCCGGCCTTCCGCTCGACCCCGCCACGAACGCCATCGCCGTCGGCCATCAGCGCGCCGCCGCGGATCCGCCCAACGTGGCGGTGACCGGGTGGGTCATCTACGACAACAAGGGCCACGTCGTCCGGTCCTACGAGCCGTTCTACGCGACCGGGCTGGAGTATCAGGTTCCGTCGGGATCGCAGCTGGGGCAGCACCAGGACCTCTATTACGACGCGCCGGGCCGCAACATCATGACCGTCAACCCGGACGGATCGGAAAACCTGATCATCTACGGCGTGCCGGGTACCATCGCGGCGCCTGACCTGACCAACCCGGCCGTGTTCGAGCCCACGCCGTGGGAGACCTATACCTACGATCAGAACGACGACGCAGGCCGCACCGATCCGGCCGGATCCGCGGGTTACCAGTCGCACTGGAACACCCCGGCCAGCAGCGTTACCGACGCGCTCGGCCGGGTCGTCATCGCGATCGCCCGCAACGGCGCGGATCCCGCGACCGACTGGTTCAGCACGCAGACCAGCTACGACATCCGCGGCAACGTCCTGACCGTCACCGACACCCTCGGGCGCGTCACCTACCAGCGGCTCTACGACTACGCCGGCCGGTGCCTGCGGATCGACAGCCTGGACGCCGGGATCCGCCGCAGCGTCCCTGACGCCGCCAGCGGCGTCATCGAGCAGCGATCCGGCAACGGCTCCCTGACCCTGACCGGGTACGACCCGATGAGCCGGCCGATCCGCGTCTGGGCCCGTGACCCGGCTGGCACCGACGTCACGCTGCGGGAAATCGTGATCTACGGCGAGTCACCCGATTCGGGGATGACCGCGGCCGCCGCGGCCGCCAGCAACCTGCTCGGCCAGATCTATCAGTACTACGACGAGGCGGGCCTGGCCACGCTCACCAGCGCCGACTTCAAGCGGAACCCGCTCGGCAAGACAAGGCAGGTATTCGCCGGCAGCGCCGTGGCCGGGGCGGCTCCGTTCGCTGCGGACTGGCAGCCACCTGCTGGCAGCAGCCTGGCCGCGTACGCGGCGGGCCTGCTGGACACCGCTCACTCGTTTGAGACCTCGCTCAGCTACAACGCGCTGAACCAGGTCGTCAGCACGCTGACCCCGGCCACGGTGGACGGCATTCGTCATCAGATCCAGCCCACCTACGACCGGGCCGGCGCGGTATTCGCGCTGGCGCTCGACGGGGCCAGCTACGTCAGCTGCGCCGTCTATGACGCGCGCGGGCAGCCCACCATGACCGTGTACGGCAACGGGCTCATGACCAGGCATGCCTACGATCCGCTGACCTTCCGGCTGGCCCGGACCCGCACCGAGCGCTACACCGCGTCAGGGCTCGACTATGACCCGGCCGGCGCTCCGGTCGAGGACCGGATATACGGCTACGATCTGGTCGGCAACGTCCTGCAGATCCAGGACTGGACGCCGGGCTCCGGCGTCGTGGCCAATCCCGGCGCGCTCTCGGCCGCCAACCCCGTGCTCGCCGCCCGCCTGACCAGCGGCGACGCCCTGATCCGGGACTACTCCTACGACCCCACCTACCGGCTGGCTTCGGCGACCGGACGTGAGTGCGCCACAATCCCCGTGCCCCGCCCGGTCACCGACGACCCCCGGTGCGGCTACAACTCCGGCGGCTTCGGCAGCCTGAATCAGGACAACGCGCCCTCGATGACCACGCTGTACACCGAGCGCTACAGCTACGACCCGATCGGCGACCTTGTCACCCTGCGGCACAGCACCTCGGCCGCGACATGGGCCCGTGACTTCGGCTTCGGCGGCCTGCCGCCAGCTGACTGGCAGGCGGCCTGGACGGCGCATCTCAATTCCGGCAGCGCCTGGGCGAGCCCGCCCGCGACGCAGCTCACTCATCTCGGCAATACCCCGACGGTCAGCACCCCGACCTACAGCTTCGATGCGTGCGGCAACCTGACCGGCATCACGACCTCGCGCCACCTGGACTGGACCTATCGCGACACCCTGGGCTGCTACCGGGACCAGGCCGGGGCCGCGGCGCCCACGATGACGGCCACATACCTCTGCAACTCGGCCGGCCAGCGCATCATGAAGGTCGTCGTGCGGGGGCAGCTCACCGAGTCGACCGTCTACATCGACGGCATGTACGAGTACTTCAGCCAGACCGCGCCCGGCGGGGACGTCGAGAACAACACGCTGCACGTCATGCTCGGAGCCGGCCGGGTAGCGACCCTCCGGGTCGGAACAGCCCTGGCTGGCGACGCCACTCCGGCTCAGAAATACGTACTCGGGGATCACCTGGAAACGTCGCTTGTCGTCCTCGACAGCACCGGAGCCTGGGTGAACCGGGAGGAGTTCTCGCCCTACGGCGAAACGCTCCTGGGCAGCTTCGCCTATAAGCGCTACCGCTATGCAGGCCGGGAGCGAGACGAGGAAAGCGGCCTCGACTACTCTCAGGCGCGGTATTACGCCTGCTGGCTGGCGCGCTGGGCATCGCCCGACCCGTTAACGATCGCGAGCCTCGGCGCCAACCTGAACCCGTATGTCTACGTGTCCGGCAATCCGGTCAACTCAAGCGACCCGTCGGGTCTCGACGAGAAAATATACGACTACTCGAAAGAACGCGATGGCGGCGCGCCACCGCCATCTCAGGACTCGCCGACCGCCTCCGCCGACACGTCGCAGAAACCTGCGGATAACACGTCGGGTGACGACGCTCAGAATACGTCCGAGCCCGATCTGACCCCGATTGGCTCGCTGCAGCAGTACGACAAGGCCGGGAAGCCGGTCGTCCCGCTCGACGGTGCGAACCTGATGAAGGAGATCAGCAAGGAACTCGGGCACACGCAGACGGCCGAGTACCAGGTGGAGTCGGCGGAATGGAAGAGAGACCGAGACGTCCAGGCCGAGCACGACAAACACGCAGCCATCAGCCAGCAGCTGGCTGAGCAGCCGGAGAGTGCCATTCCCGTGATCGGGGAGCTCACTGCCGCCGATACGTGGATTCGCAATGGATACTACGTGGAGGGCGCCATCCACACTGCCCTTGCGATCGTCGACCTCGACGGCATCGAATCGCTGGCAAAGAGTGGACTGACAACAGTTACGAAATCAATCGCGACAGCAACCCGGGAAGCGGCGCTAAGCTCGGTCGTGAAATCTTCGGCCGAATCGACATTTGTTTACTGTCTCGTAGATCAGTCCGGCGAGGCTGCGTACTACGGGATATCGAAGGATTACCGTCTATTCCGTCGGCTGAGCGAGCACGCTAAGAAATTCGGCCCGAGCTTCCAGGGAATGCAGATCATCTCGGATCCCTTGTACGAACAAGAGGCGAAGATGCTGGAAACATGGCTTATTCAAAGGGATAAGCCGATCCTGAACTTGATGGAGGCCAGCATTCGTCCACCAATGGAGGGCCTCTATGTCCCCAAGGTGATTAAGCCAAACGTAACACTTCTGAACCCGGCCATTTACGTGCCTCATTGACGCCAGCAAGGCGTATACCCGCGATTACGACTTCAGCGTCGGCGGGCCTAAGTGGCGTGCCCGGCGCGGGGACGGGCGGAGGACGGTTGCGGCCATCGTCATCAGCCGCTGGGGCACCGGTGCCCGCGGCACCTCGTTCATCCGTTCGCTGAGGATGGCCACGCCGTCTCCGTCCAGCCGCGGCAGTGCGGCGGCGCGTCCGGCCATCGCCAGGACTATCGCTTCGGCGTCACCGCGTACCGGCGCGCCGTGGCCGGAGGTCCATCCGGTGTCGACAGCCTCGAATCGCAGGCCGCTGAGCCGGCCGCCGACGGCGAAGCCGGGGCTCGGCCCGGTGGTCAGATGGTGGAAGGCCACCGCCAGACGATCCTCGGGGATGACCCGGTCGATTGCCAGCGGGATCCTCACGTCCAGGTCATGCAGGACGAGGTCGGCCAGCACGGGGTCGTATCCGGACCTGGGGACCGTCATCCTGGCTGTGGCGTGACGGCGCAGGGAGCCAGCCAGGTCCGCCGCGGAGCGCCGCGCATACAGGCGGGCGAGCCATTCATTGCCCGGTGCGAAGTCCCCGGCGCAGGCGATCATGCACAGATAGATCTTCAGCTGCCCGAAGCGCAGGAAGGCCACCAGATGCGCGCCGACCTCGTGCACGGTCCACGCCGCGCACAAGCTCTGCCGCGCCAGCTGCTCCTCGCTCAGGCTTGCGAGCAGATCGGCCGTATGCCGCCGTTCCGCCACGATCATCTCGTGTACCCGCATGCCCCGACGATATAGATCCCGAGCGCCGGCCGATTCTCGTGGCGTGCCGGGCCCGGCCACCGATCGAGACCTGCCGCCTGCGGGTTGCCGGTAGTGATGAAGGCGCCCCACGCGTTGTGGAGCTGATCTGCGACGCCCGAGCCCCCGTTCCGGATCAGCGGCGTGTCCGGGCCATGGAAGTGCCCGCGGCACGGCTGCCGGTCACGGGGCTCAGGACGGGGCACAATGGCCTGGTGATGACCTCACCCCCTGCGTCCGCGAGTGCCACCCGTGATGGCTGAGGGAACCGGCGCGGGCCCGGTCGTGATCGTCGGCGGGGGCCTGGCCGGGGGCAACGCCGCCGTGACCTTGCGGCAGGAGGGCCACCGAGGCCGGATCGTGCTCATCAGCCAGGAGCCGGGTATTCCGTTTGGCCGCCCGCCGCTGTCCAAGACCTACCTGCGGTCGGAGGAAAGTCTCGACGGGTGGTACGTCAAGCCGGCCAGCTGGTACGAAGCACATGACATTGAGCGCCCTGGCCAGGTCACTGCCGTCAGCGTTGACGTCGCGGCGCACACGGTGCTGCTGGACTCGGGCCGGGAGCTTGGATATCGCCAGCTCCTGATCGCCACCGGAGGACGTAACCGGCGGCTTGATATCCCTGGGGCCGATCTGCCCGGCCTGTACTACCTGCGCACGGTGGCCGAGTGCGACGCGATCAAGCGCGAGGCGCGACCGGGCCGGCGCGCAGTCGTGGTCGGGATGGGCTTCATCGGCTGCGAGGTTGCGGCGTCGCTGACCCAGCTGGGCGTCACGGTGACGACCGTCTTCCCGGCGAAGCTACCGCTGCAGCGGGTCCTGGGCGAGCAGGTCGGCACGATCATCGGCGCCTTCCACCGCGCGAGTGGCGTCGACTTGCTGGCCGGCGAGCAGGTCGCGGCGTTCGAGGGAACGGAGCGGCTAGAGGCAGCCAGGACCGCCAGCGGCATCCGGATACCCTGCGACTTCGCGGTCGCGGGTATCGGGATAATTCCGCAAGTGCCCGCCATGGGCGGGAGCGCGCTGGCGACCGGCAACGGCCTGCTCGCGGACGAGCTGTGCCGGACTTCGGGACCTGACGTCTACGCCGCCGGCGACGTGGCGAACCAGCTCCACCCGATATTCGGCCGGGTGCGAGTCGAGCACTACAACAACGCCGAGAAGCAGGGCCGCGCGGTAGCGAGATCGATGCTCGGGTCCGCCGCGCCCTACGACTACATTCATTCGTTCTGGTCCGACCAGTATGACCACAAGCTGGAGTACGTCGGCCACGCCGCGACCTGGGACGACTTCGTGGTCCGCGGGAGCCTGGAGGAGGGGAAGCTGATCGGGTTCTACCTGACCGGCGGGCAGCTACAGGCCGCCGTCGGCGTTGACCGTGGCGGCGACCCGGAGCTGGACCGTGACTCGGAGATGGCGGCCTGCGCCCGCCTGGTGGCCCAGCGGGCGCAGCCCGCGCGCAGTCTGCTCACCGACGAGCACGCGGACTTGTGGTCGCTGGTGAAGAAGTAGGCCCTGGATCATTGCGGCCCGACGTTAGAGAACAGCGGGA
Organism: Streptosporangiaceae bacterium; assembly: GCA_030038495.1. Taxonomy (GTDB): domain Bacteria; phylum Actinomycetota; class Actinomycetes; order Streptosporangiales; family Streptosporangiaceae; genus JAJYUU01. The sequence goes on from JASHOV010000168.1 coordinate 20,040, forward strand.
TATTCGCCCCGCTCGCCGGCGCGAGCGGGCCGTCGAGCAGCGCGGTGATCAGGCTCGCGACGTCGGCAGGAGTCAGGCCGGGACGAAGGTCGGGATTGGCCCGGCGCAGCATCTCGGTGTCGACGGCGCCGGGGCTCACGCAGATGGCGCTGATGCCATGCGGCTTGCCCTCGACGGCGATCGCTTCCGTGAGCCCGATGACGCCGTACTTGGAGACGTTGTAGGCCGCCAGTCCCGTGAACTTCTCGGTCGCGTAGATACCCGACAGCGAGCCGATGGTGACAATCCGGCCCTCACCTGCACGGTGCATCGCCGGGAACGCCGCCCGACAGCACAGAAAGGTGCCGGTGAGGTTGATGCGCAGCGTCTCGTCCCAGAGCTCGGGGGTGGTCTCGGCAAACGGCGCCGCCGTCAGCACGGCCGCCGCGCACACCAGGGCGGCGACCGGCCCGATCTCCGCCGCGACCGCGAACAGGCGGCTGACGTCATCGGCCTTGCTGACATCCGCAGGCGCGGGCGTGGCGTGGCCGCCGGCCTGGCGGATGCGCGCCGCGACAGCGGCGACAGCCGCGCGGTCCCTGGCCGCGAGCACCACGAGCCCGCCGGCCGCGGCAACCGCCTCGGCGGTGGCCGCTCCGATGCCGCGGCCGGCACCCGTCACCACCGCAACCCGCCCGGCCAGCCAGTGCCGCTGGTCAGTCGCCGACCGCGGCTCGCGCGTCGAAACTGCCGACCCGTCCGTAGATCTGCTCATGAACGTCCAGGCTCCGTTCCAGGTCAAGATGGGTTGTGGCGTGATCGCGGCAGGCCCGCCGGGACATGCCAGCCGCCCGCCGGACGCACCGCGCGGCGGCCTGAACATCGTCGGGCGGGACGAGAAACCCGGTCCTGCCATCAACGATGATCTCGCCGAGGCCGCCGCGGTTGAAGGCGACTACCGGAGTCCCGCAGGCCTGGGCCTCGGCGGCCGCCATACCGAACGGCTCATCCCAACGTGACGGGCACAAGACCACCGCCGCCCGGGTCATCACCGCCCACAGGGACGTGCGGGCTACCGCAGGGTGGACACTGACGCCCGGCAGGTAACGCCGCGGGCCTATCTGCTCGCGCGCGTAATCGGCGTCATAGGCATCACCGTAAACGTCGATCGCGATCCCGGCAGCCCGCGCGATGTCGATGGCCTCGGCCGCACCCTTCTCCGGGCTTAGCCGGCCGGCGAAGACAGCGCCAACGCCGGCGGCCGACGACCATGGGATGACCCGCGTCGGCACGTACGGCGGCAGGATCGCGTCTACCCGGGCGAACCGGCGCCAGCTGCTCGCCTGGAACGGGGATACGGCGGCGACGACTGGCCGCCGGCCGTGGCCGGCGGCGGCGCGGATCGCGGCCGCGATGGCAGGTTCTGGCGGCAGATGCAAGGTGTGGACCACAGGAACGTCCAACGCCCCGGCCAGGCCGATGGCCGGGGCGTCGAAGGCGTGGTTGTGCACCACGTCGTACCGGGTTTGGCGGACCATGGAGTAGACGCGGGCGAAGGCACCGGCGGCGGCCTGATCGTCGGGCACCGAGCCGGCGCCGGCCGCCCGGTAGAGCGTCGAGAGCAGGGACCTGGGATCGACCCCGGTGTCGATCAGCGTAACTCCCGGTATCTCCGATCCGGTGGCTGCATACACATGCACCTCGTGTCCCCGGCTGGCCAGCCCGCGGGCAAGGTCAGAGACAAACGCCTGCGAGCCGCCGCCCTGCGGCTCGCGGATGGCTGACACCAGCGG
>JASHOV010000169.1 GCA_030038495.1 Streptosporangiaceae bacterium
TCTTGACGAGCTATCTGCACTTGTCCTATGTGCGTCACATTCGCGGTCGTCTGGCGGCTCACTTGCCCGAATACCGTGAAACTCGTGAGTCGTGGATACGATCACAGCGACTGTGGTTTCGGCATCTCGACATCGCGTTGCTGCTCGCATATGCCGTTCCTGGTGTGGCCGGCGTTCTATGGATAATGCTCCTCCTGCTGGTCTGACCTGCAGGGCAGTCCCCGCTCGCTGCCAGCGTTGATCGTCGTGCCGTGCAGCTGGAGCCGGAACGCGCGCTCATGCCGCAGCTGGGATGTGACGTCGGCGATTCGCGTCACCCGAAAGGCATAATGCCCGTCGTACCGTCTGAAGCGAAGATTCCAATCGCCCCGAGCGCTTCGCCAAGCGCGTCGCTCAGGACCAGCAGTCGACCGGCGTACTCTCTCACCTGCCCGTCCGCGCACAGCACCGGTATGTCAGCGGCCAGGTCCTTCACCGCTGGCGTCTCCATTGCCCGGTGAAACCCGGCCCAGTGACGCGATCGCAGCGGACCTGGGACGATGAGGTCCAGGCTCTGGCCAACAGCGGCCGCCGCGCTGTGCCCGAATAGCACCTCGGCGCCGGGACTCCAAGAGCTAATGATCCCGCCCGCATCGGCGATGACGATGGCGTGTTGCGTCACAACTCCTCATCCTGCACCGCCGCAGGGCTGGAACTCCGCAAGCGTGCGGATCCCTGACGCTGGTTCCGTAGTTGCGATCGCTGCGGAAGCAGGCTGAGGTCTGATCCGCAGTCATCGTCTGGCTCTTCGTTGCCGGATCGCAGACTGGCCTCGGCTTTGGCGCGCTAGGGCTGGCCGAGCTCGTGGGTACGGGGGGTCGCCCAAACATGGGCCAGCCCTCCTAGCGCCGGGCTGGCAGAACCTCCAGCTCGGCGAGTCTGCGAACAGCGTCTGCTCTGGTTCGGGATCCGAGCTTGAGCAGGCTGCTCTGCACGTGCATCTCCACGGTCCGCGGACTGATGAACAGTGCCTCTCCAGCCTGCTTGCTTGTCATGCCCTCGGCCACGAGCAACATCACGTCCAGTTCGCGGCCCGACAGTCCGGCCGCGAAGCGTCTCTGACCACGACCGCGGCCTGGCCTTTCGCCCAAGTCAGCTAGCGCGGCTCGGCAGCTGTCCCGCAGGCTCGCTGCGGCGAGCCGGTCTGCCGCATCGAACGCGACGTGCAGCAACTCGCGGCCAGCGCGACTTTCCCCGATGAGCAGGGCCGCCTGCGCTGCTCGCCGGCTCGTGAAGGCGGTGGCCAGCGGCAATTTCAGCTGCCCGAACATCTCCGCGGCCCGGCCGAGCTCGCCGGCCCCGACTTCTGGCTGCTCGGCTAGCAGGGTCTCGCCACGGGCATGCGCCAGGGCTGCGATGGCCTCAGGTGTGCCGGTAGCCTCGGCAATCTCCGAGAGCGCTGCAGCGCAGCGCTTGCACTCGGTTGTCAGCTTGTGCTGGGCGAAGAACGTCGACATCCACGGCAGCGGCATCAGCGCGTAATGGCGCTCCTGGGTCCGGCTGACGAGAGCCAGCACCTGGCGCGCCTGGTCCGCGGCCTCGCCGTGGTTTCCGGCCACGTCTTCGAGCATGGCGAGGCCCCACAGCGCCGTCAGCTGTACAGGAGTGAGCTCGATTCTGGTCCCGATCAGGACTGCCTCAGCCAGTTCCCGGCGCGCAACCTTGGCCGACCCCCGCAGGGCATGAACTAGTCCGGCCATGCTGTGCGCGACGGCCTGGGCGTGCGGAAGCGCGGCCGACGACAGAACGTCCTCCGTGACGGCCAGCACACGGTCCCAGTCGCCGCGGGCGAACAGGACCGCGGTGGCGCAGGCTCGGCAGATCTCGCCGACCGCATCGGCCCCATGCGCATCGCAGTACTGGTACGCGGCTGCATACGCGGCCGCGGCAGCCCGGTAGTCGCCCGAATGCTCGAGCGAGTCGGCCAGCCGCTGATGGAGCTCAGCAGCGGTGTCGGTCATCGAATCAATCAGCGCCTGATCAAGCGCGGTCCGGACGGCGGCGATGCCTTCAGCTGGATTCCCGAGCCGGCAGAGCACGTTTCCGCGTAGTCCGAGAACGCGGAGTTGCAGATCCGGCCGCTTGCCAGCCTCGGCGTCCGCGCTGGCCGCATTGAGTGTGACCAGCGCAGCCGAGTAGCTGGCCGCCGCCCGCAGGTGAGTCGCGATTGCCAGGCGGTCGATCGCCGCCTCGGCCGGCAAGCCTGCCGCACAGAAGTTCGCGGCCGCTAGCTCTCGCTCAGCCAGGGCCGACTCCCATTGACCCCGCAGTTCGTGTACCAGCGCCAGCCGCCTGTGCGTGCCAGCCAGGCCGAGGACATCTCCGGTGCGGTGCTGCTCCTCGGCGAGTTCGCGGAGCAGCGAAACCGCTTCGGTGTATTCGCTGCAGCGCTCTGCGCACCGGGCCAGCTGGTCGATTGCGGCAATCCGGTCTTCGTCGTCGGCGTCCGGCGGCCAGTGGTCGAGCGCGGCTCGTAGTGCCCGAGCGGCGTCGCGGTAAGCGTGCACGGACCAATACCGCTGGGCCGCGGCAACAAGCGCGTGGCTGGCCGGGCCGTAGTCTTTCGCCGCGAGCAGGTGCGCGGCGATCAGCGCAGGCGCCGCGTCAGCGCCGGCGAGCGTGCTGGCAAGCTCACGATGGATGCGGCGGCGCCTGGTCCATGGGATGTCGGCGTAGATCGCCTCGCGGGTCAGCGCGTGCCGGAACGCGGCCTTTCCCTCGGCTACGTCGGTGACCAGTCCGGACCCGGTGAATCCGTCTGGCCAGACGGCAACGCCGCTCGCTGAAAGAAGTGTGTCCACGTCGAACTCCAGGCCCGCGACTGCGGCCGCCTCAAGCAGGGCACGTTCCTGATCCGACAGTCGTGCGGACCGGAGGAGCACGGCTTCCCGCACGCCGTCGGGCACAGGGCCGGCGCCAGCGCCGGCCAGGGCGAACGCATTGTCGATGCGGACCAGGCGGCCGGCGTCGCGAAGCGCGAACGCAAGTTCTTCAACCGCGAACGGCAGGCCGTCGGCCCGGCTGGCAACGAGGGCAGCTAGCGCGGGCTGGGGTGCGGCGCCAAGGAGCGCAGTGAGCAAGTCAGTTACGTCGGCGTCGGCCAGCGGGCCGAGCCCTGTCTCGGTGAGCTGGCGGCTGCGCCGCAACCGGGCCCTGACGGTTCGCAGGCTGTGACCGCGGGGCAACTCGTCGCTGCGGTAGCAGCCCACGACAACGACCGGGAGCCCCCTCGCCGCATCGGTCAGCGGCGGGAGCAGCGCCAGCGTGGCCTCGTCCGCCCACTGCAGGTCGTCCAGAAACAGCGCGGTGGGGTCACCACCCTGCGCGAGCAGTGCGCACACTGCTTCGGCAAGCGCCGCAGGCTGTTGCTCACCCAAGGCGACTCCAGGCTCAGGGAACAGAGGAGCCAGCGCCGGCGGGCGTTCGGCTCCGGATGGCAGCAGCGGGTGGATGGCCACGGAGATCGCGTCATAGGCGGAATGTGTCCATTCGGTCGCCCGGCCGCGCAGAACTCTCAGGCCCGCACCAGCCAGCACATGGTCGACCAGCGTCGTCTTCCCGGCCCCGGCTTCGCCCGCGACCAGAATGAGCTCGCCCCGGCCAGCCGCGGCGGCCCCGATCGCGCCGCGGAGCGCGGCGCACTCGGCGCCGCGCCCCACCAGCGTGCTGGCCATGATCAGGCTCGCCCCTCCCGCTCGGTGAGGCCGACCGCAGGGCCATCAGGGACGCGCCTCGTACACCAGGTTAAATGGTGTCTCTGTGGCCCGCCGGAACGAGCTGAAGCCCGCGCCGAGCACGACCTCCCTGATGGCAGCCTCGCCGGCCTGTGCGCCGAGTTCCATGACGCCATGCTGGGAGCGGGCATTCGGCAGGCACAGCAAGGTGGAGTACGAGTAGTAGACCCGCCCCACCGGGTTCAGGTTCTCGGCCACCGAGTCCCCGGACATCGGCTCCACGATCAGCCAGCTGCCGTCGGGAGCCAGCGACTGCCTGATGCTGCGGGCGGCCTCGGCTGGATTGCCCATGTCGTGCAGGCAGTCGAAGGTGGCAACGAGGTCGTAGTCGCCGCCGGAGAAGCTGGCCGCCGTCGCGACCTCGAAGGTGACTCGGTCGGTCACGCCTGCGTCTGCCGCACGCTTGCGTGCCAGCTCGATCGAGCCGTCGTGGTAGTCGGATCCGCGGAACCGCGAATTCGGGTAGGCCTGCGCGAGCAGTATCACCGACGCTCCGGCACCGCACCCGACGTCGGCGACGCGGCCGCCGCGCTCGAGCTTCTCATGCACGCCGGTCAGCGCCGGGAGCCAGTCCTGAATCAGGTGGGCTGCATAGCCGGCCCGGAAGAACTGCTCGACCCCGACGATGACGTCCGGATGCTGCTCGTGCCAGCCCAGGCCGGCGCCGGTCCGGAAGATCTCGGTCACCGCCGGCACCGCCGACAGAGCGCCAAGCGCGGCCGTGAACCCGCCAGGGACATTCACCGGTCCGTTCGGGTCGGCCAGGGCCAGCGCCTGCTCAGGCGTCAGCGAGTAGCGCTCGCCATCCGCGTCGTAGGTCACGTAGCCGCCGGCGGCCTGACCGGCCAGCCACTCGGCGACGTAACGGGTATCGGTCCCGGTGCGAGCGGCCAGCTCAGCAGCGGTCGCTGGTCCGTCAGCGGCCAGCGCCCGGTACAGGCCAAGCCGGTCGCCGATGACCACAGACCCGGCCGCTACGGTCGCGCCGAGATCAGCCGCGAACTTGTGCACGAACTCCATGAACTTGTCGAGATCCACTTCCGCCATCGTGATCACCCCTTGAAGATCGGTAGGTGATCACCAGCATGTTCGGCTGGAAGGCGGGGCACTACCGTCAAACTACGGTATTAGCCGGCCTGGCGCGGATACGGTAACGGCTCTTGCTCCGCTGCGTAAGCGGACGAACGGCAGTAGCCCGTCAGCGCTCGCAGCGAGGGAGTTGACGGCTCCCAGCTACGGGAGCAGGCCATCGACAACGCTCGCACATGCCGCG